>NZ_ARWA01000001.1:0-300000 GCF_000385335.1 Methyloferula stellata AR4 | reverse complement strand
GCGGCCGCTTCGGCAGCGGCCTTTTCAGCGGCGGCGGCCTGAGCGGCGGCGCGTTCCTGCGCCTTCTTCTTCGGCAGACCATGTTTCGGATTGTTCTTCGGTTCGCGCTTGCCGATGCCGAGCGCTTCGAGAAGCCGCGCGACGCGATCGGTCGGCTGCGCGCCCTTGGCGATCCAGGCCTGTGCCTTTTCTGTGTCGAGCACGACTCGGTCCGCCGCATCCTTGGGCTTCAAGGGATCGAAGGAGCCGATGCGTTCGATGAACCGTCCGTCGCGCGCGAAATGCGAATCCGCGATGACGATGCGATAATAGGGGCGCTTCTTGGCGCCACCGCGCGAGAGACGAATTTTAACGGACATAGAGTTTTTCCTTACAGGTGTGTGATGTGAAAATACTGACGATAAGTCATTTCTTTTTGCCGCTGAGCGGATTGAATCCGCCGCCGCCGAGGCCCGGCAATTTCATCCCGCCGAGCCCAGGAAGACCCGGCAATTTGGGTGCTTGTGCAAACAGGTTCGCAGGTGGCGTTTCGGGCAATTTCGGCACAGCCGCGGGCATTTTCCCGCCCGCGCCGCCGGCTGCCTTTTGCAGCGCCGCGATCTCTTCGGCAGACGGCATGGGCATGCCGCCGGGCAATCCGCCCATGCCGCCCATACCGAACATTTGCGCCATCTTGCCCATGGCGCCGCGCTTCGCGCCGCCCATCGCCTTCATCATATCGGCCATCTGGCGATGCTGTTTCAACAGCTTGTTAATGTCTTCGACTTTGGTGCCGGAGCCGGCCGCGATGCGCTTCTTGCGCGAGGCTTTGAGAATATCCGGGTTGCGCCGTTCCTGCGGCGTCATCGACAGGATGATCGCGCGTTGGCGCCTGAAGATTTTCTCGTCGAGATGGGCAGGCGACAGTTGATCCTTGATCTTGCCCATGCCGGGCAGCATGCCCATGATGCCGCCGAGGCCGCCGATCTTTTCGACCTGCGCCAATTGCTCGGCGAGATCTTCAAGGTCGAATTTGCCCTTGCGCATTTTGTCGGCGATCTTCTGCGCCTTTTCGGCGTCGATCGTCTCGGCTGCGCGTTCGACGAGCGACACGATATCGCCCATGCCCAAGATGCGATTGGCGATGCGGGCCGGATAAAACTCCTCGAGCGCATCGATCTTTTCGCCGGTGCCGAGCAATTTGATCGGCTTGCCGGTGACGGCGCGCATCGAAAGCGCCGCGCCGCCGCGCCCGTCGCCGTCGATGCGGGTCAAAACGATGCCGGTGATGCCGACGCGGTCATTGAAATTTTTCGCGAGATTGACCGCGTCCTGGCCGGTCAAACTATCGGCGACGAGCAGGATTTCATGCGGATGGGAGACGTTCTTGATCTCCACCATCTCGGCCATGAGCTCTTCGTCGATGTGGGTGCGGCCCGCGGTGTCGAGCAGCACGACATCATAGCCTTGCAGACGGGCCGCCTGTTCGGCCCGCGTTGCGATCTGCACCGGCGTTTGGCCCGGAACGATCGGCAATGTATCGATGCCGACCTGCTTGCCGAGCACGGCGAGCTGTTCTTGCGCCGCCGGACGCTTCACGTCGAGCGAGGCCATCAGCACCTTGCGCTTCATCCTGTCGGCGAGGCGCTTGGCGATCTTCGCGGTCGTCGTCGTCTTGCCCGCGCCCTGCAGGCCGACCATCATGATTGCGACCGGCGGCGCCGCATCGAGATTGATCGGATCGGCGTCGGAGCCCAAGGTCTCGATCAAGACGTCATTGACGATCTTGATGACCATCTGGCCCGGCGTGACGGATTTGACGACATTGGCGCCGACGGCGCGATGTTTCACCTTGTCGACGAAGGAGCGCACCACGTCGAGCGCGACATCGGCTTCGAGCAATGCGCGGCGGACTTCGCGCATGGCGGTATTGACGTCCTCCTCGGAAAGGGCGCCGCGCCGCGTCAGCTGATCGAATATGCCAGAGAGCTTTTCAGAAAGCCCTTCGAACATGGTTTGCTCCTATAAACCTTAACCCTCGGGTTAAGGTGGGATCATCGGCCGGAGGTTGATAGACCGCCGGAAAACTATTCATCCCTTGTTTACAAGGGCTTAAGCCAACGCCAAACGCGCCCGGGGGCGCAACGCGCTGCCGGGCGTGAGCCGTGCCCGCTAGAGGAGCTGCGGCCTAAAAAATCCAATCTCTCGTGAAATCGGACCCTTATCCTAAAAGGCACGGGCCGGAAGGTCAAGGAAACCGGTTTGCCAGTGTACAAGTCAAGCTTGCACGGCAAAGTCACGCGCGTGCCTTATAAAGCAATCGGCTGATTTAACGCCTTATTGGCTGAACTCCCGCCATTGTGGCTCCAGCTCCTTGGTTATCCGCCGGATCAGATGAGAAGAAGGCCCGCCGTGCTGAAAGCACTCATTTGCCTATTGCCGCTGAGCCTTTCCCTTCCGGCTTTTGCGGCCGAGGTTCACTCGCTCGACCAGGTCCCCAACCAGATCAAAACACCGGAAGGCAAAGCTTATTTCTCGGAACAAATGGAAGGCAAACCCGGCCCGGATGGGCTCGGCTTGAAACTGCCTGCGAACCTGCCGGCGAAGACGATCACCGATCTGCTCGTGCCGCCAAGCGATCGCAACACACCCAATATAATAGGTGCCAAACCATGGCCGGCGCGGCCGGACAGCTACGTCGCGATCGTCTGCACCGGCGGCTCCGAACCATTGGGATATGAACCTCACTGCGCGCAACCGCAGGATTTCGACAAGAAGCAGGAGCCCCTGCACGTTTACCTCGGAGTCGTCGAGATGAAAGAGGGCAGCGCGCCGCGCCTGATCGCGAAAAGCGAGCCCGTAGAGGCCGCGGTGAACTGGGCGAAGAGCGGGTTGCCGCGCGAGCCTATGGCGGCGGAGGATGCGAAGGGCGTGGCCATCAAGCCGGAAAGCTTCGACCGCTTCGATCTGGCCGCCTACAAGATCGCGCCCGATGCGCTGGCCTTCGGTCTGCGCGGCAATTGGATGGAAAGCTATTCCGGCGGCGGCGCTTCCTTCAGCAACCTCACGCTCTTTACGATCGATGGCGACAAGCTCAAGCCTATATTATCCGTACCTATGTCCGCCTATAGCGATGTGGCTGGCGATTGGCACAAGAACGGCACGCGTGACCATGAGATCACCGATAGTGCCAATATCATCGTCGTGACGTCACATGCAGCCGATCAGCATTTCGATCTGATGTTGAAGAATCGCTCCAACCGCTGGCAGCGTCTCTACCGTTGGTCGCGGACGGCGGGAGCCTACCAGCCTGCCGATTGAACTTAACCTCGACCGGCCGTGCGCGTTGTTCGACGCTCCGGCCATCGCCGAAATATCCCCGCAGTCTCAGCCTTAACGCTGGCCTAAAAGCGTGGAGTTTCTCCTTACGAATCTGAACAAAATCCATCTAATTCGCAGCAAATTTATTGACCGGTGGGCGCTAGCACAAAGCAGCCCCTGGAGGCCGTAGATGCGGCGCGGCCGTTCCGCGATGGCGATCACCAAAAACTGGCCAGGCTCATGCGGGAACATATGGCTGCTTTGATCAACTCTCAGCTGGATTTCATTTTTTTCTTTTATGGTCTGGCGTTCATTCTGCTCGGCAGCACTTGCTTCGCCATTGCGCGAGAGGCAGGGCGCGGCGAGCCTTGGGATGTGCTCGGCCTGTTCGCCTTCCTGCATGGTGCCGGTGAGTGGCTGGACCTCGCCGCGCTGGATATAGCCGATACGCCCTTATTTGCCGTGATGCGCACGGCGCTCATGGCGATATCTTTTCTTCTCCTGATGGAGTTTGCCCGGATGAACGCCATCCGGTTCGGGTTGCGCGCACCGGCGCGATGGCTGTTTGGGCTCTATCTTCCCCTGCTCCTGCTGGTCGTTTTCGCCGGAACGCAAGGCGGAACCGCGACGGCCAATGCGGTTGCGCGCTATGCAATCGGATTTCCCGCGGCGATTGCCGCCGCTTCGGTCTTCGCCTGGTTCGCCAAAGGATTTTTGGGCACTGCGAGACATTTGGCGATTTTCGCCGCAATGGCCTTTGTCCTTTATGCCTTTGCCGCCGGCATCATCGTTACGGTGGCGCCCTTCTGGCCTGCGGATACGATCAACCAAGACTGGTTTGTGCAGCTTACGGGAATCCCGATTCAGCTGGTGAGGGGACTTCTCGCCTGCGCGCTCGCGCTCACGATCTGGGCGATCTGGAGACATCAGCTTGTTTTGAAGGTCGCTTCCGAGCGTTACACGGCCTTTCTGCACCAGCAGTTCATCTGGACCCTCGCGGCGATGGGCATCATCCTCGTATGCGGCTGGATCCTGACGGAATTTCTCGGCGGAATTTACAAGCAAAATGCGGAGATGGCGGCGCGGGCGGATATTGATCTTATCGCGAGCCATCTCGCGGCCGAGACCGCGCCCATTGAAGCCATGGTGAAATCGTTCGCCGGTGCGCCATCCGTGCAATCCCTATTGGGCGGCGCAAGTGCGGACGAAACTGAGCGTGTCAAATCGATGTTGGATCTCGATGTCGAAGCGTCGGGCGCGAAGCTCGGCATGATATTCGACGGGTCCGGCAGAATCGTGATGTCTTCCGGTCAAAAGGAGATGGGGGCGGTGCCGCTCAACGCCGGTTCCGCGCCTTATTTTCTGACGTCGCTCGCAGGCGAGTTAGGCCGATACTTCGCATTCGATGCTGCGGCCAAGGAACTCGATTTTTATGCAAGCTATCCGATCCGGGGCAGGGTTGGCGAAGTCGTCGGCGTCGCGGCTCTCCAGAAATCCCTCAGTGGCTTCGATGCCGATCTTCGGGAGTTTGACCGCCCATATTTCTTTGTCGATCCCAATGGCGTCATCGTGCTCACGAACCAGCCAAAGATGTTGTTGCGGCCGTTTTGGCCGCTTACCCCCTACAAGGCGGCTGCGCTCGCGGTACAATACGGGACGCTGAATGATCGGCCCTTGATGAAACGCGAGGTCGAAGACGGGACATGGACCCAGGCTGATGGTGAACGCAATTATCTGCGCCGCCGTTTCGTGCATGCGAGCCAATGGTCCTTGGTGATATTGAACCCGACGCAGGAGATATTCGCGAGCCGCATTTTGGGAATCGTCATCACCTTTCTGACGACGATCATGGCCTTGATCTATCTTTTCGGTCGCGAGCGTTGGATGCGCGACAAGGTCGAGGTGGAGAAGCGCCTCGAATTGCAAAAGCTGGCGCGTGATCTCAAGTTCCAGGCAACCACGGACCCGCTCACCGGCCTATCCAATCGACTGCAATTCGATCAGGGGCTGGCCAATGAAATGCTGCGGTCAGAGCGTTATGAGACGCCGCTATCCTTGGTCCTCTACGACATCGACCATTTCAAGGATATCAACGACACATATGGCCATCAGACGGGCGATAAAGTTCTGGTCGATCTTTCGCAATTCGTCGCGGCCCGGATCCGGAGCACCGATTTGCTCGCTCGCTGGGGCGGCGAGGAATTCGTTCTTGTACTGCCTGGAACCGACAGCGCGATGGCCTATTTGGCTGCGGAAAAATTGCGCGATGACGTCGAGAAAACCGCCTTTGACGGACTTCAAACCGTGACCTGCAGTTTCGGCGTGGCTCAATTCGCCGTCGGCGACACAGCGGAAAGTTTTATCGATCGCGCAGATGCCGCTCTGTATCAGGCCAAAATCAGCGGCCGCAATCGCGTGAAGCTTGCGCCCAAATCGGCAGCCGAAGAGGGCTTTGTCATTTAAAGATCTGCGCGCGGCTAAGGCCGCTCGCGATGACCGCCGAGGTGAAGCCACCCCTCGCAGGCAGGATGAAGATCAAAACATCGTATGGTTGCGGCTACTATGGCTATCCGGGATATTACGGCTATTGGTAATGGCGCGGCCCGCCTATAGAGCTGAATAGCATGCGAGCCCCGCCGGCCGATGTCAGCGCGGGGCTCGTCGGACGAAATGGAATCCGTTTCGTCCGGGAATTAATGAGATACTCATGCTTCGGCGAATGCGGCTTGCTTCAGTCTCGGTCGGCCAACATGGCGGCCATGTTCAATGGGGCCTCCTCCTTCTTCTCTCCATTCTTGTCACCTTGCCGCTGGAGCTTTTGCACCTGCCGGCGGCTCTGCTGCTTGGGCCGATGATCGCAGCGATCCTCGTGGCCGCGGGCGAAGCCTCGGTGCGAGTGCCGCAACTGCCGTTCATTCTGGCGCAAGGCGTGATCGGCGCGCTGATCGCGCGCAGCCTGTCGCCCTCGATTCTGGGCGAGATGATTCATGATTGGCCGCTTCTTTTGGCGACGGCCTTTTCGGTCATTCTGGCGGCGAATGGGCTTGGCTATCTTCTTGCGCGGCAGCAAATCCTGCCCGGGACAACCGCGATCTGGGGCTCCTCGCCGGGCGCCGCCACGGCGCAGGTCTTGATGGCAGCGGCCTATGGCGGCGACATGCGGCTTGTCGCCTTCATGCAATATTTGCGGATCGTGCTCGTCGCCGGTTTTGCATCCGCCGTGGCACGCATCTGGCTGCCGCCGGCCGCGACTGCTGCTGCGGCGATCGACTGGTTTCCTCCGGTCGCTTGGCTGCCCTTGACCGAAACTCTGGCTGTCGGCTGGGGTTGCGTCTTGATCGCGCAGCGTCTGCGCATGCCCGCCGGGGCCTTGCTGCTGCCCTTGATCGTCGCGGCCATATTGCAAGGCATGGGCGTTTTGACGATCGAACTGCCGCCCTGGCTGCTCGCCGTCAGCTATGCGCTCGTCGGCTGGAGCATTGGGTTGCATTTCACGCGCCCCATCCTGGTTCATGCGGGCCGCGTACTGCCGAAAGTGCTGCTTTCGATTCTGTCGCTGATGGCGATCTGCGGCCTCTTTGCCGCCATCCTGACCTTCGCGGCCGGCATCGACCCTTTGACCGCCTATCTGGCGACGAGCCCCGGCGGCGCGGATTCGATCGCGATCATTGCCGTCTCTAGCAGGGTAGACGTGCCCTTTATCATGGCGTTGCAAACTGCGCGTTTTCTCCTCGTGGTCGTCACCGGCCCGAGCGTCTCGCGCTTTGTCGTCAGACGCATGGGCATTTTGAAGGAGCAGATGTGACTCCCGCCGTCGAGCGCATGATCGGGCATTGGCTCCGCCGGGTCAGGGCGGGCGACCGCCATCTTGCCTGCAACGATCCGCGCCTGGCCGACGCGCCGGAAACCATTTCACTCTCGAGTCCGGCCTTTAACGAGAATGGCCCGATGCCGCGGCTTTATGCCGGCCTTGGCGTCGGCGAGAATATATCGCCGCCGCTTGAATGGTCGAACGTGCCGCTCGGCACGAAGGAGCTTGTGCTGATCCTGCAAGACCCTGACGCGCCGTTGCCGCGTCCCGTCGTGCATCTGATCGCGATCGGCATTTCGCCCGAGATGAAAGGCGTGCCCGAGGGCTGTCTGACGCCGGAGGAAAACCCGCCTTTCCGGTTTGGCCGCGGTTTCATGGGACGTGTTGGCTATGCCGGACCGCGCCCGGTGCGCGGCCATGGACCGCATCGTTACGTATTTCAGATCTTCGCGACGCGGCAACAACTGGATTTGCCAGAGAAGGCGAATCTCGAAACGGTCATCGCGCAAATGGCCGATGTGCTTCTCGCACGCGGAAGATTGACCGGCGTTTATGAGAGAGACTGAGATCAAAGCTTCATAAAAGCCCTCACCCTGAGATGCGAGTATTCGCAGCCGCCCTTCGCGGCTTCGAATGCGAGCCTCGAAGGGCGAGGGCTCTATGCAATGCCTTTGATGGCTCAACCCTCGTCCTTCGAGACGGCGCTTTCCAAGTCGCGCTTGCACGACTTGGACATTTAAAATGTCCATTTCGGGCTAAACCCGAAATGGATTGCGCCTCCTCAGGATGAGGATTTCGCGGCAAGCGCTAATCCTTTAAGAATTGCGGATCGACCGGAACGTCATAGCCATGCACGAGGCGGTTCGTCTCATTGGCCAGCCCGATCACCGCGAGCAATTCGGCGAACTGTGCGTCGGTCATGCCTTTGGCCCTTGCTGCAGCCGAATGCGAAGCGATACAATAGCGACAATTATTGGTGACGCTGACTGCGATATAGATCATTTCCTTGGTGAGCGGATCGATCGCGCCCGGCGCCATCACCTGCTTGATATTGTCCCACATGCGTTTCAACGTCGCCGGATGGCGCGCCATGGCCTTCCAGAAATTATTGACCCAATCCACTTTTCGGACAGCTTTGATGTCTTCGTAAATGGCTTTGACTTCGGGAGAGGCTTCGCTCTCTTCAATGAGTATCGTCATCGGCAAAGCTCCCGTAATCTAGAGTCAGGACTCAATTGATGGATCGTCATTGCGAGGAGCGAAGCTCCGAAGCAATCCATGCCACCACTTGAGTGGTTGTTCCTGGATTGCTTCGCTTCGCTCGCAATGACGGTCCTCATTATGCAATGATTAGGTCTTGACCCTAGGCACCTGCATTATCCGACAGACGGTGAGGTCCCACATAGCCGATAATGAGGTTCTCGACGTGGCCTGCCAAAGTTGCCCGGTTCTCGGCGAGCGCGATCCAAGCGTCGAAGGCTTCGCGCGTCGGCCAGGATTGCATCTCTTCGGCGCCTTCGAATTCGCCAAGCTCCTCGAACATGGAACCGGCGTTCATCCAGCAAAACCGTTCGACTGAGAAGAGCGAATAACCCTCTTCGCGCTCGACGAGAAACGTGCCGTCGCCGCGTGAAAAGAGAAGCCGGACAGCGGTGATGCTGCCCGGACCTAAGGCCTGCTCATCGGAGGCCAATTAATGACCGCCTTCATGCTTCTCGGCGGCGGCATGTTTCAGCTCGCGCGCGGCATCGACCGCGAATTTGGCTTGCGCCTCGGTCAGAGCCTTATTGGCGGCGATCGCGGCCTTCATCTTCGGCATTTCGACGGCGGTTGCATTGGGCAGCTCGGTGACGAAAGCGGTGAGCGCCGCGCAAATGCCGAACAATTCGTCGATTTTTTCTTCCAGTGATTTCTCGGCCATGGCTTCCTCCAAGGGCTAAACGCAAACATGGGACCAGGATCAAATGCGGACGCAGAAAGTAGGGTCGAAGCCAACTACTCCTTTTTAACCGCCGATCCTAGCAAGATAGGATCGTTCAGGCTTTTCCGCCCGCCGGCCTCTCCCAACCGACATCGACCTGGATTTGATCGCCCCGGACCCGAAGCTCAAAGGGTTCAAGCTTATGGTCGGTGATACTTGTCACGCATTTGCCTGTGCCGGCGTTGAAGCCCCATTGGTCGGTGGCGCAGACGATTGTCTTACCGTCGAAGGTCGTCTTATCGTCAAAAGGCACATCCTTATGTGGACAGCTCCCGCGATAGGCCTTGAGCTCGCCGCCCGTCGGCCAAAGCAGAACAACGCTGGTTTGACCGGCTTGAAAAATGCCCATGCCGCCTTCGCTCACGGCATCCGTTGGGCAGAGATATTTAAACCCCATTGAGGTCCCTTTCCCAATAAAAGTTGACCTTTACAGGCAAGTTGCGGACCAGAAAAGGCGCCGAAAACTCAAAATTTCTGCGAGAGCCCGGCGAAAAAGCCCCGGCGCGGGCCAAATTGCGGCGCGAAGACGCCAATGCCCGAGCCGTCGCGGATTTCATAAATATGATCCAGAAGATTGACCACGTCGAAGCGGACAGTCAGAGGCCCCAAGGGCGAGAGCTGGTCTTTCGGAAATTCATGCGAGATGCCGAGATTGACCTGCGCATAGGGCGACACCGCGCCGGTATTGGCGAAACCGCTGCGCAAGCCGCTGCCATAGGTGAGATCGGCGCTGATGCGTGTCCCGTAAAGCAGGTATGAAGCACCGGCCGAGCCCGTCCATGTCTGCGCGTGATCCGTGTAGACGTAATGGGTCTGCGCATAGGCGAGTTCATCGGCGTCGAAGAGATATTGATTGGAGGAGGGGTCGGTCGCGCGCTGCTTCGCCCAGGCGAGATTGGCATAGGCGCGGAAATTCTCGTTGACGTAATTCGCCTTGAATTCGACGCCGGTATTATAGGCGCGGTCGTAATTGAAGGCCGTCAGCACCAGCGCCTGACCGAATTGCCCATCGTCCAGAAGATTGCGGGCGCGCTTGTAATAAGTATCGACGCCGGCCTCCAATCCGGGAACGAAGGGAATTTTTTGCGTCACGCCTAGATCGACATAATCGGCGCGCTCAGGCTTGACCGGATCGTTCTGCATCACGCTCGGTTGCAGCGTCGTATTGTTGAAGGCCGCGATATTGACGGGCGCTGCGAGCGCCTGTTCCGGCGGCGTGAAATAGCGCGCATAGCCTGCGTGAAAGACCGTACCTTCGAAGGGCGTATAGGTGAAACTGATGCGCGGGCTCACCTGATTGGCATCCGTATATTGATCGATCTGATCGAAGCGGACGCCGCCATTGACTGAGACTTGCGGCGTGATCTTCCATTCGTCCTGCGCGTAGACGGATCCGATCCACCCAAGCTTGCTGCTCGAACCCGGAATGTTGAACGGCGCATCGACCGGATTTCCCATGTCGTCGAGCGGCAACACAGTATTGGAATCGATGGCCCTGGTCTTTTCGGCGCTGACCTGAAAGCCGGCGCGCATCGTGTGCAGGCCAAAATGATAGGCCATATCGCCCTGGAAGCCGTTGAGTAGCGACTCGCGCGTCACATCCGAGGCGACGCCGTTGAAGACGAGATCGCCGATGGGGTCCGGTACGAAATGCAAGGTACTGTAGCGCGAGAAGAAGGCCAATTGCCCGTCGATATTGCCGACCGTCCTTTGGATCGCGAGTACATTGTAGAAATTCCGCTCGACTTGGTTCTCGTTGAGCTGGGACGAGTCGAAATTGCTGACGCCGAAAGCGGTGAATTGCGGCGCCTGTCCGGGCGTATTCGGAATCTGATAGCCGCTGATCGAGAGGCCCGAGAGGTAACTGAGCCGCGTCGAATCGTCGAGAAGCGTCGAGACATAACCGAAGAAGCGGCCTTGCCGGCTCAAGTCGTGAATGGCCTCTGTGCTCGACGTCGGATTTTCAATGCCGAGATTGGTGTTGAGAAAGCGGCCGGTCATGTAAAATTGCGTCGGGCCGACCGTGCCGCCGTAAGAAAAGCTCGGTAGCAATGTATCGTGGCTGCCGCCATACATGCTGATCGTCCCGCCTGGCTGATATGTGCCGCTGCGGGTTTCGATGTCGATGAGGCCGGCCGTGTGCAATCCGAATTCGGCCGGCAGAACGCCGTCGACCAAGCTCAAGCGTCCGACGAAACTCGTGTCGAGAATCTGTCCGAAGCCGGAAACGCCGTCGGGCAGGAGAATGCCGTTGATGCGATATTGCACATTGGCATGTTCGTTCCGGATGTGGAGATCGCCGCTCGCCGCCGAATCCTGACTGACACCCGGTAGTTGAAGAAGGACCTTGTCGAAGGACTGGTCGGTGCCTTGCGGCATCGCCTCGATTGCCTTGTCGTCGATGCTGGTCGTATTGGCGCCCGCCTGAGTGAAAATATCGCGCCGCGCCGCGTCGAGCTTGATCGTCTCGGCCAAAACCTGCGGGCTTGGCGCGAGCACCGCGCCGACGCCGCTGCCATTCGAAGACGCCGAGTCGGGCGTCAGCGGCGCAAGCGGGGCCGCCGTCACATCGACCTGGGGAAGGCGCTCTTCCGCGAAAGCGGGCGATTGCAGGGATAGGAGCGCCGGCAAGGCGCTGCCGGCGAGCAGAAAACAACAAAAGGAAGAACGCATTCCGCAACCTGACCTCGGCTAGAGCTGTGATGTTATATTAGTACGTAATAACATAACATATAGTCAAGCCCAGGGTCGGAGCCGGGGACCCGTCCCGATTGGAGCGCGTAAGCGAGCGAAGAATCAGCGGCTGGTCGCGTCTTGAGGGCCGAACTTTGGCCTCGCAATGACCTGAGCGCGAAGCGGATGTTCTGTGGAGTGCGACGTGCTAGAAGCAGCCTCCAATTGGAGCTGTCCGCATGCACTCGCATTCCCTAGAGCCATGGACTCACGAGCACGCCTTTTTGGGCGAAAAGCACCATGACAACGAGCGCCGGACTTTGGCGGTCGTGGCACTCACCGCTGCGATGATGGTCGCCGAGATTGTCGGCGGCACGGTTTTAGGCTCGATGGCGTTGATCGCGGACGGCTGGCATATGTCGACGCATGCGCTGGCGCTTGGTATTGCGGCGCTGGCCTATCGTTTCGCGCGGACGCACGCGCACGATAGCCGTTTTTCATTCGGCACCGGCAAACTTGGCGAACTCGCCGCTTTCGCCAGCGCCATTATACTTGCGATGATCGCACTCTATATCGGCTCGGAGAGCGTGCACCGGCTGTTTAATCCGGTCGCCATCGGTTTTTCCGAGGCGATCCCAATCGCCATTCTCGGTTTGGGTGTGAACGTCGCCAGCGTTTGGCTTCTGCATGATGACGATCATCATCGCCATGATCATGACGACCACGCCGACGACCATGGTCACGCTCATAAACATCATGGTCACGATACGAATATCCGAGCCGCCTATGTTCACGTTCTCGCGGACGCTTTGACCTCGGTGCTCGCCATCGTCGCGCTGGTTGGCGGTTTGGTCTTCGGGCTTACTTGGCTCGACCCCGTGATGGGTCTCATCGGCACGGTCGTCATCGCGGCTTGGGCCGTGAGTCTCATGAAGACGGCTGGAGCCGTCCTGTTGGACGTCGCGCCCGATAGGGACGCCGAGCGCGCCATTCGCGAAAGGCTGGAGCGCGCTGGCGACCGCGTGACCGACTTGCATCTCTGGCAGGTTGGACCGGGCCACCGCGCCGCCGTTGTCTCGATCGTGAGCGACGATCCGCAACCGCCTTCGGTCTACAAGCGCCGTCTTGCCGACCTCGAGCACCTTAGTCACGTGACGATTGAGGTCGAAGCCTGTACCGGCCGTGCGGAGGCGGCTTAGGGTTAGCGGGTTTGTCGCTGCAGGAGCGTCAGGCTTGTGCCGCTGCCGCTTCGGAACAGGATTGGCAAAGGCCTTCGACCTCGACCACCTGGCGCTGCAGATGAAAATGCGAGGCCGACGCGGTCTCGATCAGGATTTTATCGACTTCGACATTGTCGATTTCCGTCGATCTGCCGCAGCCGGAGCAAATCAATAGGATGCCGTGATGATCATGGCCGGGATCGTCGCAGGCAATATAGGCTTGCCGGCTTTCGATCTTCACGACAAAGCCGTTCTCGACCAGGAAATCGAGCGTCCGATAGACGGTGGGGGGCGCGATCGTGCGGCCCTTGAGTTTGGCGAGATGATCCATGATCTCATAGGCGCCGACGGGCTTGCCGAGCTCGGCGAGAATGGAGACGACCTCCCGCCGCAAGGGCGTGAATTGCAGACTCTTGCGCGCGCAAAGCTCTTCCACCTTTTTGACCCAGGCCTTGCCGGGGTGAACCTCGTCGCGGGCTTTGGATATCATGACATCGATTCCGGAATGGTCGCGGTGACGCTAGTCAAGATATTAGGCGAAATTGCCGGTACGTCACAGAGTTTCTTGGTCTTTTCCTCACCCAGGAAGATAATGCCCCAGAAATCACTCGCACTTCCGCCGCTTTTGCGTTTATTTTAAAGTTGGTTGCCAGTCCCGGCACGGTGAGGGGCGTCAGTTTCGCATTCGCGACATAAGATCTGTAATGGGTTGACTGACATATTATAACATAATAATACCAGATCAATGCACAGGTGGATCTTGCCTTTCTTTGCCGATGACCCTTTCAGAGGCTCGCTCCTGGCGCGATCGGCCGCGGCGCGTCTTGCTGTCGTCGCCGGGATAATTGCCTGTTTATGGCTCGCGATTTTTTGGGCGGTATCTCTGCCATGACCGCTACCGCGCCGCGCGACACGACCATCCGGTTGAGCAATGTCACCATTGCCTATGAACGGCATGCTGCCGTGCATCATCTGCAAGGATCTTTCGCGCCGGGAAGCCTGACGGCGATCGCCGGGCCGAACGGGGCAGGCAAATCGACTTTGCTGAAGGCGCTCATGGGCGAATTGCCACTTGCCGCGGGAACGATCGACCGCGGCGGATTGGCGATCAGCGATTTCGGCTATCTGCCGCAAGCGGCCGAGATCGACCGGTCCTTTCCCTTGAGCGTCGCCGACACAGTTTTGCTCGGCGCCTGGCGTGAAACCGGCCCGTTTCGCTCCGTATCGGCTGAGACGGCCGATAAGGCGCGCCGCGCTTTGGCGACGGTCGGGCTCGAAGGATTCGAACGTCGCCGCATCGGCACTTTATCCGCCGGACAATTCCAGCGCGTCCTCTTCGCGCGGCTTTTGATGCAGGATGCAAAGATCATCCTTCTGGACGAGCCTTTCACGGCGATCGATTCGCGCACCAGCCAGGACCTTCTGGAATTGATCCATCGCTGGCACGAAGATCACCGCACGGTGATCGCGGTGCTGCATGATTTCGAACAGATTCGCGCGAACTTTCCCCAGACTCTGCTGCTCGCGCGCGAAGTCATCGCCTGGGGCCAGACCGACGTTGCCATGTCTGGCGAAAATCTGCTGCGCGCGCGTGCGATGGCCGAACATTGGGACGAGACCTCGCCGCTCTGCGCCGCCGAGGATAAGATCGTCGCATGAGCCTTTATGATGCCCTCATCGGGCCTTTCGCCGATTTCGGTTTCATGCGCCGGGCCTTTATCGCCTGCGTCGCGCTTGGACTTGGCGCCGGGCCCATCGGCATCCTTTTGATGCTGCGCCGGATGAGCCTTGTCGGTGATGCGATGAGCCATGCCGTGCTGCCAGGCGCCGCGATCGGCTTTCTGGTGGCCGGCGGTCTGTCGCTCTCCGCCATGGGTTTAGGCGGCCTGATCGCAGGCCTTGCCGTCGCGCTTCTCTCGGGTCTCGTCAGCCGTTCGACCACGCTGCGGGAAGATGCGAGCTTTGCGAGCTTTTATCTGTCCTCGCTCGCGGCCGGCGTTCTCATCATCTCATTGCACGGCTCCAACATCGATCTGCTGCATGTGCTTTTCGGAACCATCCTCGCGATCAATGCCGAGGCGCTTTATCTTGTCGGCGGAATCACTTCCTTCACTTTGATCGTGCTCGCCGTGGTCTACAGGCCTTTGATCGCGGAATGTTTCGATCCGGGCTTTCTGCGCGCCGTCGGCGGACGCGGGCATCTTTATCATCTGCTCTTCCTGTTTCTGGTCGTGCTCAATCTCGTCGCAGGCTTCCAGGCGCTCGGCACTTTGATGGCCGTCGGCCTCATGATGCTGCCCGCCGCCGTCGCGCAGCTCTGGGCGCGCAGCCTGTCCATGCTCGTGATCGTCGCGACGAGCATCGCCGCGATTTCCGGTTACATCGGCCTGATCGTTTCCTTTCATTTCGGTTTTGCCTCGGGTCCGTCGATCGTGCTGACGGCGAGCCTGTTTTACGGTCTTTCGCTTTTATTCAGCCCGTCCGGAGCGTTGCGGCGGCTCTTGCCGTCGCCGCCGCATTTGGCGCACTGACAGAGAGCTATTGTTCGCGGAAACGTCGCTGAATGCGGCAACGTTATAACAGCAAAGGGCTTCGCATGAGACGGATCGCGCTTGGGCTTTTGATGTTTACGCTCGCCATGCCGGCAGCGGCGGTGCCAGCGGCGGCGAAGATGATGCATATCGTCGCCAGTTTCACGATCATTGCCGATATGATCCGTCAGGTCGGCGGCGACCATGTCGACGTGGTGAGTCTCGTCCACTGGAACGGCGACCCGCATGCCTATGAGCCGTCTCCCGACGACGCGAAGCGGCTGCGCGACGCGGATATTGTTTTCGTGAACGGCATGGGTCTCGAGGGCTGGATGGATCGCCTCATCAGCGCTTCCGGCTACAAGGGCAAGCCGGTCTTCACCGCGAATGGTATGTCCGTGTTGAAGATGGAAGAGAACGGCCAGTCCATCGTAGATCCGCACGCCTGGAACAGTGCGGCCAATGGCATCATCTATGTCCGCAATATCATCGAGGCCTTATCCGCGGCAGATCCCGAAGACGCGCAGGATTTCAAGACCTCGGGCGAAAAATACATCAAGGATCTAGAGGCACTCGATGCCTATGCGCATCAGGAAATCGATGCGATTCCGCTGGCCAAACGCAAAGTGATCACGACGCATGATGCCTTCGGCTATTTCAGCCGCGACTATGGCGTGATGTTTCTCTCGCCGGTCGGTCTGTCGACCGAAACGGAAGCCTCCGCCGCCACCGTCGCAAAGCTCATCAAACAGATCAAGGCGGAACATGTGCACGCGTATTTTTTTGAAAATTCGAACGATCCGCGTCTCGTTCAGCAGATTGCGAAAGCAACGGGTGCGGTACCGGGCGGTGAACTCTACGTCGAAGCCCTGTCTCCGCCCGATGGCCCGGCGAATACCTACGCGCAGATGTTTCGCTATAACGTCGACCAGCTCGTGAGGGCGATGAAAAATTAAATCGAAATTCGAAGATTCCTATCGCAAAGCTTGAGCAAAACTCTGTAAGACAGTTCCACCCATCCGGTTGGTCTCGGCAAAAGGCACGTTCGATCCTTTTGCTGCCGGGGTGTGGGAGGAATGCGTGTCGGATACGGAATTTTTGCAAGGCGTCGTGATCCGTGACTGCGTCGAGGAAGACATACCGGCCGTAACGGCCATTTACAGGCACGCCGTCCTAAACGGCACCGGCACCTTCGAGATAGAGCCTCCGGGCGAAGCCGAGATGAAGATCCGCCGCCGCGTCATGCTCGCCTCGAACTATCCTTATCTCATCGCCGAGAGCGACCGGAAGGTCGTCGGATATGCCTATGCCAATAGCTACCGGCCGCGCGAGGCCTATGCGAAAACGATCGAAAATTCAGTCTATGTGCGCGACGGCTTTCATGACCGCGGCATTGGGCAGAAGCTGCTTGCGGCGCTCATCGATGTGGCGGCGGAGCGCGGTTTCCGGCAAATGATCGCCATCATCGGGGATTCCGAAAACGCCGGATCGATCCGGCTGCACGAAAAATTGGGCTTTGCACGGGCCGGACTCTTACGCGCCGTCGGCCATAAGCACGAGCGCTGGCTCGATACGATCTTGATGCAGCTTGAGCTGCCATTGGTGGAAAGCGACATGATCTAGCGTCTGAGCCGCATTATTTGACGCGTGATCCTTATCGAAAAAGCCCGCAGCTTTTTGCAATCATGCTCTAAATATCGCGGCCTTCGACTTCAAGCGTCAGCTTCTCGACGAGCTCGCGCAACTCGGGCTGTTTGGGGTTGAGCGCAAGCGCCTTGCGGAACACATCGAGCGCCTGCTTGTTGAGATTGGCTTTCTGCAAAATGAGCCCCATGCCGGCCAAGGCGCCATAATGGCGGGGTTCGAGTTTTAGGGCCTGATCGATATCCGCCATGGCACCATCGATATCATCGGCTCTGAAACGTGTGGTCGCGCGCTTGTTCCAAGCCTCCGCCCATTGCGGCTTCAGCACGACAAGTTTGTCGAAGATGGACAGCGCCAAAGGATAATGGCCTGCGAGTAGCGAGGCGGAGCCGCGCTCCATAAGAAGATTGGCCGTATCCGAATCGGAATGGCCCCAAATCCGCTCGATCGCACCAGCGATGCCTTTCGCCGTTTCATCGTCTTCGGCATTGGCGAGCCGTTTGAACAAGATGTCCAGGCTCTGCTGGCGGAGCACGGTGGTTGTGGGCTTCGGCGCCAAGGCCTTGCGCAAAGCTTCCGCCTTTTCGGCTTCGGTCAGCTTTTTTTCGGGCGGGTCGGGGCGCAGCCGCCGGTCGTCCGGCCGGTCGACGTGATCGAGACCACCGCCGAGCTCCGGCGATAGCGGTCCGTTCGGTCCAAAAGTCCGCACGCCCGGCGGCATTCTCATGGGTGGAAAGCCGGGGACTTGCATATAGTCGCCGGAGCCTGGTGCGCCGGGCATGTTCCGCTCAGCTGCGCTTTCGAAAGCGCCCGCGGCGGAGGGCCAGACTGAGAGTCCGCCAGCAGCGGTCGATAAGGCGAAAATGAGTGAAAGAGCGGCGCGCAAAATCATGCCGTTAAAATACGGCAGGCGGCATTCAGCGTCAAAGCCGATCCTTGGCTCCGCGCAGCTCTGTGATGACAAAGCTTTGAAGCGTTCGCGCCTACAGGGCGCGGCTTGGTCTTAGCCCTGACGCGCCTTGTAGCGCTTCTGCGTCTTATTGATGATATAGACGCGGCCCTTGCGGCGCACGAGCTGGTTGTCGCGATGGCGACCGCGCAGGGATTTCAGGGAATTGCGGACTTTCATCGAACCAATCCAGAGAGATATTTTCAAAGTCATCGGGCGCAGCGGCCGGACGCGAGGCATGCATATGGCCTATTTGAGCAAAAGGATCAACACCTGAGCGCCTGGCATCTGCCATCTGCAGGCGCTTTTTACGAAATATCGGGCGCAGCGCGGGTTTTGGAGACCGAAAACGCCCTGGAAACAGCGTAATTGACTTGAAATTCGCCCTGATGTTAATCCCGAAGCGATTTCCTTCCGAGGTCATGCCCGGCTCGCCACAGAAGCAAAGCTGCGCGCCGGGAGGCTCTTCGGCCAGTCAGGCATCAAAGTTGCACGACGCTCAGCGTCCGCGCGACAGGAGAATGTGGGAAGATGACAAACGAGCAGGTTGAAATCGTCAAACGGACATTCGCCAGGATCATCCCTCAGCGTCCGGAAGGCACGTCCGAGATGATCTTGCAGCGTTACGCAAAGATCCTGCACGAGGCGAACAAGAAATTCGCCGACCCGTTCTATGAGCGGTTTTTCGAGAAATGCCCCGAAGCGCGGGAACTCTTCAAAAACGATATTGAAGAGACCAAGCAGAAATTCATGAATCAGCTCTCGATCTATCTGCGCAGCATGAATCGTCTGCACGATACGCTGAACAGCATGCAATATGCCGGTTGCGACCACATGAAGGTCGGCGTCAAGATCGAGCATTACCAGCCCTTCGTCGCCGCCCTTCTTTACACGCTCAAGGAGCAGCTCGGCGACGAAGACTTCAACGACCTTGTCGCGCAGGCTTGGATTGCCGTGATGGCTCGCATTTGCGGTATCATGGCCAATGCCGCCTATCCCGACGAGCGCAACAAGGCAGCGGAGGAACTGGCTGCCAGGGAAGAGGCTGCCGCGGCGGCGCGCCAGCAGCAGCAAGGCTGAAACCGAACGCTTTGCAATAAACAAAAAAACGGCCCGATGAACGGGCCGTTTTTTTGTTTATTAGCCGGGCTTCGCTTCGGTTTTCGGCGGCGGCTCCTGGATCTTAACCTGCATGCCGTCGCTGACGGTCGCTGGCGGGCTCAAGATCACCTTGTCTCCCGGTTTTAGGCCATCGCGCACCTCGACGTCGGCGCCATTGTCATATTCCACGTCGAGCTTGCGAAGCTGCACTTTGCCCTGATCGTCGACGACGGCGGCCGAGAGCCCGTCCTTGTTGAAAATCACCGCCTGGGACGGGATGCTGATCGTCGGGGTTTGCCTCTGCACCTGCAGATGCAGGATGCCATAGAGGCCGGCGGTCAGTTCGCCGTTCTTATTATCGACGTCGACTTCTGCGAGAAGCGTGCGGGTGCCCGGCCCGAGCGAGCGGGCATTGCGCGCCACGACGCCGTCGAATGTGCGTCCAGGCAGCTCCGGCACGGTGACGACCGCATGATCGCCGTCCTTAATACCGAAATAGGCCGCTTGCGGCACCCAGACCTGGACGCGCAGCACATCCGTGCGTTGGATCGAGAATAGAGACGTGCCGCTCGCGGCATCGGCGGTGACGAGGCTGCCGACATCAATCAAGCGGCTCGTAATGACGCCGTCAAAGGGCGCCGTGACCTGCTCGAAGCCGGTGAGTTGGACCAGCCGGTTCACGGCCGCTTCCTGAGCCACGACATTCGCGCGCGCCACGGCCAGGGCCGCGCTGCTTGAGGCCGCGGTCAAACGGTCCTGATCGCCCTGCTGGGCACTGGACCAGCCTTGCTGGACGAGCCGCGACGTGCGTTGATCGGTAACCTTCCCGAGGTCCGCATTGGCCTGCGCCTGCAGAACGGCGGCCTTGAATTGCTCGAGCTGGCCTCTGGCCTGGGCGAGCTGCGCGTCGAGATCGGGCGCGGCGATGACGGCGAGAATGTCGCCCTTTTTCACCTTGCTGCCGATATCGACATTGCGCTGTGCGATATAGCCGGTCGCGCGGGCGAAAAGCGTCGCCTGGTCGAAGGCCGCCATGTTTCCGGGCAGCTCGATCGTGCGCGGCCCGGCAATTTCCTTGACGGTCATGGCGCGTACGGCCGGCACCGTATTCTTTCGCGCTTCGAGCACTGCAACCGCGTCGGCATGACGGTCGGACTGGCTTTTGGCGCCGAAGGCGACGAGCCCCGCGACGATGACAACGACGCCGATGCCGAGCAGCGTTGCAATCCGCCGCCGGCCGCGCTCATTTGCCGGCTTCTCCGGCTGCTTCTTCTCCTGCGCTTTTTCATCGAAAAACGCTTGTTCCGCGGGCATCTTGTTCATGACATTGATCCCTGATGGGCCAATTCCCCTTCCGCTGGCGCGTGCGTTTTTGTCTTCTCGAAACGGCCGATGATGGAATAAAGGAAGGGCACGAATAAAAGCGTGGTCATGGTGCCGATCGCCACGCCGCCGATAACGGCACGGGCGAGCACGGCGTTTTGTTCTTCGCCGGGGCCGCCGATCGCCATCGGAATCATGCCGACGATCATCGCAGCCGCCGTCATGAGCACAGGGCGCAGACGGGTCGTGCCGGCCGAAAGCGCGGCCTCGAAAGCGCTCATGCCCGCTTCACGCTGCTCGCGCGCGAAAGTGACGAGCAGGATCGAATTCGCCGAGGCGACGCCGATCGACATGATCGAGCCCATCAGAGACGGGACGCTGATCGTCGTGCCGGTGACGAAGAGCATGAGCATGATGCCGGCGCCGGCGCCAGGCAGTGCCAGGATCACGGCGAGCGGATCGAGGAAGCTCTGATAATTGACGACCATCAACATGTAGACGAAGACGGCGGCGAAGAGGAGACCGATCGTCAGGTTCGAGAAGGCCGAGTTCATGCTGTCGATCTGACCGCGCACATGGATCGTGTTGCCCGGCTTCAGCTTCTGCTGGGTCTCGTCGACGAGCTTCTGAATAGCCTTGCTCGCGGTGCCGAGATCGATGTTCTGCACACTGCCGTAAATGTCGTAGACGGCTTGAATGTTCGAATGATTATAGACCGATTGCACAGGGGTGCGTTTCACGGAGGCGACATTTCCGAGCAAAGTCGGAATCGGTGTGCCATTCGGATCGACGCCCGCGGCGAGCGGCGTATTGTCGAGCTGGTTCCTGTTCGAGATGCGATATTCCGGTGTCTGCACGGCAAAATAATAGGGAATGCCGTTTTTCGGATCGGTCCAGAAATTCGGTGAGACCTGCTCTGACGACGATAGGCTGATGTTCAGATTGTTTGCGACCTGTTGCATGTTCAGCCCGAGCTGCTGGGCGCGCGTGCGGTCGATTGTGTACAATAAAGACGGTGCGTCGAGTTCCTGCTGAACGTGCACGTCGACGAGGCCGGGAACGTCAGCCATTTTCTGCTGCAATTCCTTGGCAAGCGCCTGGTTGCCGGCGCGGTCGCGGCCCTGGAACTGCACGTCGATCTGCGTCGGCACGCCGAAGTTCAAGACCTGCGTCACGAGATCGGCGGGCTGGAAATAGAAGAGCACATCCGGGAAAGCGGAAGGCAATTCCGTCCGCAGCCGCTTGATGATTTCGGCCGTCGGCTGATGGTCTTCGGCGAGTTCGATCTGAATCGTGCCGTCGTTGACACCGATCGCCGAACCGTCGGTGAAAGCGAGATTATAGCTGCGCTGCGGCAGGCCTATGTTGTCGAGGACGAGCTTTAGGTCCTTCGGATCGACGATGGTGCGAATCTTGTCCTCGACCTCTTGGAAGATCTGTTCTGTCCGTTCGATCCGCGTGCGCGCCGGAGCACGCACATGCAATTGGATCAGGCCAGCGTCGACATTCGGAAAGAAGTCGGAGCCGATATGATAAGAGAGAACGACGGCCTGCGCGACGATGGCGAGAGCGACGAGCGGCGTGATGATGCGCCGCCGCAGGATGCCGGTGAGCAGCCATCCATAAAAATCGCGGAAGCGGTCGAACCTTGTGTTGAAGCCCGCATGGAAACGCTCAAGCCAATTCGGCTTCGCGCCGCTGTGCTGCCGTTCGTGCTCCTTGCGGATCAAGAGACCGATCATGATCGGCGTCAATGTCCGCGAAATCGTATAGGAGGCGAGCATGGCGAAGACGACGGCCATCGCAAGCGGCGTGAAGAGATAGCGCGCCGCCCCTTGCAGAAAGAAGACTGAGACGAAGACGCAACAGATCGCGAGCGTCGAAATCAAGGTCGGAACCGCGATGCCCGCCGCGCCTTCGAGGATCGCCTTGTCGAAGGGCTCGCCTTCTTCCAGAAGCCGGTGCGTGTTCTCGATCGTAACCGTCGAATCGTCGACGAGAATGCCGACCGCGAGCGCGAGCCCGCCGAGCGTCATCGTATTGATCGTCTGGCCGAGCGCCGAAAGCACGGCGAGCGAGGTCAGGATCGACAGCGGGATCGACACCATGACGACGAGGGTCGAGCGCCATGAGCCGAGGAAGATCAGGATCATCAGAGCCGTGAGGCCGGCCGCGATCGCGCCCTCGTGCAAGACGCTCGTGATCGCGTTCTGCACGAAGACCGACTGGTCGAACAGGAGCTTGATGTCCATGCCGGGCGGCGCGGCGCGTTGAATGTCGGGGAGTGCCGCCTTCACCCGGTTGACGACATCGAGCGTCGAGGCATTGCCGTTCTTGATGATGGTCAAAAGAACCGAGCGCTTGCCTTCGGCGCGCACGATATTCTGCTGGACGGCCCAGCCGTCGCGGACATGCGCTACATCGGAAAGATAGACCGTCGTGCCGCCGACCTGCTTGATCGGCAGCTTGTTCAACGCATCGATGGACGGTGCCGTCGCATTGACTTTGACGATAAATTGCTTGTCGCCGAGCTTAACATCGCCCGACGGCAACGTCAGGCTCTGGGCGTTGACCGCATTGACGACGTCGATTGGCGCGATTCCGCGGGCGTTGAGCGCGTCCGGATCGAGATCGACCATGATCTGGCGATATTTGCCGCCATAGGGCGTCGGTAGTGTGATGCCCGGGATCGGCGCCAGGGCCTGGCGGATTTGATAAATGCCGTAATCGTAAAGCTGCTGCTCGTTCAACTGATCGGACGACAGGCTCAACTGCAGCACCGGGACGGATGAGGCGTTGAACTGAACGATCACCGGCGGCTGAATGCCCGTCGGCATCAAAGCGCGGATCGAATTGGTCGCCGAGACGATCTGCGAAATGGCGAGATCGACGTTGACGCCGGGTTGGAAGTAAATCTTCTGCACCGCGATGCCGGAGAGCGTCTGGCTCTCCATATTCTTGATGTTGTTGACGTTCGATGAGATCGAATATTCGCTGTAGGTGGTGACGCGCGCTTCCATCTCCTCCGGCGTCAGGCCTGTATATTGCCAAATGACGCTCACGACCGGGATGTCGATATTCGGGAAAATATCCTTCGGCGTGGTCAGAATCGCACTGCCGCCGAGGAAGAGCATCATCACCGCCAGCACGTAGAAGGTGTGCTTAAAGCGAAGCGCGAAGGCAACAATACCCATGGGTCGCTCCAGAAGCCGCGTTCACGCCGGCTCGTTCCACCCGGTCGAAAGCGTGCCTTGAAAATCGTCGGGCACGTCAAAAACCGCCGGAAGAGAGGATTTCCCAGCGGCGCGGCGGCCTGTTTCACGTACTTGACGTATTGTATGGTACAGTACATATCAAGGGCCGTCGATAGCTCTCACGAGTTAGTGAATGAAGCAAGCCGCACAAAGTTCTGACTGCGCCATTTCGCCCACGAGCAAACGTCTGGTGGCGCGCCGCGACGCTTTTCTGGAAGCCGGACGCGCGGTCTTTCACGAAAAGGGCTTTGCCGACGCCACTCTCGACGATGTGATCGCCAAGTCCGGCGGTTCGCGGCAGACGCTTTACGCCTTGTTCGGCGGCAAGCAGGGTCTGTTCGAGGCGATCGTCAGCGATAATTGCGAGACGATTTATCGCGGCATGGCGCTCGATGTTCTTGCCGCGCGTTCGCCGGACGAAGCGCTTGAGGAAATCGGGACCCGTTATTTGACGATCGTCACGTCGCCGGACTGTCTGAGCCTTAATCGAATGGTCATCTCGGAAGCGCCGCGCATGCCCGAGCTCGCGCAAAGGTTCTGGAGTCTCGGTCCCGGCCGTAGCCGGAGTTTTTTGACGGCGTTTTTCGAAACCCAGATCGCCCGCAAAACGTTGCGGTTGACCGAGGCCAACAGCGCGGCCGACCGATTCATCGAGATGCTGTCGGGCACGGTGCGTATGCAATGTCTGATCGGCTTGCGGCAGCCGCCGACAAAGACCGAAGTTAAAAAGATCGTGAAGGGCGCCGTCGCGCAGTTTCTCGATGGATGCCGGCTGAGCCGCGAGCCGAGCGTGAAATCTCTGTAACGCTAGACACGAGCCTTACGGACTCGCCTTGATACCGCTAGCGATTACAAAAGTTTTTACGGATTTCGAGGGTTTTAGACAGCTTTCCATCTTCTGTCGGCTGGGACAAAAACTTCTCCTTCTTCTTTCGTGGAAGCCGGATTATTTTGGCTGCGGTAGGCCTTACCGGGGGGAGAAGGGCTTTGTTGGGTAAAGGGGCTGAAAGAAAGCGCCGGCTGTCTGGCCTGGCGCGCGGCGGTGCCGTCGGTTCGGTGACCGCCTTGACAGGTTGCAATTCAGCTCCTTCGCAGAGCATTCTCGGCTCCTACTTTCCCTCCTGGATGATTTGCGCGCTCATAGGTTTGGCGGCGACCATTGTCGTTCGCCAGCTTCTCGTCGCGAGCGGCCTCAGTGAAACTCTGCCGGCGCCAGTCATCGTCTATCTCGCGCTTGCGACCGCCTTCGCTTTTGCAACCTGGCTGATATGGCTGCAGTAAACCCCAAAACAGCTCCGATGCGGGGCCGCCGCTTCGTAAGCCGATTGATTGCAATAGGCTCCATCGCCGCGGCGCTTTGGCTTGGCTTTCGCGTGGTCGAGAGTGTCGATCGCCGCCCGAGAACGCATGACGCTTTTCTCTATGCGGATACAGCCGGACTGGCGCCCGATGTGAGCGGCCGGATCGTCGCGATCCATGTGCGTGACAATCAGAGGGTGGCCAAAGGCGAAAAGCTGGTCGAAATCGATCCGGAGCCTTTCGAACTGCGGCTGCGTCAAGCGCGTGCGCAGGTCGCTGCGCTGAAGGCGCAGATTGAACTGACAACGCGGCAAGTGGCGGCGCAAACCTCCGGCGCCGATGCGGCAGCGACGAATGTCGAACGCGGACGCTCGCAGCTCGCTCTCGCGCAGAGCACAGTCGGACGGCTGGTGCCGTTGCTGGGTAAGGGTTACGTGACGGCCCAGCAAGTCGACGAAGCGAAGACCAATGAAAAAACCGCTCAGGCTGGCTTGGCTGGGGCCATCCAACAGGCGCAGCAAGCAAGGCAGGCCATTGGCGATACCGAAGCTTTGATGGCGCAATTGATCGGGGCTGAGGCCTCCGTCGCGCTTGCAGAGCGCGATCTTCGCAACACCAACCTCGTCGCGCCTTTCGATGGTCTGGTGGTCGGCCTCGATATCGCCGCAGGCGCCTATGCCGCCGCCGGACATCCGATCTTCACCTTGATCAAAACAGATGACTGGTATGCGGTCGGGAATTTTCGCGAGACGGAACTCCCGGCCATCGCCATCGGCGACCCGGCAACCGTATGGATGATCTCGGACAATAATCGCCCGATGAGCGGTCATGTCGAGAGTCTCGGCTGGGGCGTGCGACCGGAAGATACTGGCGCACCCGGGCTGCCGGCTGTCGGGCGGACCTTAAACTGGGTCGTGGTGGCGCAACGCTTTCCGGTTCGCATCAGGCTCGACAATCCGCCCGAGGCGGACATGCGGATCGGGGCGACGGTCTCGATTTTGGTGCGGCATGGCGCTTCTCGCTGAGATTCCCGCGCCGCCACCGCGCTTCAGCCTTCTTGCGTTTTTGCGGGAAGAGCTGGCGCCGCGGCCGGGACGTGTCGCGGCGTGCACGCGGATCGCTTTCAATTGCGCGCTCACCGTCGCGATCGCGGAACTCTATCAGATCCCGCTGCCGGCCTATATGGCCTATCTGGTTTTTCTGATCAGCCGCGACGAGGTCGCAAGCACGCTGCTGACGGGCGTGGCCGGTGCCATCGCGGCGACGCTTGCCATAGCGCTCTCGCTCGTCTTCTACATGCTCGATGCCTCGGAGCCGGCGCTTCGTCTGCCTCTGATGGCGATCTCGACCTACATCGCCATGTTTCTGTCGCGCACGATGTCGCTCGGCCCGGTCGCCTTCCTCGCGGGGTTCATCATCGTCTTGTCGCAGACGCTGATCGACGTCGTTCCAAACCTCGAGGTCCTGACACGGCTGATTCTGTGGCTCTGGGTCGTCGTGATGGTCCCGAACGTGTTGACGATCGTCGTCAATCTCGCCTTCGGCGAAAATCCGGCCGAGCTCGCGCGGCGGACTGCGAAGCGTCTTCTGAACGAGCTTGCGGCGGCGCTGCGAAGCGGCGATTCTACGCGGCTCGAAAAGGCTCAAGCGGAAGCGGTCGGCCTTGTCGAATTGCGCCAACGCGCCGGCATGCTCGACAAGAGCTTGCGCAGCCGGGCCGCGATCGACACGATGCTGATCGAGACACTGGCGGAACTGCTGAGCCTGCTTCGGGTGCTGCCCGCCGGCGTGCCGATCGAAGCGCGCCTTCCGCTGGCCGCGGCCTGCGAGGAAGCCACGCTGGCTTTCGGGCGTGGCGATGCGCCGGCAATCATGCAACATACGCCGCCGGACGCCGTGCTGAGAGTGCTCTCTCCCGAAGCAAGACCGGTCATCGTCGCAATGGCCAAAGCGATGACGCGATTGAGCGAAGGCATCGCACGACGCCGAGCCGCCACCGGCCAGCTGGCGGTAGCCGAAGTGAAATCGCTTTTCGTTCCGGATGCCTTCAGCAATCCGGACCACGCGCGGTTTGCGTTGAAGACCATGATCGCGGTCATGGCCGCCTATATTATTTATAGCCTCCTCGACTGGCCGGGCATCAGCACCTCCGTTACCACCTGCTTTTTCGTGGCGCTCGGCAGCTTCGGCGAAACCGTCCACAAGCTGACGTTGCGCCTCGCGGGCGCAGCCATTGGCGGGCTCCTGGGGCTCGCAAGCATCGTCTATGTGCTGCCGCATATGACGGATATCGGCCAGCTCTGTCTCTTGATCGCCGGGGTCTCCTTCATTTGCGGATGGGTCGCGACGAGCAGCGAGCGGCTTTCTTACGCGGGCATGCAGACCGCATTCGCCTTCTTTTTGGGAGTGCTTCACGGCTACGGTCCGACCACGGAACTTGTGGGGCTGCGCGACCGTGTCGTCGGCATTCTTCTCGGCAATCTGATCATCTCGATCGTCTTCAGCGTATTCTGGCCGATAAGCGCCCTCGATCGGGCCCGCGCCTCCGTGGCCGCGGCGCTTCGCACGCTCAGCCGGCTTTTGATCGAGCCGGCCCCGGCAGAGCATGGTGCACGCCTCGCCGTCGTCCGGGCGCTTGCGGATGCGCGGCACTTCGTCGGGATAGCCGCTTTCGAGCTTCGCACCTTGCCAACACGGCCGCGGCGCGTAGCATCGGATCAAGTTTCACTCGACATATTGGACGGACTTGCGGGCGCGACATTCGTCGTTGCCGATCAAGAGCCCGATGCTGCCATTGCCGAACCTGTGCGGCCGAGCGATGAAGCCGCTTCGGCGTGGTTGCTGTCCGCTGCCGACCGGGTTTCGAAGGGAGAGACGGCGATGCCCGCGCCGGACCGGTCTCTCGATCTTGACCGTGCATTGACGCAACTTCCCGCCGATGCACCAATGTCCCGTCGTGCGACAATCGAAGCGCGCCTGCTCCTCCAAGCGGAAATCGAGAACGCCGTTGCGATCGAGAGATAGCCGCACCCTGAAGCATTGCCGGAAGGCCGCGCTGCTGGCGGTTCTGCCGCTTACGGCCTGTGCAACGCATGAATTGGAATTGGCCCCAAGCTCGCCCGACAAGCCTTGGACCATTCCCGACTCGGTCGACGTGCCGCCGTCGGGATCGGCGGTTCCGATGCCAATAAGGGAACCTAACGCATCCACGCCGGAACTGGCAAAGCAGGCTCGCGACGCCTCTTTGGCGCGCCTGCCGCAGGAAAACGCCGTCTCTATCGATCAGGGGCGGCATTACGATCTCGCCGCCCTCATCGATCTCGCACAGCGCAAAAATCCGGAAACGCGCGAGGCTTGGGAAAAGGCCCGCCAAGCCGCGCTCGGGGTTGGTCTCGCCGAGACAGCTTATGTGCCGCAACTTTCCGCCGAAGTGGTCGGTGGATATCAACACACGCCTCTGCCCATCCCACCGACCCTGGTGCCGCAAGGCTTTTTCATCAGCGACACGCGCGAGCTGATCCCATCGCTGACGGCAAAATGGCTCCTGTTCGATTTCGGCCAACGCGCCGGAGCCGAAGAGACCGCGCGCGCCAATTCCTTCGTCGCCAACGTGGCCTTTACGGGGGCCCACCAGAAGCTGATCTATGCCGTCTGCCGGGATTATTTCTCGTTGGGCGCAGCGCGCGGCCGTCTGCGCGTGGCGCTGCAGGCCCTGAAGACCGCTGGGGTCGTGCAGGAAGCGGCCGAATCGAAGCAGTCGCAAGGATTGGCGACAGTCGTCGAGGTCGCGCAAGCTCGCCGCCAGACCGCTCAGGCGCGCTTCAATCTGGAAAAGGCAATTGGCGCTGAGCACGGTGCTTATGCCGCGCTCATCGCAAGTGTCGGCGTCTTGCCGAGCACGCATCTCCAAACGAAAGACAGTTCGGAACTAAAGCTGCCTGCAAACCCTTCGGGAAATGTCGATCAGTTCGTTCAAACCGCTTTGGCCAATCGGCCTGACATTATCGCCGCCTTTGGGAAGGTCCGCGCCGCTGAGGGAACGCTCAAAAGCGCACGCGGCGCCTATTTTCCGACCGTCGGTCTCGAGGGTCAGATCTATCAGAATATGGGTGCCTTGAGCGCGGATGGCAGTCCATATTTTCCGATCAATAAACCTGGCGGCAATATTCTTCTGAAGCTCAGTGTGCCGCTTTATGATGGCGGCGCAAGGGATGCACACGTCGCCTTGGCGGAATCGGATATTTTCGCGGCGCGGGCCGCCTTGGATCAGTCGCGTGACACCGCCACGAGGCAGGTAACCGACGCTTATGATGCGCTTCATACAAGCTACGCGGAATATGTCGCGGCCTTGGCACTCACGGAAGCGGCGCAAACGTCTTACGACGCCGCGCTCGATGCCTATCGCCACGGCGTCGGCACTTTTACGACGCTTGCGACCGAGGAAACCGCTCTAAGCCAAGCGCAATCGGCAAAAGAAGATGCTCACGCAAACGTCTTTACCGCCGCCGCGGCATTGGCCTTTGCCACCGGCGCCATCCTGTCGGCAGTGCATTAGCCGATGCGGCGCGCAGAACCTCCAATATCCAGCGAAATTTTTGTAAATCGTAAAGCGCTAGGAGGTGGTCTCCAATAGTATGCGCGATACTTATACGTGGCAGATACGCATTTTTGGCAGACACGCATGACCGATAGAAATATTGCCGTCTATTATGCCTGGAGCCGGCCCGGCGAAATCAACGCACCCCTTTCGACCATTGAAAACCGATTTCCGGCTCTCTTCGAGAGCCGCCGGATGCTTTACCCACAGCTGCAGGAACTCTCCGACCCGACCCGCTTCGACCAGGGTATCGGCGGATTCTTGTCTCATATTTTAAAGAAGAACTATGACGTTTTCGTCGATCAGACGAAGAGCCAGACCACCCATCCGGTTGTCGAAATCGAACGTATTGGGGAAGACGGCGTGCCAACGCCGCTGGACGATGCGTTTTTGAAGGGCATCGACACGCTTATCGTCATCAGTTTCGACTCGCTTCGGACGGGTCAGGCGGCGAGCGCCGGCGAAATCGCCGCAGTGCGCGCGTTTCTTGAAAATCCGGATCATCTCGTCTTCGTCTGCCCGCATCACGATATTGGTGAAGCCGGAGGGCTCTCCGATAGCCAGCGCGCGGCGCTTCAAGAAGGGCAGTTCCTTCATCACGGAGACCGAACACTGCCGCCTCAGCAGGGTTTTGGCGGCTTCGGGCGCACTCTCCTCGCCGGGCTCGGCGTCGCGGTCGAAAACAGGTACGGATTGCATCCGGCGGCCGAGCCCGACGGATCGCCGACGCCGTTCGAGGTGGACCGCGCGCTCGACCGTTTGGGTCTCCTTAAGGAGGTCACCACATTCAATCTCCATCCTCACCTGCCGCATTTCGAGCCCGTCGCGGATGGCGTTGCGAAGTTCGATGTGCTGGTGCGCCAAGCGATCGATCCAAAGGCGCCGCCGCATCCGTTCACGGCGCAGGGGCGGCACAGTTTCGACGCCTTACTGCAAACGCGCGCCGGCGTTTTCGCCGGAACGCTTCTCGTTGGCGACGCGACGCTTTGGAGTTCGCTGGCAAGCGGCGTGGAGAGCCTCCAGCGGTTCTGGACGAATATTGTCCAGCGGCCTTTATCGGCAAAGCGGACGGCCTGATCTTAGGGCGCATCGTCTTTTGGGGGCGTACACGCTTAAAGCGCGCCAAAGCGCACGGCGGCTATGGCTTCGTGGAGCGTCGTGAAAATCCGCGTCTCTCCGATCGCGGCCGTGATGCCATGCCGGTCCATGTCGGAGCGCAGATAAGGATTGACGCGCGCGAAAATCATGCTCACGCCTTGCCGGCAGAGATCGTCGATAAGGTCGCGTATGGATCTCGCAGCGGAATAGTCGAGATCCGTGATGGCGCCCGCATCGACGATGAACCAGCGCACAGGCGTCGGGGCGCGCTTCACGAGACCGCGCACCTCATCGGCAAAGCGATTGTCATTGGCGTAAAAAAGATCCGCACCGAACCGGTAGACGATGAGACCCGGTTCGGTTTCGGCGCCAGGCGTGGCGGGTGATTGTCTCCATTCGCCGCTGGGGTCTGGCGTGAGAACCATCGTATGCGGGCGATAGCTGTGGCGGACATGCCGAAGCAGTGAAAGGACGATGGCAAGCAAAATACCTTGTTCGACGCCGATGACGACGACCGAAGCGGCGGTAAAGATGGCGAGAGAAAATTCGCCCGGACTTTCCTTCAAGATGGCGCGCAAAGAATCCAATTTGATCATGCCGACGGCGATCGTGAACACGATGCCGGCGAGCGCGCAGCGCGGCAAATATTGAAGCGGACCCGTCAGGGCAAGCAGTACCAATAGGACGACGCCAGCGAAGACGAGCTGCGCGACCTGGCTGCGCGCACCCGCGCTATCTGCCATCGCCGTCTGCGTCGGGCTGCCGTTGACCACGAAGGCGCCGCTGATCGCGGCGGCGGCATTCGCAGCGGCGAGCCCGAGAATATCCGCATTCTCATCGACGCGTTCGTGATTGCGGACGGCGTAGATCCGCGATGTCGCGGCGCTTTGCGCGATGATCATGACGAAGCACGATGCGGCGACGGGCAGGATAGCGAGTGTTTCGCTCCAGCTCACATCCGGCCATTTGATGGCTGGCAGGCCACCCGGCACCGGTCCGATGACCGGGATGCCATGATCGGCGAAATGAAATGCCGCGCTTGCTATGATCGTTGCAATGACTGCAACCAGCGAGACGGGCAATCGGGTGTCGAGGCGGCGTCCGAGCAGTATGGCAGCCACGATCAGCGCCGACAGCGCCGCTGCCGGGAGATTGAACTGCGGCAGGCCCCGTACAACTTCCTGAAGCTGAAGAAGCGTACTATGCGAGGCCGTGGCGACGCCGAGCATGTCGCCCAGCATCGCGATGCCGACCTGGACGCCGACGCCGGTGATAAATCCGGCGAGCACCGTGCGCGACAGAAAATCGGCGAGGAAACCGAGTTTGAAGATCCGTGCCAGCAGAAGCAAACCGGCGGTCAGTAAGGCGACCATCTCGACCAGGGCCATATATTTCGCGCTGGCCGGCGCCGCCATTTGAGAAATAGAACTGGAGAAAATGGCTGCCGTCGCAGAATCGGCAGCCACAACCAGATGCCGCGACGAGCCGAAGATGGCGAAAGCCACAAGGGGCAGCAGCACGGTATAAAGGCCGGTGACGACAGGGGTACCTGCGATGCGCGTATAGCCGAGCACCTGCGGGATATTCATCGAGGCAAGCGTCACGCCTGCCAGGAGATCGCGCGCCGCCTCTCCGGGTTTGAAGGGCCGAAGACCCGCGAAGATGCTCAACCGCAGGGGCATGCTCTCATCTTCTTCTACTTCACGCCGTCTTCTGTTTCATTCGGGCAGGCCGCGGCGGGTATCCTTTCGAGAGCGTGTCATGGCGCATCTGATCCAGGCGCGGCATCCGACCTCAAACGTTCGCGAAACTGATCGAGTCTCGTACGATAGCCGTCGGCATCGCCGTATTCAAGAAACGCATAATAACGCCGGTGCGGGTCCGTGATCCGCGCGGCATGTTTGATCGGACACCAATATTGTTCGGTGCGGCTGGCGATCTCGCGGACATAGGCGATCACGCCATTGGCATAGCCGCAATAGAGGCAATTGAGCGTCTCGATCCAGTTCAAATAGGCGAGGTGCCTGCGATCGAACGCGATATAGCGCCCGCGGTGCACCTGCGGGATCCGGTAGATCCGGAAGCAAATCGCCTGATAAAGACTGACCCACATGTCCATGATCAGAAAAGGAACGATCATGGAATAGATCATCGGCGCCGTCACAACGACCCTGACCGGAGATTGTGCGAGAAAGGTCATGACGCTCATGCGCAGGCGGCGATGTTCGGCGATGATCCCTTGTTCGAATTCGCCGATCTGCTCTTTCAGACGCGAGCCGAGTATCTTGCGCCGCGCCTCGATTTCCTGGTCCAGTTCCGTCTGAAGACGGACGATCTCAGCCGCCAAATCCTGCATGCGCTGTGTCATCTTATATGCCCCCGCGCCAGCTCTTTGGCCAAGCACAGGCGCATGTACGGGCTCTTAATCGTCCGCTGTCAAATTCGGCGATACGGGGGGAGACGGATGTGTCTCAGGTGACCCAGCTCATGGCGAGGACAAGCAGCAATCCGCCATCGAGCGTCAGAATGACGGGTCGCGCGAGATGGGCGAAGCGCCGCATGCGAATCATCGCGACCTGGCCGAGCGTGCCGATTGCAGCCAGCATGGGCACGGTGCCAAGCCCGAAGGCGATCATCCCGATGGCGCCCGCCAGGGGATCGGCGGTCGCGGCCGTGGCCGCAAGCGCTGCATAGACGAGGCCGCAAGGGATGAAACCCAAAAGCAGCCCGAGCCCATAGGTGTTCAAAATCCCCGGCGCATTGAGCCTTGTTGCGAGAGGCCCCGCCAGTTTCGACCAGAGAGCGGCGGGCCGGCTCGCGCTGGCCGGCGCGACGGCCTGCCAGATGAAAAGCGACGCGGCCACGATGAGAAGCCCCGCGGCCACGAATCGAAACCAGGGGAGGTCGGAGAGAGTCTGCCCAAACAGCGCGGCCGCCGCGCCGAGCGCGGCATAGGTCGTCAAGCGGCCGAGATGATAGGGGAGCAGCAAGCCGCTTCGGATGCGCGACATTTCGCAGAGCCGGGACGCTGGTACATGCGCAAGCCTGTTGCTCGCCTGAGCGATGACGAGCGGTCCGCACATAGGCCCGCAATGGGCGACGCTGCCGGCGAGGCCCGCGACAAAAAGCGCACCGGCCAGACCCGCCATACCGGCGGCCGGCGCGATCCCGTGGCTGCCACATATGACTGCGAAACTATTGATGCTCACAGCTTCCTCCAGCTTCTCTGGCTAGCCCAAACCGGCGGCTTTGATCTTGACCGAGATCAATGCGACCGCGCCCTGGGATTTTATTCGTGGATCATGCATCCCGCGTCACTCTCCGAATTCCTCGCGAGCGAAGCCGGGTCCGCTCTGCGGTCCCGGTTCCATGAGCATGTTCTGGCGAATGGCGCCTTGCTTCCCGAAAGCGAGATGGATCAAGTGCTCGTGGTGAAACGCGGACGCCTGCGGGTCTATTTGACGACGCCCGAACGTGAGCTGAGCCTCGTCTATTTAAACGAAGGCGACGTGTTCAGCACCCACACCAGGGCGCAGTTGCAGGCCGTCCAGCCGACGGTTCTTCTCATGGCTCAGCGCGCCGTGATCGAACGCGAACTCGCCCATTATCCGGCCTTGCAAAGAGCCATCATCAGCGTTCTGGCGGCGGTCTTGAATCAGGCCATCACTTTGATCGAGGATCTGGCTTTCCATCAGGTGCGCGGGCGGATCGCCCGCTATCTTCTGCGCTGCGCAGACAGGCAAAAGGTCGCGGTCGAAGCGGGAAGCGCCATCCGCCTCGATCTGAGCCTGGAAGAAATAGCCGCTCTGCTTGGCACGACGCGGCAGACGGCTTCAACCGAACTCAACGCCCTGATGCACGCAGGCATACTGACGCGCCAGGGCCGCCGTCATATCGAGATCTGCATGCCCGACCGGCTGCAGGCCTGCGCGCGCGAAAACGCAGTGTCGGCCAGCTGACAGACGGCTCTCAAAGCCCGAACTAGAAATCCGGTCATTCACGCAACGGAGGCGGGAATGACCGAAGAATTCGACCGCTATGTCAGCTTCAGAGGCTGCGACTGGGAAGGCAAAACGGGCCGCGTTCTCGCCCGTCTGCAATCCCATATCGACCGGGTCAATAGTCCCTTCTGGGCCTATTTCATCCATCAAAGAGACCTTGCGCATAGGCAAGGTCTGGACGACCTGCGGGTTCTTCACAACTTTGTCGCGACCTTGCGCGAATTGCTCGAAAACCTGGGCGATCTCGAGACTTTGGCCATGCTCGAGGATCTCGAAGAGACCTGCATGTAGCGCGAGCCTCACGGCCGCCGCATCTCTAATGCGGGGTGCTTTCCCTCAGGAGATCGTCTCCATCCGCCTGTGGCCCGCAAGCGCGCGGCCGGCGACGCCACCCAGTGTCTCAAGTCGAAGTGCGACAAAGCGACCATCACGGCATTCGTAGCCCGCGTCGGCGACCTTGAAGCAATCGGCCGCACCTTGAGCGAGATCAATGCTGCTTTGGGTGTAGTACCTAAATTTCCCGAATCGCCAATCGTAGATTGTTTTGCGCAAGGGGAATTCATGAAGGTCCACCCTGGGGATGTGATCATCGGCTTGATGATGATCGGCTTTGCCGTTCTCGGCATCTCACTCGCACTGCACGCCTTGGATCGGGAAATGAGCGTGTTCGGCGTATCGCTCGCCGCTTTCGCCGTGCTGTTTGTGGCCGGCCAGATCCGTCGGCAATTTGTCGCATCCAACCAACGTACATCGACGGAGTCCCGGCATGGTTGATATCGCAGCCGACGGCTTCTTGCCGCGCGTCGAGACGGCGCATCCGGCCAAAGCCTATGTCGAGGCCTATAATGAAGCGATCGTCCGCAAGGCGGTGATCGCGACCTGTTTCTGGGGAGTGGTCGCTTTCGCCGTCGGCGTCTGGCTCGCGCTTGAGCTTTGCTTTCCGGCACTGAATTTCGGTCTGGAATTTTTGAATTTTGGCCGGCTTCGACCGGTTCATACCTCGGCCGCGATCTTCGCCTTCGGTGGCACGGCGCTGATCGGCAGCGCCTTTCATGTCGTGCAGCGGACCTGCCGGACCAGGCTCTTCGGCGGCGAGGCGCTCGCCGATTTCGTGTTCTGGGGCTATCAGTTCTTCATTGTCATGGCGGCGCTGAGCTACGTCATGGGCTTTTCGCAAAGCCGCGAATATGCCGAGCCCGAATGGCATATCGACATTTGGCTGACGCTCGTCTGGGTCGCCTTCGCCATTGTCTATATCGGCACGATCATGAAGCGCGAGGAGCCGCACATCTATGTGGCGAACTGGTTCTATCTCGCCTTCATTCTGACGATCGCCGTGCTTCACATCGGCAATAATCTTGCGGTGCCGGTGTCCTGGTTCGGCGCGAAATCCTATTCCCTGTTCTCCGGGCCGCAGGACGCGCTGATCCAATGGTGGTACGGCCATAATGCCGTGGGTTTCTTTCTCACCGCCGGCTTCCTGGGGATGATGTATTACTTCATTCCCAAGGCGGCCAACCGGCCGGTCTATTCCTACCGGCTCTCCGTTGTCCATTTCTGGTCGCTCATCTTCATCTATGTCTGGGCAGGTCCGCATCATCTGCATTGGACCGCGCTTCCCGATTGGGCCCAGACGCTCGGCATGGCTTTTTCGCTCATGCTGTGGATGCCGTCCTGGGGCGGCATGATCAACGGCCTCATGACTCTGTCGGGCGCCTGGGACAAGCTGCGCACGGACCCCGGTCTGCGTTTCTCGGTGACGGCTGTTGCCTTCTACGGCATGTCGACCTTCGAGGGGCCAGTCATGTCGGTGCGCGAAGTCAATGCGCTGAGCCACTACACGGACTGGACCATCGGCCACGTCCATTCGGGCGCTTTGGGTTGGGTCGCCTTCATCACCTTCGGTATGCTTTACTATCTCGTTCCGGTCATCTGGCATCGCACGAAGATCTATTCGACGCGCATGATCGCTTGGCATTACTGGGTCGCGACGCTGGGCATCGTCCTTTACATCACCTCAATGTGGGTCGCCGGTATCATGCAGGGTCTCATGTGGCGTGCCTATGATGCGCACGGCTTCCTGCAATATTCCTTCGTCGAGACGGTCGAGCCTCTGCATCCCTTCTTCATTCTGCGGGCATTGGGCGGCATCTTCTTCCTGACCGGCGCTCTGCTCATGGTCTACAATTTCTGGAAGACGGTGCACGACGAATCCACCGCACCTGTCGGAGCGTGATGATGTTCCTGAAACAATCGACAATTGAAAAGAATGCGATGCTCTTGGTCGTGCTGACGCTGATGACCATCGCGGTCGGCGGCGCGGTCGAGATCATCCCCTTGTTCACGGTGGAAACGACGGTCGAACACGTGAAAGGCGTGCGGCCCTATTCGCCACTCGAACAGCTCGGCCGCAACATCTATGTCCGCGAAGGATGTTATCTCTGCCACAGCCAGCAGATCCGTTCGCTGCGCGACGAGGTCGAACGCTACGGGCATTACAGCCTCGCGGCCGAGAGCATGTACGATCACCCGTTCCAATGGGGCTCTGAGCGCAAGGGCCCGGACTTGGCACGCGTCGGCGGCAAATATTCAAACGACTGGCACTATGCGCATTTGAAAGATCCGCCGTCGCTCGTGCCCGAGACTTTGATGCCGTCTTATGCGTTCCTTGCGAACCGGGTGCTTCAATATGATCGCGTGGCGGACCATTTGAAGACGCTTCGCATCGTCAACGTTCCTTATACGGACGAAGACATCGCCAAGGCGAAAAGCGATCTCGAAACGCAGGCCAATGCCGACGCCGATCAGACGGAGCTTTTGAAACGCTACCCGAAAGCGGTCGCGGTGAATGGCAATCCGAAAGAGATCACTGAGATGGATGCGCTTGTCGCCTATCTTCAGGTGCTTGGCACGATGGTCGATTTCGCCGACGCCGCTCAAGAGAAACTCAAGCAATAGGCGAAGCGCATGAGCACGACTCTCGAAGCCTATGCGACGCTCGCCTTCATCGTCATCTTCGGAGGCATCGTCGTTTGGGCTTATTGGCCAAAAAACCGCAAAAAATTTGAACAGGACGGTCGGATTCCGTTCGACGACGACAAAGACCCGTAAGGAATTGCGCAATGCCGACCAAGATTGAAAAAGATGCCCTTACGGGGAAAGAGACCACCGGTCACGACTGGGATGGAATCCGCGAGCTGAATACGCCGGTGCCGCGGTGGTGGCTCTATGTCTGGCTCGCCACCATCGTCTGGGGCGTCGCGCTTTTCATCCTTTATCCGGCGATTCCGCTTGGCCGGACCGTGACGCCGGGTCTGCTCGGCTATTCGTCGCATAAGGCGCTCGATAAGTCGCTTAAGGCACTTCAGGCGGAGCGCGCACCCTTCTTCGACAAGATCGAGGCGACAAGCCTCAGCGACATTCAGAAGGATCCCGATCTTCTGTCGGTCGCCTTGATCGCCGGTAAGTCCGCCTTCGCGAATAATTGCTCGCCGTGCCACGGGCCGTCCGGCTCCGGCCGGCCGGGCTATCCCAATCTCGAAGACGATGTCTGGCTTTGGGGCGGCACGCTCGATGAGATCAAGCAGACGATCACTTATGGCGTGAGATCCGGACATCCCGACGCGCATGTTTCCGACATGCCGCATTTCGGCGCCGACAATCTGCTGACGCCGGACGATATCCAAGCTGTCGCCGATTATGTTTTCACGCTTTATGGCAATCATCCAAAAGACGCGCCCGCGCCCGCGGCGGCCAGCGTCGAAGCGGGTGCCAAGGTCTTCGGCGACAATTGCGCGCCGTGCCATGGCGACAAAGCGCAAGGCAATCCGGACGTCGGTGCGCCGCGTCTGGCTTCCGCCACGCATCTTTATGGCAATGATCGCGCGACGATCGTGCGTCAGGTGACGCTGCCGCGGCAAGGCGTCATGCCGGCCTGGGGCGGCAGGCTTGACGACGCGACCATCAAGAGTCTCGCGCTTTACGTCCACTCACTGGGCGGGGGGCAATAAAACGCATGATCTTATCCAAAAGTCTGTGACTTTTGGGATCATGCTCTAGGACATCGCAACATGAGTATTGTTCAGAAGATCGAACCGGCTGAATCGGCCGCACCCGAACAAGATCTTCGGCTGGTGAAAGATCGCGTCCGCGTCTATCCGATGTCGGTCAAAGGCATGGTGCGGAGCTTCAAGTGGGAGGTCCTCATCTTCTGCTTGTTGATCTATTACCTGCTGCCCTGGCTCCGCTGGGATCGTGGACCGGGGCGCCCGGATCAAGCCGTTCTGCTCGATATTTGGAACGAGCGGATGTATATCTTCGGCTTCGAATTCTGGCCGCAGGACATTTATCTGCTGGCGGGCGCGCTGATCCTCGCGGCCTTCGCACTTTTCATGGTGACGAGCATGCTTGGCCGCGTCTGGTGCGGCTACACCTGCCCGCAGACCGTGTGGACCGATCTCTTTCTCGGCGTCGAGCGTCTCATCGAAGGCGACCGCAATGAGCGCATGAAGCGCGACGCCGAGCCGCTCTCCTGGGACAAGATCTGGCGCAAGGTCGCGAAACATTCGGTTTGGCTCATCGTCGCCTTTTGGACCGGCGGCGCCTGGATCATGTATTACGTCGATGCACCGACGGTCACTCATGAGTTTTGGACCGGCAGCGCGTCCTTTCAGGTCTATTTCTTCACGGGTTTGTTCACCGCGACGACCTATCTTCTCGCCGGTTGGGCACGCGAGCAGGTCTGCACTTACATGTGCCCTTGGCCGCGTTTCCAGGCGGCGATGCTCGACGAGCAGACGCTGACCGTGACCTATCAGGGCTGGCGCGGCGAACCGCGCGGTAAAAAACATCCGGATGAGACATGGGCCGGGCGCGGTGATTGCGTCGATTGCAACGCCTGCGTTCATGTCTGCCCGACCGGCATCGATATTCGCGACGGACAGCAGCTCGAATGTATCGGCTGCGGCCTCTGCATCGATGCCTGCAACAATGTCATGACCAAATTGGAGCGGCCGGCTTGGCTGATCACGTGGGACAACCTCGTGCGCCAGACCGCCAAAATCAAACACGAACCCGTGCCGGAGATCCGCTTCCTCCGGCCGCGTACGCTGATTTACGCCGCCGTCCTCGTCGCAGGCGCCGCGGGTATGGCCTATGCCGTCACCAATAGAAGCGAGTTGAACCTCATCGTTCAACGCGATCGTGCGCCGCTTTTCGTGCGTCTCGCCGATGGGACATTGCGCAACGGCTATACGCTGAGCATCGCTAACAAAAGGCCGTCGGTCCGCAAGCTGCAAATAAGCCTCAAGGGCATTGACGGTGCCGAACTGGCCTTGCCGGAAAGTTCCGGCGGGCAGGCTTCCGCCGTCGATGTCGCGGCCAAAGCCGATACCGTCACGGATGTGCGCGTGCTCGTGCGGGCGCCCGCCTCGGTCCATGGCAAAGTGCCCGTGTCCTTTGTCTTGCGCGATGCCTTGTCCGGCGCGACGCAGGAATGGACTTCGACATTTCTTGCACCTTCGGCGACAGCGGAGTGATGTCATGCAAAAGAGCGCCTGGCGGTTTTTCCCCCTTGCAATCGTAGTGTTTCTCTTGACCGTCGTCGCCGTTGACGGGGGCATGATCTTCGCGGCGGTGCATAGTTTTCCCGGTGCGGCCGACGATCACGCCTTCGATACGGGCAATAAATATAACGAGATCCTCGAAAATGCCGCGCGCCAGGCGAAGCTCGGCTGGCAGCTCAATGTCAAAGTCGTGAGCAACGATCTCGAAGTCACTTTGACGGATCAAAACGGCGAGGTTCTGCCGGCTGCCTCCGTCGAAGCGGTCGCGACTCATCCGGTCGGCCCGGCGCAGCCGACGCGTTTCGCCTTCACGCCGCAGGGTTCGCGCTATGTCGCGAGATCGGCGCTGCCGACGCCCGGCCAATGGGATTTGGGCCTCACCGCCAGCGTCGGCGACATCAAATATATTGCGACCCGCCGGGTCGTCGTTCAATGAACATGCGCGTCGCACCGCCGCGCGCGGATGCGGCGTGTGCCTGCGCGCATTGCGGCCTGCCTGTGCCGCCCGGCGCGCGCTTTTGCTGCGCCGGCTGCGAGGCTGCCTTCGGCTTTATCCAAGGCATGGGCCTTGGGCTCTATTATGAAAGGCGCGTGCTCGACGCGTCGCAGCCTGCGCTGAAGCCTGAAGCCGGCGCGCTTTCGAACATCCAGGCCTACATCAGAAGCGATGGCGACGGGCTCAGCGAGCTCAATCTGATGGTCGATGGGATTCAATGCGGCGCTTGCGTCTGGCTGATCGAATCCGTTTTGGCCGCGCAGCAAGGCGTCGTTCAAGGCCGCGTCAATATGACGACACGGCGCTTGCGCCTCAAATGGCAGGCGCGATCGGCCAATATCGAGGATGTGCTCGCATCGATCGAGCGGCTTGGCTACAGGCTCGCGCCCTATGATCCGGCCTCGGTGAAGGCCGCCAATGACCGCACGGCTCAGACGCTTATGAAGGCGCTCGCGGTTGCCGGATTTGCCGCCGGAAACCTGATGCTGCTCTCAATCGGCATCTGGGTCGGCTTCAGCCAGGGCATGGGCGAGGCCGTGCGGTCGCTGCTGCACTGGGTCTCGGCCATTATTGCGCTGCCGGCGATTGCCTACGCGGGCCGTCCCTTCTTCCAGTCGGCTTTGAATGCGTTTACCCATGGGCGCGCCAATATGGATGTGCCGATCTCGATCGGCATTCTGCTGGTGACTGGCATGAGCCTCGTCGAGACGATCCGCGGCGGTGCGCACACTTATTTCGATTCGGCCGCGATGCTTTTGTTCTTTCTGCTGATCGGCCGCGTGCTCGATCAGCGCGCGCGCGGCAAGGCGCGGGAGGCGGCGGAACAATTGATCGCGCTTCGCGTCATCGACGTCGCGGTGTTGTGCGCCGATGGGACGATCGAGCGGCGTGCGCAAGAGAGCGTCCGTGTCGGCGAGCGCGTGCTTGTCGGCATAGGCGAGCGGGTCGGCGTCGATGGCATAATCGAAAGCGGGCGCTCCTCCATAGACGCGTCGCTTGTGACTGGCGAAAGCCTGCCTGCGGCGGTCGAGCCCGGCGCGAAAGTCTTCTCTGGCAGCATCAATCTCGACAGTCCTCTGACGGTCCTTGTGACGGCCACGGGCGAGGCGACGCTGCTTGCTGAATGCGTCCGTCTCATTGAGGCGGCGGAACATGGACGCGGCCGGTTCGTCGCGCTGGCCGACAAAGTCGCGCGGCTCTACGCGCCGGTCGTGCATATCGCGGCGCTGGCGACTTTTCTCGTTTGGTGGCTCGCGCTCGGCATGGCCTGGCCGCAAGCGCTCTTGATCGCGGCCTCCGTTCTTATCATCACCTGTCCTTGCGCGCTGGCGCTCGCCGTGCCTGCCGTGCAAGTCATCGCGACAGGGCGTTTGTTTCGCCGCGGCATCCTGCTCAAATCGCCGTCGGCGCTCGAGCGCCTCGCTTCCGTCGATACGATCGTCTTCGACAAGACCGGGACGCTCACGGAGCCGAACCTCCGCCTCCGCGCGGAACCCTGCTGGAGCGCCGAGGATCTCGCGCAGGCCGCCGCGCTTTGCGCCGCGAGCCGCCATCCTCTCGCCCGCGCTCTGGTGGCCGCCGCGCCTTCCGTGCGGCCTGCCGATGGCGTGATGGAAGTCGCAGGCGCGGGTCTGCGATGGAACGGGCCGCAAGGCGAAATTCGGGTCGGCAGCCGCGCGTTCTGCGGCGCGGCGGCGGAAGCCTCGGATGGACCCGAGCTTTGGTTCACGCGGCCGGACCGACCGGCCGTCCGCTTCCGCTTCGAAGAGACGTTGCGCAGCGATGCCACGGAGACGCTCTCGCAGCTTGCCCAAAAAAACTATCCGCTTTTTCTCTATTCGGGCGACCGCGCCGAGCCGGTTCGCGCCATCGCGGGGCGCGCCGGGATCGCGAATTATGAAGCCGAATTGAGCCCTGCTTCGAAAGTGGCGAAGCTCGCAGCGTTTCAGTCGCGCGGCGGCAAGGTGCTGATGGTCGGCGACGGTCTCAATGACGGTCCGGCGCTTGCCGCGGCATCGGTCTCCATGTCGCCGTCGACGGCGGCCGATCTCAGTCAGACGATCGCGGATGTCGTCTTTCAAGGCAATAGCCTGCGCCCTGTCGCAATCGTGCTTGCGACCGCTAAAGCCGCACGGCATCTCATCAAGGAGAATATCGGGCTCTCGATTGCCTATAATGTCGTGATGGTCCCGCTCGCCGTGCTGGGCCATGTCACGCCTTGGCTCGCGGCGGCGGCCATGTCCGGCTCGTCCTTGATCGTCATTCTGAACAGCCTGCGGCTCAGCCGGGAGCGGCAGCCATGACGGTTATCATCTATCTTCTTGCCGTGAGCCTTTTCCTCGGTGCGAGCGGTTTGCTGATCTTTCTTTGGGCGTTGAAGCACGGCCAATTCGAAGATCTCGACGGCGCCGCGAACCGCATCCTGTTCGACGACGAGCCTCTGCCGAAACACGATGAAAATTCGTGAATTTCGAGCGCCGGAGAGGATCAAACGGCGAACATTTATATTATTGATTTCCCGCTGCGACGACTTGCTCTTTTTTCCACTCATGCGTTCTAAAGGGCTGCTGACGATCTTTTGCACCCTGCGCCGTGAAACAATGATAATCGTAGAATGGCTGGGGTAAGCACTCATAATCTGTGGAAGTGGGGAGTATGGCGCGTAACATTCTGATTCTTGGAGCCTCGTATGGCTCATTACTGGCGACAAAGCTGCTGATGGCGGGTCATAACGTGACCCTGGTTTGCCGGAAGAAGACCGCGGAACTCATCAATCGCGATGGTACCGAAGTCCGCATCAAGCTGCGTGACGAGCCGGCGCACCGGTCGATCTTCTCGCGCGATCTGCCCGGCAAATTGGACGCGAGCACGCCCGAAGACGTCGACCTTTCCCGTTATGATCTGGTCGGCCTTGCCATGCAGGAGCCGCAGTACACCAATCATACGGTCCGGGTTCTGATGATCAAGATCGCCGAGGCGAAGCTGCCTTGTCTTTCGATCATGAACATGCCGCCCTTGCCCTATCTCAAACGGATCCCGGCGCTGGCTGGAATGGACCTTGAAGAGGCCTATACCAATGCGCTGGTGTGGGAGCGGTTTGAGCCCGGACTGGTGTCGCTCTGCTCGCCCGACCCGCAGGCCTTCCGGCCGCCGGAAGAGGCTGCGAATGTCCTGCATGTCGGCCTGCCGACAAACTTCAAAGCAGCGATATTTGCGGATGAGGCCCATAACCTCCTGCTTCGGGAGCTGGAGGCGGACATAGACGCGGTGAAATTGGACGGGCAGGACGTTCCGGTAAAGCTCAAAGTCTTCGATTCGCTGTTCGTGCCTCTGGCTAAATGGTCGATGCTCCTCACCGGAAATTACCGCTGCATCACGCCTCAGGAGCCGCAGTCGATCCGCGATGCGGTGCATGCTGATCTGAAGCGCTCCCAGGCCATCTATGACCATGTAGACGCCATCGCTCAGCGTCTGGGGGCCGACCCAAAGGATCAGGTGCCTTTCGAGAAATACGCCAAAGCGGCGGAAAGCCTCCTCAAACCCTCGTCGGCGGCCCGCGCTGTGGCCAATGGCGCGCCTTTCATCGAGCGGGTCGACCTGCTGGTGAGGTTGATTTCGCATCAGCTCGGGATGCCGAATGACGAGATCGACCGCACGGTCAAGATCGTGGATCAGAAACTGAGCGAGAGGATCGTGCCGGGCGGCGGCGCGCCGTGACGCGCTCGCAACGCAGTTTTAAAATGGCGCGCCACTCAGGATAAAACTGCGGATCACGTAAGTATGTGTTTCCTTCAAAGTGAACGGCTGTAACCTACGGACCCGAGGGTGGTTGAAGACGACCCTCCTTCGGCCAGATCGGCATGGTCATTAAACTACCGAAGCGAGCGCACGATTGTGCCTCCCCGTGCGTGTCGAGACCGAAAGCACAATGGGTCTGCTCAAGTTCGACAAAGGTCCCAAAGAGCCTATCCCACACGGAAAACACCCCCCCGAAATTCCGATCTGTATAGGGAAGCGCGCGATGGTGGTGTACGTGATGAAGATTCGGCGACACGAAGACGAAGCCGAACCATGTGCCGAACTCTCTCGGCATCCGCACCGCGGAGTGAGAAAGCACAGCGAATACGCTCTCCGCTGCTTGGCGAAGGAGCAGCACCTCTTCGGAGGCGCCAAGCACCAGCGTCCACAACACGAGAAAGCTCCCACGGACGATCGTTTCGCCCGGATGCTCGCGCACGGTAGTCGAGGAATCGACGATCTGATCCGTGTGGTGGACAAGGTGGAAACACCACAGCCACGGCGTATGATGCATAATGCGGTGGTACACATAATCGCCGAGATCCAGCAACACGAAGACGATGCCAGATCGCAGAGCCAAGCCGAGCCAGGCTGGCTGTAAAAACATCAGACCGAAGTGATGATCCGTAGCCCATCGCGAAACGCCGAAGCAGATGACGCCAACAACAAGTTCCAGCGGCAGGGCTATGAAGACAAAGAGAGCATTTAGCGACATGTGACGGATGACCGCCGCGTCCGGCAGACCGACGCAAATGCGCTCGACGATGCCGACCAGGGCGAAGCACACGGCGAATATCAGGATCTGGGCAGTATCGGAATGTCTGAAGAAGAGGTCTACCATGAACTCGTGCCGGATCGAATGCTTCGGGAGGCCAAGTGGCGTAACTGACGATCCCGTTTCATACTCAACCGCCTTACATCTCTTGATCCTTCATCCGAGTGTTTCCATGTCCATGGTTCCGTGCTTCCCAGCCTGACATAAAAAAATTGGCGGCGTCCGCCTCCCCGGAATGTCTCGATATCAATCATCAGCTCGAACCAATTGTTTGCGAGAAAAGGAATGCGGCCCGATTATCGGAATGGTCAAACAGCACAGGGATTGTTGGTCGCGGGCACGGAATAAGATAATTGGCTGATCTTTCGCGGAGGAGATAGCTAAGAGGACTTGACGACCCGTCAGTCGCTTTGGGTTTGCTGCCCCGATGGCATTTCGGACCTTTCGACTGACGTCGACACCAGGAATTCGTGGTCGCAGGTCCGCGTGGCGTTTTCGACCCGAGACCGTGCACAATAGGCATCATAAGCTCGGCGAGAATCTGCAAGATGCTCTGCGAGGGAAACATCCCATTCGATTTATCGAAGCGCTCACCACGGATTCTAGGACTGCCGAACACCGCATCTGCGATCACTCCGGCATCAAAGCATCGGTCGATTACCTTCCTTGAGTCTTGCGAGGCGGAGCCCTCTCCCTACAAGCGGCGTACTCCGGAATGAGGGACCGTGCAAGGTCAGGACGGACGCTTCCGCAAGACTCGCGCTTGGCGCGCGAGAACAGGCCTTTCCATCTCGGAAGCGATATGATGCTCGAAGATTTTACGAGCGGCTTGATTCCCTTCCGCAAGCATATCTTCAGTCGAGCGTTGATGTCGTCGCGGTTGATGCTCGCATCATTCGGATTAAGGGCCGAAAAGACCGTCTCGAAAATGCGGTTATAGCCAGCCCGGCCGCCATTCTGGCCGGTTCGCAGATGAGTGCTAAATGGCGCGCCCGAAGAGATTCGAACTCCTGACCCCTAGATTCGTAGTCTAGTGCTCTATCCAGCTGAGCTACGGGCGCCTGCGCTTTGAACCGCCGTTGATCCTGGCCGCGTGCTGCGCGGCCAGAGCGAAATCAAAGTCGAGCGGTGTCATTAGCGGCTCACGCGCGCCGTTGCAATAGGCGCCGCAAAAGCTTCTGAAATCAGATGTTAACGCATCGGACCCAAAACCGCCCCGCGGCTTTCGGCAAGCCGCTCTAGGCGCGGGCGATTTTCGCCGTCGTGGCGATGGGCGGATTGGCCGGCAGGGTGATGCGGAAGGTCGCGCCGATACCTTCCGCCTGCGGGAGGAGCGTGATCGTGCCCCGGTGCGCGCGCACGAGATCGGCGGCGATCGCAAGGCCAAGGCCCGAGCCGCCGCGCCGCGTGGAGGCCATGAAGGCTGCGAAAAGCTTCGGGCGCAGATTGTCTGGGATGCCCGGTCCCGTATCCGAGACTTCGATGACTGAGGCGTTCTGATCGGCGTCGAAATAGGCGCTGAGCGAGATACGCGCAGGCCGGCCGCGGCCCGGCCCGGCGCTTTGCAGCGCTTCGACGCTGTTGCGGGTCAGATTCAACAGGACGCGAAACATTTGTTCGCTGTCGGCCAGAATCTCAAATCCGTCATCGACGTCATTGACGATCTCGACGGAGATTTTGCCGTTCAATGGCAAATAATCGATCATTTCGGTGACGAGCGCGCGCAATATCAAACTGTTCGGATTGGGCGGATCGTCGGCCGCGCGCCCATAGGTCAAGGTCGCCTGACAGAATCTGATCGCACGGTCGAGCGTCGCGACGAGTTTCGGCGCGATGCGCTGGGCCAAAGGATCGGTGACATTCGCCAGACGATCCGACAGAAGCTGCGAAGAGGCGAGCATATTGCGCAGATCATGATTGATCTTGGCGACGGCGAGCCCCAAAGCGGCCAGATGTTTCTTCTGGTGCAACTCGCGCGCGAGCGCATCTTGCATGAGCGCCAGGGCTTCCTCGGCCTGACCGATCTCGTGCTGCGAGCCTGAGGGCACGATGATCCGCGCCGAATCTTCCGGATCTTCGCCGAAATCGACGATGCTGGTGGTCAGCCGCCGCACCGGCGCGAGCACCATGAAATGGATCGCTGCCATGGCGAGGACCGCGACGATGCCGGAAACGATCAGCGACAGATTGAGCAGCCGTAGAGAGTAGCCATGCATGGCGACTTTGAGAGGCGCTTCGTCCATGGTGATTTCGACGGCGTCGCCACCCATCGGCGCGGCACCGTAAATCGTGAGTACGCGGCCTTGCGGTGCCGTCAGCGTCCCGATCGTCGCGGCGAGCGAACCAAACCAGGTCGGCTGGCGCAGATCATAGGTGTCATCGACGCGCGGCGGGATTTCCGAAGCGGCGAGGATGCTGCGTGCGCCATGGGCTTGCAAGACGATGATTCGCGCCGGCACGCTGTCGAGAAGCTGGCGCGACAAAGCCTCGGGAATCATGCCGCGCGGTGCGGCCTCGAGGACAAGCGCCGCCGTATAGCCGGCGCTGAGGCGATTGCGCAGCCAATTGTCGTGGAAGATCGACAGCGACGGGACATAGATCAAAACCTCCGCCACCATAACGAAGGCTGCGACCAGAATCAGAACGCGCGTCGCAAGGCCGAACCGGGCCCCGCCGCGCCGGCAGACGGTATAGCTCGCCAGGGGCGCATAAGGATCGTTCTGAATCGCAATATCACGCATCGGCTATCATGCCTCGCTCGGAGCCAAGGGATAGACCCTTTGCCAAGCTTTTCAAAGCCTGTTTCGATCAGCGAACGGCTATAAATCGGTCTCATGATTTGGGTCGAATCGATATTTTGGATCGAACCAATCCAGAATCACGAACAGGATAGACTCCCGTAATTGAGTCAGGACTATGCCAACAAGTTTAGGCATTTACCTAAGCTTACCGCGTCCGGCGAATCGCATGTCTTCTTCCACATTGCTTTTCTGCGATGATTTTGATCGAACTCATATGTCAGTAATATGTCAGATGGCGCTTATGCCAGATGGCACTTGCTTCTCTACAGGCGACATAGGGCGGGGCGCCGAAGGGCGTGACGCGGTTTTCCGCCGCAGCTCGAAGCAAATCATGCGCTGTTCGCGCTTTTTGGTCCGATGCTCTAGGCGCGCTTGGCGATTACTGCGAGCTGTTTGCGATATTCCGGGTCGGGAGCCGGATCGAGCGCGTCGAAAGCGGCGTGAAGCAGGCCGGCCACAAAGGCTTGGTCATTGATCGAATCGGCCAGGGCAAGGTTGATCGCGGGCCCGGCCGTTTCGGGCCGCGCGAGCTTGAAACGGCCAGGTTCGGCGATGGCTTCCGCCCAGCGCAGGCGCAGCCATTCGGCTAAAAGCGGCGCAAGTTCCGCCGCGAAATTCGACGAACGCAGGCGCTGCAACACCCGCAAACCGGCATTCCAGAGGCCCGCCGCGTCGAAGCTTTGGCCCTCCAGCATGTCTTTGAGGACTTGGCCGACGGCATCGTCCAAGCTGACGATCGGATCGATGATCTGATTGCAATGGGCAAGCGCGGTCGAGCCTGGATAAAGCGGGCCCAATTGATAGGTCAGAATATTGTGCAGGCCGCGAAAGCCGGAGCCGTCGGCCTTGAGCCCGGCCGAGATGCAATAGGCCATGACCGTATCGTCGGCATCGACGCGGACGGTCATTTCGCGGAGATCGACATAGGTGAAACTGGGGATCGGACCCGGATCGAGGCCGATCTTCGCCATGTTGGGCGCCACGCGCAAAAACGACATGGCTTCCAGCCAGGCAACGAAACTATTGGCGAAAAGCCCCGGGTCGCGGTTGCGGATCGCCGTGTCCACCCGCTCCTTGCGCGCCCGTACCTCGGTCATGGACATTGAAGACAAGCGCCTGTTTGATCGCGACGATCATATGAAATCCGCATGTCGTCTAGCAGATGATCTCAGGCGCGGGAAGTCTGGGTGGGGGAGAGGGGAGGGGCGGGAGGGGATTGAATGATCAATTTGCGCCCATTGGCGTCATCCAGGAACTTAGACGATGAGGCCCTAAGCCGTCGTCCATTTGATACTATCTTCCGGGCAGTGCAGAGGACTGTCGCTTAGAAGGCGAGGAGGGACGAAATTTGCTCCTGTCAGAGCTGTTTCCGAAAGATGGAGAAGTCCGCAGGCTCTATTGTGACGTATGCGGTCAAAGTATGGATTTGGTCTTCACCGACTTCTCCGAAGATGTCTCCGGCGTCGAGATAACGATTCGGGGCTTGCCGCACCTGCATTGTCATCGATGTAACAAATACTACCTGACCGACGACTCCCGCTTCGCCATCATCCGAATTCATGAGGAGGCGATGAAAAAGGGAAGCAATAAGGCTTCGGTAGCAAAGCAAAAGCGGCCGGTTGATTTCAAGTTTACGAACGTGCCGTTTCTCGTGGATGCGGACGACTACCGATATATCCCTGGCCTGTACCGGCAGTTTGATGTGGGCTTTCTCTGTCCGTTGTATTTCAACAAAGAGGTTTTGCTGAAGTTCGAAAACTCGCCCAAATACGAGGTGCGTTTTGCGTCACAGTCATACGGTACGGTCGATATGGAGGAGGACTTTATCTCCTTCGGGATCAACCGCTATGGCAAGGTGATCATGTGGCTCGGCGACATCGCCAAGCTTTCGGAGTCGGAGCAGTTCTATCTACGATCGGAGAATGTTGAATCCGATCACTCGATCGGGAGCGAGTTTTACGACGGACAGATCGAGTGCATTTTCACCGAGCCGCCGAAGGAGGCCTCGATCATCACGGGCCGGACGGAGCTTGATCAGGCCTTCGAGGCGCACTTCAAAGCTAAGCTCTATCACCTGGACAAGGAGTTGATCGACACGATCGCCGGCTTGACGCCGCCGGTCGTCGATACAGAGAAGGAACGCAAGCACATCTTCGATAGCCTCACGCGCATTTTCATCGAGTCGATGGACAATGCGAAGCTCGAAAAGCTGCTGAAAAGCATCGGAGCAAGCTCGGCCGGTTCTGGCTCGTTGAAGCGATTCCAATCGGCTTTGGAGACGATCGACAATTCGAGTGCCGCCCCGACCGCTCTGATGCCACTCTATGTTCTCTATGATTTGAGGGTCGCCTACTCGCACCTCACCTCCGCGTCGCGCCGCGAGGAGTTGTTGTCGAGCGCCGTGGAACGCCTAGGTATCCGTCATGGCGCGGGGCTTTCCGAAATTTACGGTGCGTTAGTCGATGCGATGATTGAGGGATTAAAGTCGCTCCATTCGATCCTCACGTCCACCAATGGCGAGCAACACTGACCTCTAGGGTATGAACCGAAGCAAGAGGCGGAATGAATATTCAGAAGTTTTGAGTGTCGCCGTATCTCCGGAAGAGGACGCCGGAAATGTCTCGAAGGCGCCATCTTTAATCTGCTTCTGGAAAGCCGATGTTCGTAACTAAGCCTGTTTTTCTGTGACGGCGTGGCTCCAAGCATAAAGGAAGGCGCTTGCGCGATCCGCGCGGCCCTATCAATATGTCCTTCTCTCCAGAACAGCTCGGCTCACATGGATATTCAAGAAGTCCTCGATCGGAAAATCAAGGAGCTACCTGTTGGTCTCCATGTCGATGGGTTAAGGGCAGTCAAGTCCCACATCGATGCTGCTATCCGGCACTTCTTGAGAGGGCAAAGTGAACCTGACGAAACACTTTTCACTGATGTAATCTTCCGATGCAATCAGGCTTTTGAGGGCAGCATCAAAGAAGCTTACCGCGTAATCGCAGGTAAAGATCCCCAGAGCGTCAGGCCATACGAAATTGAACAGTTCCTGGGGTCGAGTAACTTACTCAGAAAAAAAGTGTTGGACCAGTTTACGATTTACCGTCGTGAGTGGCGAAACCCATCAGCTCACGACTATACGCTCGACTTTGACGAGGATGAGGCGCTTCTCGCAATCGTATCAGTTACAGTCTTTGCGATCGTACTCAGTGACCAGATAGACAGCAAGCTCGCGTTTGATGCTGCTGCCTCTGCCGCACCGGCTCAGGCGCTCACAAGCGCAGAACAAAATGCGCCCCTTCTGGATCTAGTGACGAATAAGGTTTTCGCGTTTGCGCAGAGCCACGTTGATACAATAGGTCCTAGCCATTCACCGGCCCATGACTACTATCGATTGGAAGGCGCGCTCGCTGGGTATCTCTCTTCAGAATTAGCCAGTCTTCCTGATGTAGTCGTAGAGCAAAATAAGCGATTTGCCAGTAGCGAGGCTGATATTGTGGTTGGACGAAATTCGGAGAGAATAGTCATCGAGCTGAAAAGAGCGTCCGGTAAGGCGAGTGCCAAAGGGATCGCCCACCAGGCCGTGACACAGGTCGCCCTCTATCTTCATGAGCCGAATATGGTCGGTGCAGTCGTGCTAGTCTATTCGGCTGCTGGTGGAGAATACGGTGTGATGCCTGCTTCAGGAGCGCTTTCTGAGCTTGTCCGGATTGTCGCACGACAATCCTAGAAAATGTGCCATTTGGGCGTGAACCGGCTTCAAAGACGGCGTCCGCTCACCACGGCCTGACTACCGAAACCAGCCATTCCGTTGCCGGCCCGCTCCCGGACATACAAACTACCCTATCGCCGCCGAGGTAGTGCCTCAGACCACCGGGCCGGTTTTGAGCCATAAGGTTCAAAACCGGCGCAAGATCACTCCGCCGCGGCCATTGCCTGCGCCTTGTTGAGGAGTGCTTCTGCCATGCGGATCGAGGCTATGTCGATCAATTTTCCATCGAGCGACACGGCGCCCTTGCCGTCTTTCGCGGCCTGATCCATCGCCTCGATGATACGCTTGGCCTTGGTCACTTCCGTCTCGGAGGGCGTGAAGACCTGATTCGCCAGGTCGATCTGGGACGGGTGGATCGCCCATTTGCCCTCATAGCCGAGCACCGCGGCGCGCTTGGCCGCGGCAAAAAAACCGTCGGGATCCGAGAAATCGCCGAACGGCCCGTCGATCGGCCGCAGCCCATAGGCGCGGCAGGCAATGAGCATGCGGGTTTGGGCGGCGTGCCATTGGTCAGCCCAATAATAGGCGCGCTTGCCGTCGGCATCCTTGTCGGAGAGCACGCCGTAATCCGGATTGACGCCGCCAATGACGGTCGTGCGCGCGCGGGTCGATGCCGCATAGTCGGCGACGCCGAAGCTCATCGCTTCGAGGCGCGGGCTCGATTGCGCGATCGCCTCCACATTGGCCATGCCGAGCGCCGTTTCGATCAGCACTTCGAAGCCTATGCGCTTCGTGCGCTTTTTGGCGGTCTCGATCTGCGTGACCAGCATGTCGAGCGCATAGACATCGGCCGGCACGCCGACCTTGGGAATGAGGATCAGGTCGAGGCGCGGGCAGGCTTCGACAATATCGACGACGTCGCGATACATATAATGGGTGTCGAGCCCATTGATGCGGATCATCATGGACTTGGTGCCCCAGTCGACCTCGTTGAGGCCCTGGATGATATTTTTGCGGGCCTGCTCCTTATCGTCGGGCGCCACCGCATCTTCGACATCAAGGAAAATGACGTCGGCCTTGGATTTCGCCGCCTTTTCGAAGAGCGCCGGATTCGAGCCCGGAACGGCGAGTTCGGAGCGTTGCAGGCGCGGCGTGGCCTGCGCGATCAGGGTAAAGCTCATGGGGGTGTCCTTTGATGCAGGCGGGGCGAAACGGTTGCGCAACCCTCTCCCCTTGCGGGAGAGGGTGGTCGGCGGAGCCGACCGGGTGAGGGGTATGATTGCGCAATTGAAGAGTTCTCTTACCCCTCATCCGGCCCGACTACTTCGGGCCACCTTCTCCCGCAAGGGGAGAAGGTTCGCGCGTTGCAATTTATCCTATTCCGCTGCGACCGCGGAGTCGCTACTGCCACCTTCCCCTAAGAGGGGAAGGATGCGCCCTCACGCCGACATGCGCTGGGGTTTTGCCGTGGCGAGCACGCTCGCCATGGTCGTGCCGAATTCGCCGGGGCTTGGCGCGACGGTCAGGCCGTAGCTCTTCATGATCTCGGTCTTTTCCGCAGCGCTGTCGCCGACCGCCGAGATGATCGCGCCGGCATGGCCCATGCGGCGGCCCTTCGGCGCCGTGAGGCCTGCGACGAACCCGACAACGGGCTTCGTCATGTTCTTTTGAATCCAGGCGGCGGCTTCGGCTTCCTGCGCGCCGCCGATCTCGCCGATCATGAGCACGGCGACGGTCTCCGGATCCTGTTCGAACAGGGCGAGATGATCGGCGAAGGAGCTGCCGTTGATCGGGTCGCCGCCGATGCCGACGCTGGTCGAAACGCCGATGCCCAAAGCCTTCATCTGCGAGGCGGCTTCATAGCCGAGCGTACCCGAACGCGAGATGATGCCGACATTGCCGCGCATATAGATATTGCTCGGCATGATGCCCAGCATCGCCTTGCCGGGGCTGATGATGCCGGCGCAATTCGGTCCGACCAGCAGCGTGCGGCGGTCTTTCGGATAGCGCATGAGATAGCGTTTGACGCGCATCATGTCCTGCGCCGGAATGCCGTCGGTGATCGAACAGACGAGCCGGATGCCGGCGTCGGCCGCTTCCATGATCGCGTCGGCCGCGAAGGCCGGCGCGACGAAGGCGAGCGAGGCTTCGGCGCCGGTCGCCCGCACTGCGTCCTTCACCGTATTGAAAACCGGAAGACCAAGATGCGTCGTGCCGCCTTTGCCGGGCGTCACACCGCCGACGACCTTCGAGCCGCACTCGATCATTTCCTTGGCGTGGAACGACCCTTTTTCACCCGTGATGCCTTGTACGATGATGGGTGTTTTTTCGTCGATGAGAATGCTCATGCCGTCTACCCGTCCCTCTCCGGATTAATGTGTTGTCGCGAGTTTATGGACGTTGCCGCAGGCGGCGACGGCCTTTTCGGCAGCTTCGGTCAATGTGTCTGCGCTGATGATCGCAATGCCGCTTTCAGTGATGATCTTGCGGCCCGCTTCGACATTGGTGCCGGCGAGCCGCACGATCAGCGGCACTTTGATTTCAATCTCCTTGCAGGCCTGAACCACGCCTTGCGCGACCCAGTCGCAGCGGTTGATGCCGGCGAAAATATTGACGAGGATGCTTTTCACATTGGGATCGGACAGAACCAGCCGGAAGGCCGTTGCCACGCGTTCGGGCGAGGCGCCGCCGCCGACATCGAGGAAGTTCGCCGGCGCTCCGCCGGCATGCTTGATCATGTCCATCGTCGCCATGGCGAGACCCGCGCCATTGACGATGCAGCCGATCTCTCCGTCGAGCCCGATGTAATTCAGATTGTGCTCGGCGGCCTGCGCCTCGCGCGGATCGGATTGCGCCGGATCGAACATGGCCGAGACCATGGGACGGCGGAACATCGCATTATCGTCGAAGGACATTTTCGCATCGAGCGCGATGACGCGATCGTCTTTGGTGATGACGAGCGGATTGATCTCGAGCATGGTCGCATCGCAATCGCGAAACGCGCGATAGGCGCCAAGAAGGGTCGTCACCGCGCGCGCCATCTGCTTGATGTTCAGGCCGAGTTCGAAGGCGATCTCGCGGGCTTGGAAGGCTTGCAGGCCGACGGCCGGCTCGACGAGAATCTGCGTGATCGCATTGGGATCGGAGGCGACGATCTCTTCGATCTCCATGCCGCCATGTTTCGATGCGATAACGCGCACGCGCTCGGCTTTGCGATCGAGGACGAAACCCAGATAAAGTTCGGTTTCGAAAGGATCGGCGACTTCGACATAGACGCGTTGAACCGGTTTTCCTTCCGGGCCTGTCTGCGCGGTGACGAGGCGCTTGTTGAGCATGTCCTCGGCTGCGCGGCGCACTTCATTATAGGTCTTGCAAAGTTTTACGCCGCCGGCCTTGCCGCGCCCGCCCGCGTGAACCTGAGCCTTCACCGCCCAATGCCATCCGCCAAGCTGGGTTGCTACATAAACAGCCTGATCGGCTGAAGAGGCCATGAAACCCGGTTGAATGGCCACACCGAATTTATGCAACAATTCCTTCGCCTGATATTCGTGAATGTCCATTCGTCACTCCCTGTGGCCCGGCCCATGTTGATATGGCCAGTGTGTTATCGGGTGTTCTCACACGCAGTCGAAGGTGCGGCGTCGAGGATGATGGCGCTGTTTCGACCTTAGTGGATCATTTATGCGAACACGATTGGAAAAATGCGGTGTGGCCGATTTCGTTGCCATAATTGCAAAGGCGGTCAATCGCTTTGATGTCGCATGCTCTCAAGCTTGGGATGCCGCACACCAGTGTCATCAAAGATGAGGGGTTTCAAAATCTTTGGCCGACGCGAAGGAGTGGAGCGCAAAAAGGCCCGCGCTGCCGAGGAGAAACGCGGCATTCATGGAACTGTTTTTTTCGTTCTTCTGGCGAAAGACCGAGACGGTAATTCTCTTCGCAACTGCGAGAAAAACAAATTTTCTTAAAGCGGTACGAAATATTTTTATGAAGACGATTGCGCGCCCGGACGCGGTTGGAGCGGGATGAGGACAATGTGCGCGGCGGTTTTCCGGGCCCGATCAAGTTTCCGCAGATAGCGCAAGCCTATCTGCGCCCCGTTCCGATTTACCAAATCGATCACGTTCATGATTTTGGATCAGTCCAAGGCGGACAGCCTAAGTTGGGTGATCCGAAATCATCGCGATCTACGGCGCCGGGTTTGGATGGATCTGATGGATCGCGTCGATCTTTTCCTCAAGCTCTGGCGTGATCGTCACATCGAGAGAATCGAGATCGGTCTTCAATTGCTCCATCGTCGTCGCGCCGATGATGTTCGATGTGACGAAGGGCCGTGAGGTCACGAAGGCCAAGGCCATCTGCGCGGGATCGAGGCCAGCCTCTTTGGCAAGCGCCACATATTTGTCGATCGCCTGCGCGGCGCCGGGTTTCTCATAGCGCTGGCCGCGATTGAACAGAACGGAACGCGATCCCTCCGGCCTTGCGCCGTTCTGATATTTGCCGGTGAGATAGCCTTGCGCCAAAGGCGAATAGGCGAGCAGGCCGACCTTCTCGCGCACCGCGATTTCGGCGAGCCCGATCTCGAAGGTGCGGTTCAGGAGATTATAGGCGTTTTGGATCGAGACCATACGCGGACCGCAGCCGCGTTCCCAGGCATGAATGAATCGTGACGTGCCCCAGGCGGTTTCGTTCGACAGTCCGACCTCGCGGATTTTTCCCTGCTTCACGAAATCATTGAGGACGGCGAGCGTTTCCTCGATCGGATTTTCAGGCGTCGCAGGCGGCGGTGCTTCCTTGTAGATCGTCGCGGAATCGCCAAAGAGCGGCAGCGGCCGGTCCGGCCAATGCAATTGATAGAGGTCGATATAATCCGTTTGCAGACGTTTCAGCGACGCCTCGATCGCGAAAGTGATCTGTTGCCGGTTGAGTTCGGTATGGCGGGCATGCGGCCTGATATAGGGGTTGGTGCTGCGGCCCGAGACTTTCGTCGCGAGGATCACCTTGTCGCGATTGCCGCGCGCCTTGAACCAGGTGCCGATGATCTTTTCGGTCGAGCCTTGCGTCTCGGGCTTCGGCGGGACGGAATACATTTCCGCCGTGTCGATGAAATTGATGCCGCGATCGAGCGCCATGTCGAGCTGCGCATGGCCGTCGGCCTCGGTGTTCTGTTGGCCCCAGGTCATGGTGCCGAGGCAGATCGACGAGACGGCGAGGTCGGTTTGACCCAGTTTGCGATATTCGACCATGGCGAGAGAACTCCTAAGGGAGGCGAGGGGCCAAATGATAAGGATTTGGCGAAGCCAGTTTCGTGCCGGGCGCGGAACTCCGGCGGCTTAGCGTTGGCGCATCATCTAATCCCGAAAGCCTGCACCTTTTCGGGATCATGCGAGCTATTTGCGCGTCAGATGAAGGATCGTCGCCTCGTGGGAGGGCTCGGCATCGGCGACGGTTTCCGACAGATCCTCGACCGCTTCCATCGCAGCGCGGCGCAGGTGCTTGATCTCCGGCTCGCTCAAAGCGGGCTTCACCTTGAGCGCTTCGACGAGATCCGAGCATTTATGAACGACATTGTCGATCGCTATGCTCTGCTTGGTGGTCAGCGCCATATAGCGGCGGAAGGTTTCGGCGCAATGGCGGGCGGAGACGATCAGATAGGTATGATCGTCGAGCGACACTTTCTTGATGTCCGACTTCAGGCTTGAAAGATATTCGGCAATTGCCTTGGGCACCGCCATCGGGCTGTCCTCTTTAAAACCGCAGGTATGCACCGTTGAGGCGGATGGAAAGCATGCGGGCAGGCCTTGATCGACAGAATGAAGAAAGCTTGAGGCTTTTTCAATAAGCTTGGAGCGGAAATCGCCCGCGACACCGCTTTGTGATCGAAATCCCTTTTATCGGAAAGGGTTAGCCTATTTTAGAACAAATCCGGCGCGACGATGGAAACCATTCTAAAACCGGCGCAATTGGCTTAAATCATCTCTGCGGAATAGCTTGAGGCGACACGAATGCGGGTGACCCATGGCCGATGAATTGAAACGCGCGGCCATCGTCGGCGTGGTGACGGCCTCCGACCGGGCCAGCATCGGCGTCTACGAGGATGAGAGCGGTCCGGCGATCGTGGCCTATCTCACCAGGATTCTGACGACGCCTTTTACCACCGTCCGGCGGATCATTCCGGACGGGTTTGAATCCGTCCGCGACTGTCTGATCGAACTCGCCGATAAGGACCATTGCGATCTGATCCTGACGACCGGCGGCACTGGGCCCTCGCCGCGCGACCTGACCCCGGAAGCAACCGAGGCCGCCGCGCCGCGCGTCCTGCCGGGTTTCGGCGAGCTGATGCGGCAGGAAAGCCTGAAGCAAGTGCCGACCGCGATCCTGTCGCGGCAGATCGCGGCGCATCGCGGGCCTTGCCTCATCATCAATCTGCCGGGCAAGCCCGCGTCGATCGAGGTCTGTCTCAATGCGGTCTTCCCCGCAGTGCCTTATTGTCTCGATTTGATCGGTGCGGCCTATATAGAGACCGATCCGCAGGTCTTGAAAGCCTTCAGGCCCAAAAAATGAGGCGCGCATAGATGGCCCCACGCGTGTCCACAGCCAAGGCGCAGATTCTGTCGAGCCGCCTGCGCGAGCTGACGGCCGACTATAGGCCGCTCGTCGATATTCCCGACGAATTCGTGGGGCCTTCCGGCGCGCCGCGTCCGCATTGGCTCCGCTTCTTCGAGGCTTTGTTCGAACATGGGCCGGAGGAGATCGAGCGCCGTTTCGGTACGGCTGATCGGCATATCCGGGAGGCTGGCGTCTCCTATCGCGCCTATGGCGACCTGAGCGAACGTACCTGGCCCTTGAGCCATCTGCCGCTGCTGATCGAAGCGCGCGAATGGCAGGAAATCGCCGAAGGCATAGAGCAGCGCGCCGGACTTCTCGAAGCGATCGCCGCCGATATTTACGGGCCGGGGCGCCTCATCGCCGACGGCGATCTTCCGGCCGCCGCCGTCACCGGCAGCCCGGAATTTTTGCATTCGCTCTCTCATGTCCGCCCGCCCGGCGGCAAATATCTGCATCTTTACGCCGCCGATCTCGGCCGCGGTCCCGACGGGCGCTGGTGGGTTCTGGGCGACCGCACGCAGGCGCCTTCGGGCACCGGCTATGCGCTCGCCAACCGCCTTGTGCTCTCCCGTGCCTTTCCGACGCTTTACGGCGACATGAATGTCGAGCGCCTGGCGCCTTTCTTCCAGAGCTTCCGCTCGGGTCTCGCAGGGCTGGCGCAGCGCAGTGATGCGCGCATCTGCCTGCTGACGCCGGGACCTTTCAACGAGACCTATTTCGAACAGGCCTATCTTGCCCGCTATCTCGGCTTTCTTTTGGTCGAGGGTGCCGACCTCACCATGCGCGAGAATCAGGTTCATGTGCGCACCATCGCAGGTTTGAAACGCGCCGATGTGATCTGGCGGCGGATCGATTCCGATTATGCCGATCCCCTCGAACTCAATGCTCATTCCAAGCTCGGCGTGCCGGGCCTGATCGAGGCGGTGCGCGAGAATGGCGTCGTGCTCGCCAATGCGCTCGGCACCGGCGTTCTCGAAACGCCCGCCTTGATGAGCTTCATGCCGCGGCTCTGCCAGCGCGTGCTGGGCGAAGCGCTGCTCTTGCCCAATATCGCGACGTGGTGGTGCGGCCAGCCGGCCGAGCGAAAGGATGTGATCAGGCATATCGACGAGATGGCGATTGCGGGCGCCTTCGGGAATCCGGTGCTCGATTTCCCGGCCAATCAATCTGTCGTCGGCGCCTCGCTGACGCCGGAGCAAAAGCAAAGGCTCGTCGGCGAGATCGAGACGCGCGGCGTCGATTTCGTCGGCCAGGAAGTGGTCAATCTCTCGACGACGCCGATGTGGATCGACGGGCATCTCATCCCGCGTCCCTTCGTGCTGCGCGTCTACGCGACTCAGACGGCCGATGGCTGGAAGGTCATGCCGGGCGGCTTCTGCCGCATCTCGGACCGCGCCGATGCGCGCGCTGTCTCGATGGGCGCGGGCGTCAAATCGGCGGATGTCTGGGTTCTCTCGGAAAAGCCGGTCGAGATGGTCTCGCTTCTGCCGACCGACGAGACGGTGCGCATCCGCCGCATCATGGGCGTTCTGCCTTCACGCGCGGCCGACAATCTCTTCTGGCTTGGCCGCTATCTCGAGCGCGCCGAAGCGACGCTCCGGCTCATCCGCTCGCTCGCCGGACGCCTCACCGAAGCCGATCCGCGCATAGCCGATGCCGGCATCACGGCGAGCCGCCTTGCCGGTCTCTTCGTTGCCTGGGGCGCGGCGCCGCCGAACACGGGGGTGGATACGGTCGCGCTCGCCGCCACCGCGCTCCATAGCGACGATCAATATGGATCGGTGCTGTCACTCATCCGCGATGCGCGCCGCGCGGCGTCTTTCATCCGCGAACGTCTGTCGCCCGACACATGGCGGCTCATCAATCAGCTCGACGCGCTGCTGGCGCAGGACAATGGCGTGGCTTTGACCGAGACAGAGATTTTCGAGCGCGCCGATGTGGCTTTGCGACGGCTCGCGGCGATCGCGGGCCTCGGCCAGGAGAATATGAACCGCGGCGCGGGCTGGCATTTCTTCGATGCCGGACGCCGCATCGAGCGCGCCGTCGATACCTGCCGCTTCGCCCGCTATTTCACGAGCCGCGAAGCGCCGGCCGACGATCTCGATGCGCTGCTCGATCTTATCGACTCGCAGATCACCTATCGTTCGCGCTATCTGATGGGCGTCGCGGTCTCGACGGTGCGCGACATGGTCGTGCTCGATCCGTTCAATCCGCGCTCGGTCGCTTTCCAGGTCGAGCGGCTGGTCGAGCATTTGGAAAAACTGCCGGTGCTCAACGAAGACGGCATGTTGGAGACGCCGCGCCGCCTCGTGCTGGCGCTTGCCGCCGAGATCGCGACGTCCGTCGCGGCGCAGCTCGACAATGACCGCATCCTGGCGTTCGAGCAAAATCTGCTCGGCCTCGCAGACGCGATCGCACAGCGTTATTTTCTCCAAGGTCCGCATGCCGCGCGCGCCGACAAGTCGGGCGGGCTCGCGTGATCTACGATATCAGGCATCTCACATCCTACGCCTATGGGTCCTCCGTCACCTTCTCGCATTGCGCCTTGCGGCTTTTACCGAAGGATGGCACCGGCCAATATGTGATGGCGGCCTCGCTCGATATCGATCCGGCGCCGAAGGAATTACATCAAAGGATCTGTTTCTTCGGCAATCGCGTGACCTCGCTCACGATCGAGACGCCGCATCGCAGGCTTTCGGTCGAAGCCAATATTTCGATCGAAATCGATCGCGAGGCGAGCCTGCATCCAAAGCTCACGCCCGCCTGGGAATATGTGCGCGACAGCGCTTTTTCGAGCGCGTCGCTCGACCCCGAGTCGCCGGTGCATTTTCTCTATCCGAGCCGCTTCGTGCCGCATTATCAGCCCGCGACGGATTATGCGCGCGGGCTGTTCACGACCGGCCGTCCCGTGCTCGAGGCCGCGATCGATCTCATGCATCGCATGCGCGGCGATTTCAGATATGATCCGAAGGCGACGATCCTCTCGACGCCATTGTCGGAAGCCTTCGAGAAGCGCCACGGCGTCTGTCAGGATTTCGCGCATATCATGATCGCCGGTCTGCGCGGGATCGGTCTCCCGGCCGCTTACGTCTCGGGCTATATCCGGACGATCCCGCCGGAGGGCCAGAAGCGTCTGCAAGGGGCCGACGCCATGCATGCCTGGGTGTCGCTTTGGTGCGGCGAGGCCTGCGGCTGGATTGATCTCGATCCGACGAACGACATGCTGATCGGCAATGATCATATCGTGTTGGCGCGGGGCCGCGACTATGCCGATATTTCACCTGTCGCGGGGATTATTTTGGGCACGCGCGAGCAGGATGTCGATGTGCAGGTCGATGTCGTGCCGAGAATGTGAGGGTTGAGAATGGATTAGTTGACGACAGGCGTCCGCTTATTTGGAATAATACCTGACAAAATAAGCGGCGAAATTGGTGAATGTAATTGATACTTCCTGCAATCGACCGGCGATTGCCTCAGTTTTCTTCGTCCGTTGTGGTCCCTTAGGGTCTTTCAACCCAAAGGCGTCGCGTATCACAATTCGATCGACCACGGCGTCCGCGAGGGTGAAGTACCAATCCAAGGGCTCAGATCCCATGGAATACGACCACCACCGTTCTGGAGATTGGCGAGCAATCTCCTGGAGACTTTCGCCGGGTAATGTCCGGTCATAATGAAATGCAATTCGATTCCGCAGCGTGTTGAGCGTTTTCATCTCGCGCGACCTAATGAAAGCTTCCAAGTCGGAAAATGCAGCCACGGTCTGCGGGTCGCACTTTTCGACGGCGACTCTTAATTTTGGCGTTTGGGCAATTTCTCTGATGATTAGCAACGCTTCATACACATGCGCCATTAGGATACGGATAAAGTACATCCGTGCGCCGTTTCTTCTGAAGTCTCGACGCAGGTCTGTAGTTAAAGCCCATCCATCATTAGCATCGCTTGCGAGGGAGATATCATTGATTGACAGCATCAATCGTATCAGAACACTCGCGAGCTCTGGTTGCGAGGCGATGGTGCTTGCTCTGACCAACCAAGTTCGGCTTTTCCCCATTCCCGAACTTTCTAAGAAATTCTGAGATATTGGCGTAGCGCGGATGAAACCTCGGCCATCACTGCTGGCTTAACGCGACCTAAAGGCTCGGCGTGGCTGGCTTCGATGATTGTGGCTTGCAGGAGTCTAATGTCGAACAAGTGCAGGTTCAAGCGCCCTCATCTTGAGGAGGCTGCGCAGCAGCCGTCTCGAAAGACGAGGGCGCGGCGGATGCTCTTCCATTCTTGCGTGAGCCCTCGCCCTTCGAGACGCCGCAATCCATTCCGGTCAAGCCCGAAATGGATTGCGGCTCCTCAGGGTGAGGGCTTTTGTGTAAGAGGGTGGAGCAGCCTAGCCTTTCAAAGCTAGCCATAGCCTCTGATCCGCTTCGCTGTTCCAAGCTATCCCTTAGCCTAAACCCAAATAGTCCCGCAGCGCAGCTGTGACCTTCGTCATCATCGCCGGTTTGATGCGGCCCAAGGGTTCGGCGTGGCGCGTTTCGATCGTGGCGAGCTTGCAAGGCCGGATGACCGAGGGGGCGGGAAGACCAGCGTCCGCATAGGACTTCCCGAGCGAAATATCGCCGGGCCAAGGCCGGTTTTCGGCGCTCGTAATCATCACGACCCAAAGCAGGCTTTCGTCCTCGCCTATGCCGCCCGCCGAGACGACAAGCGCCGGACGCCGCTGCCGTGTTGCGCGGTCGGTATAGGGAAATGGGACCCGTATAACGGCGCCCTGCTCAAAGCTTGCCATAGGCCTTCCGATCAGCCGCGCTGTCCCATTCGCTGAAGGTCGCAAAAGGATCGTCCGACGCGCCGGGTTGAGCCTTGGTCAGGATCACCCGATCCTTCTCGATCGTATAGGCGATCTCATCGCCTTCCTTAAGATGAAGCGCGGTTCGGACAGGCTGAGGGATCGTAGTTTGGGCTTTTGTCGTCAGCTTACTTGTAATCATCGACACCTCGAAAGGATTTTCCTTACTATAAGGATTTCCTTTGCCCCGGCAAGGTCCGGGCACGCACAAGCGCCCTCATCTTGAGGAGGCTGCGCAGCAGCCGTCTCGAAAGACGAGGGCGCGGCCGGCATGTTCCATTCTCGCGTGACGCCCTCGCCCTTCGAGACGCGCGCTTTGCGCGCTCCTCAGGGTGAGGGCTTTTGTGATCCTTTACATCGCGCGAACAGGATGTCGATGTCGTGCCGCGGATATGAGAGGGGAGGGGCGAGAGCCGCCCTGTGCAACTGCCAAGCTATCGCCTTCTGCGCCAGATCTTATTATAGTACCCCTCGTTTTAATGTCTGTCTGAGGGGGCACGATGAAAACGATATATCTCTCTGCCGCAATGTTGTGCGGCATGGCGGCCGCTTCGGCGGTCGCGGCCGACTTGCGGCCGATCGCGCCGCCGGTCGTTGCGGACTTCAGTTGGACCGGCTTTTACGCGGGTGGCAATGCCGGCGTCGCTTGGGGCACCGCCAATGTCTCACAGACCTTGTTCGCGCCGGCGCCTTTCGTGCCCGGCGATGCCGCAGCGGTTTCGTCCGCGGCGTCTCCGCTGCTTCATTCCAACACTGCCGCGGTCGGCGTGCAGGCCGGCTATAATCATCAATGGGGCAATTTGGTCTTCGGCGGTGAAGTCGATTTCGACTATCTGCATCTGCAAGCGCCGAAGAGCGCGATCTCCGTGTTTCCGAGCACTTTGCCGGGCGGCGTCGTTGGGCCGCCGGTTCAGACGTTCTCGACCACGACGTCGGTCTCGACCAATTGGCTTTTCACGGCCCGTCCTCGGCTTGGTTGGTCCGTCGGTACATGGCTTTTCTATGCCACGGGCGGTCTCGCGCTCGCGCGGGAGAACTTCAACCAGAGCGTTGCGCTTGTCGCGCCCTTCATGGAAACGACAAGCCTGACGGCCAATCGCGTTGGATGGACGGCGGGTGCCGGCGTCGAATATGCGATCAACCGGAATTGGTCGCTCAAGGCCGAATATCTGCATGTCGATCTCGGCACAGCGTCGACGGCCGCGACGCTAACACCTCCCTTTCCCGGGCTCGGCATGACCGGAAGCTTCCGCCTGACGACCGAGATTGCGCGTGGCGGAGTGAACTATCACTTTTGATGGCAGGACGGCCCGGCATTGCCGGGCCGGCGCTCGTCAGAAATATGGCCGGTTAAGCTGACCCCTTAGCCCAAACCCAAATATTCAGGCAACGCGGATGCCACCTTGCTCAGCATCGCGGGTCTAATGCGCTCCAAAGACTCGGCGTGGCCGGCTTCGATGGTTGCGAGCTTGCAGGAGCCTAACGCCGCAGAAGCGCACGCTTAAGCGCCCTCATCTTGAGGAGGCTGCGAAGCAGCCGTCTCGAAAGACGAGGCGCGGCGCACGTTCCATTCTTGCGTGATGCCGTGCATTGTACGATGGCTGACCAGGCACGCGATGGTCAAGGAGATTTGACATGGGAGACCAGGAGATCAGCGCGGCTCTGGATCGCCATTGGGCCGCCTCCGACGCCAACGACTTTGAGACCGAGCACCAGATCTACCAGGAGGACGCGGTGCTCGAATATCCGCAATCGGGCGAGCGCATTCGCGGACGGCGCAACATTCAGTCATCGCGGGCGGCGCAGCCGAACCAGAAACGCTTCACGGTGCGGCGGATGATCGGCGCGGGCGACCTCTGGGTCACTGAATTTGTCCTGACCTATGACGGGCGGCCGTCCTACACCGTGAGCATCATGGAGTTCCGCGATGGGAAGGTGGCCCGCGAGACCCAATATTTCGGCGATGCGTTCGAGCCGGGGCCTTCGCGCGCACAATGGGTCGAGCGGATATCTTGAAACCTGGCCGCCGTAAGGATGGCTACCGGCTGATCACCCGCGCGGCGCTGCCGATCGATACGGTCTCTCTCGCGCGCTTTCTCATCGGCAAGCGATTGGTGCGGGAGCTGCCGGAAGGCATAGCCAGCGGCCGCATTGTCGAGACCGAGGCCTATATCGTCGGCGATGCCGCCGGGCACGCGTACCGTGGGATGACCGAGCGCAATCGCTCGCTGTTTCTCGAGCCTGGGCACGCCTATGTTTATCGCGCCTATGGCATCTCATACATGCTGAATGTCTCGAGCGAGAAGCCCGGCATCGGCGCCGGCGTGCTGATCAGGGCGATTGAGCCGATCGAAGGCATCGAGATCATGCGGCTCAATCGCGGCATCGAGCGCTTGCGCGACTTGGCGCGTGGACCGGGACGGCTAGCAGCGGCATTGCGGATCGATCGTTCGCTCGATGGGCTCGATCTTTGCCGTAAAGGCCCTCTCTGGCTCGGCCGCGGCGAGGACGAACAAGGCGACATCGGGCAGAGCATCAGGATCGGCATTTCGAGGGACACGGACCGCCTCCTGCGATTTTATCTTCGGGGCAGTCCGTTTGTCAGCGGCCCAAGAACGCTCAACGAATAGAAGACCGTCCGAGCGCACCAAATATGAGCGCGGACGGTTCTTCCTTTCATCGCCTTCTCACGCCACCTTCGCAGGCTCGATCGACTCGAGCACGGCGTCGCGCCATTCCTGTTTGATCGGCAGGATCGGAGGCACGGGAATGACATTGGGCTCCGGCGTCGGCGCCGAGACCGCATCGATATGCTGCGTCCGGAACGCTTTGCGCAGGAAAAGATTGTAGATCATCCATTGCGCCCGCTGCCGCTTGCCGCTGTAGGGGAACCGGCTGGCGATCGAAGAGGTCGAATAGAAATCATGATTGGCGCGTTTAAAGCCAACGCGCAATTCGTCCGGCGTCATTTGCGCCGGCTGATAGACGACATGGGCCTGATCGTAATCCGTCCAATCGAAGGAGACGATGCGGTTCGCCTTCTTCAGCTCATACCAGGTGAGCGTGCCGGGATAAGGCGTCAGCGTCGAGAACCCGCAAGCATCGAATTTGGCATCGACGTTGAATTTGACGGTTTCGTCGAAGACCGAAAGATCGTCGCCGTCGAAGCCGAACATGAACAGGCCGAAGACCATCATCCCGTAAGAATGCACCTTCTCGACCAGCTTGACGAATTGGTCCGGCCGGTTGACGTGCTTATGCACGCTGGTCAGCGTCGAGCGCGTGATCGACTCGAAGCCGATGCTCAAAAGCGTGCAGCCGCTTTCGGCCGCGAGCTCTAGCATCTCGTCATCCTGGGCGAGTTTCGAGGTGACGCCGGCCTGCCAATGAAATCCGCGTCCCTTCAAGGCGCGCATCACCTCCTTCGGGCGTTCCGGCGTTCCGAAGAAATCCGCATCATTGATCGAGATGTTGCGCTCGCCGCATTCCTCCATCTCGCGGATCACCTCGTCGACGGGGCGATAGCGGAATTTGAGGCCGTTCATCAGCGGCTCGGCGCAGAAGGTGCAGCCTTGATGACAGCCGCGCGAAGTCTGGACGAAGGTGCGGTTCACATAGCGGTTTTTCTTGAGCAGATCGTAACGCGGCATCCGCATCCCTTCCATCGGATGCAATATGTCGGATTTATAGGTGCCGCGCATCGCGCCATCTTCGAGATCATCAAGCAATTTGTCGATCACAAGCTCGACTTCCCCGATGACGACGGCGTTGCAATGCTGGAGCGCTTCCTCCGGCATGAAGCTCGGATGCACGCCGCCCATGACGACGGGGATGCCCTTGGCGCGGAACTGGTCGGCGATCTCGTAACCGCGGTTGACGTAACTCGTCATCGCGGAAATGCCGACGAGATCGGCCTTCAAGTCGAAATCGACCGTCTCGATATTCTCGTCCGTGAGCACGACTTCATATTTGTCGCGTGGAATGCACGCGGCGACGGCGAGCAGTCCGGCCAGCGGAGAGTAGAGCGCCCGGTTCAGATACATGGGGCGGGTCGTGACCGAATCCGTTTTCGGATTGATGAGATGAATGATGCGCGTCCGCATAGCGTTCTCCCTGGCGCGACAAGGACCCTATCCGACTTCATTATGAGATGGGCGTTCCTCGGACCTTATCTAAAGTACGAAATTATAGCCTTTGCAGGGCAAGCGGGCGAGAATCATATCCGTCAATCTGCCCGTCGTATTGGCTCTTTTTTGTGCAGCCTGAATGCAAAGCAAAACGTCGAGAGGTTCGATATGAAAACCGGCGAAGTCAATGAGACTTCGGGATTTCCGCACCGGCGAAATAGCGTTCGAAGCCGTCGCTGATGCCTTTCATATGGTCTTCTTTCAGGCCGAACGACACTTCGAATCCATCGGGTGTCGCCAGAGTCAGGATGACGGTCTTAGGATCGGAGGACCGTTCGGTCCGGAATTTTCCAAGCTGATAGACGAGACGCAGACTGGGATCTTGATGGCGTGCCTGCAGCGCCAAATTCACCATGCGCGGCAGGGTCATGAGAAACGCATTCAGGCATTCGCTCGGCAAGGTCAGCGAGCCAGGGTGTCCTTTCGAATCCTTAAAGCCGATCCGGAAGTAATCGCCGTCCGTCGAGACGTCCAGGGCGGTCAATCCTTCGCCTATGATATCTTCCGCGGTCATCGGAACTCTCCTCTCCGGCCTATGGTTGAGAGGAGACCTGGATGGAGGCCATTGCAGCATCGTTACGCGGCACGGTAATATCGTTACGGCTGACATGGCTGATAGAGCCTGTCAGATCCTCCGACGATGCCCGGCCGGAAGGCGCCAGTTCCATCGAGGCTCGGCCGTCGCATTCCATATCGCGCCGCGAACGCGTTTCGCACATTCATGGAGAGCACCGTGTATCCTAACGTTCAGCTGCATATTGCCGGTCAATGGCGCGATGCGGAGGGCGGCCGCACGATTCCGGTGCTGAATCCGGCGACCGAGGAGCAGATCGGTACGGTCGCGCATGCTTCGCAAAGCGATCTCGACGCGGCTCTGGCGGCGGCGGCGCAGGGTTTTTCGGTCTGGAGCCAGACCTCCGCCTTCGAACGGGCCAAGATCATGCGGCGCGCGGCGGAGCTTATCCGCGAGCGCGCCAAATCCATCGCGCTTCTGATGACATTGGAGCAGGGCAAGCCGCTCTTCGAATCGAAGACCGAGACGCTTCTCGCGGCCGACATCATTGAATGGTTCGCCGAGGAGGCGCGCCGCACCTATGGCCGCGTGGTACCGGCGCGGGCGCCCGGCGTCTATCAGCTTGTGCTGAAAGAGCCTGTCGGGCCGGTCGCCGCCTTCACGCCGTGGAATTTTCCGATCAATCAGGTCGTGCGCAAGCTGTCGGCGGCGCTCGCCGCCGGTTGCTCGATCATCGTCAAGGCGGCCGAGGAGACGCCGGCCTCTCCGGCCGAGCTCATTCGCGCCTTCGCCGATGCCGGCGTGCCGGACGGTGTGATCGGGCTCGTCTATGGCGTGCCGTCCGAGATCAGCGCATATCTCATTCCGCATCCGACGATCCGCAAATTGACCTTTACCGGCTCGACGCCGGTCGGCAAAAAGCTCGCCGCTTTGGCGGGCGCCCATATGAAACGCGTTACGATGGAGCTTGGCGGTCATGCGCCCGCCGTCGTCTTCGACGACGCGGATGTGGATGTTGCGGTCAAGCAATTGATCAAGGCCAAGTTCCGCAATGCCGGCCAGGTCTGCGTGTCGCCAACGCGCTTTCTCGTGCAGGCAAAGGTCTATGACGATTTCGTCGGCAAATTCGCCGGCGCCGCGAAGGCGCTCAAGGTCGGCGACGGCCTGAGCGAAGGCGTCGACATGGGGCCGCTCGCCAATGAACGGCGCATCAACGCGATGGAAGCGCTTTTGGCCGACGCGCGGCAAAAGGGTGCTGCGATCGAGACCGGCGGCAATCGCATCGGCAACAAGGGCTATTTCTTCGAGCCGACCGTGGTGACAGGCGTGACGCGCGACATGCGGATGATGAATGAAGAGCCCTTCGGTCCGCTCGCCATGATGCTGCGCTTCGAGACATTCGAAGAGGCGGTGGAAGAGGCCAACCGGCTGCCCTTTGGGCTTGCCTCCTATGCCTATACGCGCTCCACCAAGACCGCGACCATGGTGGCATCCTGCGTCGAAGCCGGCATGATGAGCATCAATCATCTCGGCCTTGCCTTGCCGGAAGTGCCCTTCGGCGGCATGAAGGACAGCGGCTATGGGTCCGAGGGTGGCGCGGAAGCGATCGAAGCCTATCTCAATACGAAATTCGTGTCGCAGGCAGGCGTTTAATTCACGTTGATTTGCAACGCCACCGCTTACACAGGCACCTCTTTGCCATTAGCCTGGCGGAGGCCAAAGGGGTCGCCGATGAAAGCCACGATGCTGTTTGGGCTGATGCTTGCGCTGTCTTTCGGCGGCAAAGCAATCGCGGCCGATGATGATGTCCTTCATGAGCTCGCGCCGACCGGCACGCTTCGTGTCGGCGTTGCCTATGCGCCCGCTCCGACGCCACTCTTCGTCGTCAAGGATGCGGCGGGTGAAGCGCATGGCGTCGCGCGCGACCTCGGCGCCGCGGTCGGCAAAGCCCTCGACGTACCGGTCGCGTTCTTCGTTGTGGCGACAACAGGTGAAGTGACGAATGCGCTGGCCTCTGGCGCGATCGACATCGGCGTCATGCCGGCCGATGAGGACCGCCGCAAGCGCGTCGATTTCGCGCCGCCTTATTTCGTGATCGAATGCACCTATCTCGTCACGGACAATCCCGAGATCAAGGCGATCGCCGATGTCGACCGCGGGGGAATGACCGTCGTTGGCATCGCCGGATCGGCGACGGAGCGCGCCGCCGCGCGCAGCCTCAAGGTTGCGAAGATCGTCGAAGCCAAGACTGTCGACGAAGCCATGACAATGATGAAAGCCGGAACCGCACAGGCCTTCGCGCTTACTCATGATGCTCTGCCGCTCCTGCAGCCGCAAGTGCCGGGCTCGCGCATTCTCGACGGCGCGTTCCAGAGCTTCGGCGTCGGCATCGCCGTGCAAAAGGATCATCCGGCGGCGCTCGCCTATATCAAGGCCTTTACTGAGCGCGCCAAGGCCGACGGCACGATCCGGCGCGCCTTCGGCGATGCCGGGCTGAACCGGTTGCAGATCGCGCCTTAAGAGAAGAAGGCGCATGACGCGGGTATGACCACCCAGCCGAAGCCTATCTGTGCCGATTGAACAATCATTCGAGTCTTTGACCTGCCTCAATTGCGGCGAAGTCGAACATGATAAGAAATTAGCAAACCCTTGAGCCTATAGGTTCGAAACATCAGCTCGGAAGGCGGCGCTATTTTGCATTATGATTCGATCACGGTCAGGCTGCATTGGGCCACGGCGTCATTGGTCGCGGTGCTGTGGATCATCGGCCAGACGGCAGATTTGATTCCCGATGGTCCCATCAACACGGCCTATTGGTCGGTTCATGTCGTGCTCGGCTTTGTGCTGATCGTCGTTTTGATCTGGCGGATCATGTGGCGGGGCACCGGCGGCAGCCGCCTCCCGCCTGCAAATGCCGGTGCTCTCCAAATCGCCGCGGATTCGACCCATTATCTGCTCTACGCGTTGTTGCTGTGCGCCATCGTGCTTGGCGTCGCAAACGCTTTCGTACGCGGCTATAATCTCTTCGACCTTGTCAGCCTGCCTCAGCTTGGCGACAAGGCTTGGAAAAAGCCGATTACGCGATGGCATGAACTCGCGGCCAATGTTTTGCTGGGCGTAGCGTTTTTGCATGCGGGCGCTGCCTTGGCGCATCATTATGTCATGCGTGACGGTGTGCTCCGCCGGATGCTGCCGCGCAAGGCGGGTTCTCCATGAGACGTGTATTCTCGTTAAGACATGCAAAAGCGTGAGCCGCCTTCATCGCGAGCAACACCTTATCGCACGTATCGGCTGGCTTCGTGCCGCCGTTCTCGGTGCGAATGACGGGATTATTTCAACCGCGAGCCTGATCGTCGGCGTGGCCTCGGCCGCCACCGCGTCGAACGAGGTTCTGGTTGCCGGGGTTGCAGGCATGATCGCAGGTGCGATGTCCATGGCGGCCGGCGAATATGTCTCGGTCAGTTCGCAGGCGGATACGGAACGTGCGGATCTTGGGCGCGAACGGCGGGAGCTGTCCGATGATATCGATTTCGAAAAGGCGGAATTGGCGCAAATCTACGTCGACCGCGGCGTTGAGCCAAAGCTTGCAAGGCAGGTCGCCGAGCAACTCATGCGGAAGGACGCCTTGGGAGCTCACGCGCGTGACGAACTCGGAATCACGGCTGCGATTACCGCAAAGCCGATTCAAGCCGCGCTGACATCAGCCCTCACTTTCGCGATAGGCGCGGCTCTGCCGATCGCAGCGGTTCTTATCGCGCCGCATCGTTTCCTCGTGGCGGCTGTCGCCGGTTCGTCCCTGGTGTTTCTCGCATTGCTCGGCGCGCTCGGAGCGAAGATCGGCGGCGCGACTATCTTGAAACCGACGCTTCGCGTGGCTTTCTGGGGCGCGTTTGCGATGGCGGTGACCGCGGGTATCGGAGCCCTCATCGGCAAGGCGGTTTAGCGCCAGCCCTCAAGTGCCGCAAAACGTCTGATACATGCCCTGGCTCGGCGGTGGCGGATCGGCATAATGCGCGAAATCCGGCTGGTCTTCGTAAGGTTTCGAGAGCACCGCTAGCAAGGTTTCAAAAGGTACGAAATCGCGTGTCTTCACGGCGGCTTCGATCACCGCTTCGACGCGGTGATTGCGCGGAATGAAGGCCGGGTTCACGCGGCGCATGGCATCGCGGCGTGCCTGCGCATCCTGCGATTCCAGCGCAAGGCGCTCGCGCCAATGCACGGCCCAATCGTCGAAGGCGGTCGGATCGATGAAAAGATCCCGTACTACTGCGCCGTCCGCCTCGGTGCTCGCGGCGGCATCGCACAGACGCCGAAAGGTCAGCGTGAAATCGGCCTTGTTCACAGCCATGCGATCAAGCAAAGCCTGCATGAGTTCGGCGTCGCCCTCGCGTTCTTCGAAGAGGCCGAATTTCCGCCGCAAGCCGTCTTCATGGGCCTTCTTGAAGATCAGAGGAAAGGCGGCAAGCGCTTCGTTCGCCTGTTCAAGCGCCTTGTCCTTATCTTCCGCGATCAGCGGCATCAGACATTCGGCGAGCCGCGCGAGATTCCAATGCGCGATGCCGGGCTGCCGCGCATAGGCATAGCGCCCGGCGTGATCGATCGAGCTGAACACGGTCTCCTTGTCATATGTGTCCATGAAGGCGCAGGGACCATAATCGATGGTCTCGCCCGCGATCGACATATTGTCGGTGTTCATGACCCCGTGAATGAAGCCGACATTGAGCCAGCGCGCGACGAGCGCCGCCTGTCGCGCGATCACCGCGTCGAGCAAAGCACGATAGGGCTGCGGTGCGCCTGCCGCGTCCGGATAATGCCGCGCGATCGTATAATCGGCGAGGCGGCGCAGGCCTTCGCCGTCGCGGCGGGCCAAAAAGAACTGGAACGTCCCGACGCGGATGTGGCTCGATGCGACGCGGGTGAAGACTGCCCCCGGCAGCATGGTCTCGCGGATGACGTTCTCGCCCGTCGTCACCGCGGCGAGCGCGCGCGTCGTCGGGATGCCGAGCGCGGCCATGGCCTCGCTAATCAGATATTCGCGCAGCACGGGGCCCAGCGCCGCGCGTCCATCGCCGCGCCGCGAAAAGGGCGTCGGACCGGAGCCTTTGAGCTGAATATCGCGGCGCATGCCGTTGCGATCCACGACTTCGCCGAGCAGGATCGCACGGCCGTCGCCCAATTGCGGGACGAACTGGCCGAATTGGTGCCCCGCATAAGCGGTCGCGATCGGGTCGGCGCCATCGGGGATGCGCTTGCCGGCGAGGATCTCGATGCCCTCTTGCGTTGCAAGCGCCTCGGGATCGAGCCCGAGCTGCAGGGCGAGCTCATGGTTGAGCTTGATGAGGGCAGGCGCGGCAACGGATGCCGGCAGGACCCGCGCATGAAACGAATCCGGCAGCTTCGCATAGGAATTGTCGAAGGGAATATGCGCTGTCATGTCGAGGCGATCTCCTCCGGCCGCGATATAGGGCTCAGGGACCTGATGCAAGAGCCGAGCCTGAGCGGTTTTGGCGTGGGTGTCCGAGTTTGCCCATGGCGCTGAAATCGCGACATGAGCCGGACATCGGACATTTGCAGGTTTTCGCTATTTTGTTTCCCAGTGTTTCTCAATTGGCAAGTTCGTCGCTGCTTGCCGCTCTTTCGACATGATTCAGCCGTGCGAGCATTGCGCCCGCATAAGCCGGCTGTTGCGCCAGACATGCGTGCATGAAATAAACGCACCGACATGCAAGACCTCAAAACAGACATTGGCGCGCCGCATATTCTTATCGTCGAGGACGATAAGGAAATCTGCACATTGATCGCACGTTACCTGAACAATCAGGACATGCGGACCTCGATCGCAAATCATGGGCGCGAGATGGATCTGAAGCTCAGCCATGATCCTGTCGATCTGATCGTCCTCGATCTCAATCTGCCTAAGGAAGATGGTCTTTCAATCTGTCTCAGGCTGCGCAGCACATCGAATATTCCGATCATCATGCTGACGGCGAAAAGCGAGGAGATCGATCGGATCATCGGATTGGAAATGGGAGCCGACGATTATCTGCCGAAGCCGTTCAATCCGCGCGAATTGCTGGCCCGTATCCGGGCGGTGCTGCGGCGTCAAACGAATGAGCGCGACACGAGGCCCAAGCATCTGTTCAATTTCGCCGGATGGCAAATCAACCGGGGGCTTCGGCAGGTTCTCAATCCGCGAGGCGCTAAAGTCATGCTGACCGGCGCGGAATTCGATCTCCTGGCTGCGTTCTGCGAACATCCGGGCCGGGTTCTGTCGCGCGATCAATTGCTCGAAATCACCCAGGGCCGAACGTCGGGCGTCTTCGAACGCAGCGTCGATATTCTGGTGAGCCGCTTGCGCCAGAAGATCGAGGTCAATCCGCGCGACCCGGAAATGATCAAGACGGTCCGATCCGGCGGCTATTTGTTTACCCAAGCCGTCGAGGCAGAGTAATTCGTGAGGATACGCTTTCCGCAGGAAATTGCGACGCAGATCGTTTTACTGCTCATAATCTCCGCGATTATATTCCATTTGTGCATCAGCGCGGCGTTTTTTATCGGCCGGGGTTCCTTCCCGCCGCATGATCCCGGCGCGGAAAATCGCATGATCGCTCGCATCGGCGATTTTCTAAAAATTGCAAATGGGCTTGCCGCGCCGGACCGCGAAAAACTTCTGGCCTGGTTCGAAGCGGATCATCCGCATCTCGACATGAAAGCGGAAACCGTCCCCGCGCAGACCTCGACGTCTGCCCAAAACAACAAGGTGGTCGAGGCGCTCCAAAGTTACGTCGGGCCGGCCATAGGCGTTACCGGCACCGATGCCTCTGGCCGCCAACGCATCGGTTTTCGATTCGAGGACGGTACCTCCATCACGATGGCGGCCCCGCCTGGCGATGGGGAGCATCGGCCGCCGCCGGATCGGGGGCCTCCGCCGCCGGATCGTGGACTTCCCGGCGAATTCGGACGCGGAGCTATGCCGCCGCCACCGTCGCCGATGATTCCCGTCGTCTTCGGGACATTGCTTTTCTTTGCCATCAGTTTCACGATTTTCATTTTATGGGCGGGACGTGGCCTGACCCGTCCATTGCGCAGATTCGCGGAAGCCGTCGACGAGTTTTCGGTCAAGGGGACCATGGCCTTGGTGGAAGAGAGCGGGCCGAGCGAACTTCGCGGCGCCGCGCGCGCTCTGAATCGTATGAGCGAACGCGTCAAGACGATGATCGAGCAAAGAACGCAGATGCTCGCCGCGGTCAGCCATGATTTGCGAACGCCTGTGACGCGCTTGCGGCTGCGGGCCGAATTCATTGAACCGAGTGACGTCCGCGATCCGATATTGCGGGATATCGAACAAATGGACGCAATGGTTCATAGCGCTTTGTCGTTTATTCGAGATGGCAAGGAGGTGCAAAGAAATGCGCTTCTTGATCTCAGCGCCTTGCTGCAAACGATATGCAATGAGTTCGCGGATATGGGCTACAAAGTCCATTTCGATGCGGCTGAGCCAATCTCAATCAAGGGCAATGTGGACGAGCTCTACCGCGCCGTTACGAATCTCGTCAGCAATGCCGTGAAATTCGGAACAGAGGTGGAAGTTCGTCTGCGCTGCGCTTCGCTGGATTGGATAGAGATCGATGTCATCGACGATGGTCCGGGTATTCCCGAAGCCGATAAGGCTGCGATGCTTGCGCCTTTCACGCGTGGCGACGAGTCGCGAAAAGCAGATGCCTTACAAGGTTTCGGCTTGGGCTTGCCCATTGTCCAGGCCATCGTGACGGCGCATCGGGGTCAGTTGCATCTGCTCGATCGCAAACCGCATGGATTGATCGCACGCATTACGCTGCCTCGCGCTTGAAACGGACCTCATGCAACCGCGTTTTACCGCGGAAATTTGTATCGCCACGATGTATGTTTGTGTCCGAATGTTTCTGCGCGCCGTCACGGGCCGACATTAAACGAGCGTGCAACTCCAAGCGTCGAGATGTTTCGCTTGCGTGAAGAAGGGCTGATCGGATTATTATGTTTCCAATCGGAAACATATCTGCAAATCGCGACACATTTTTTTTAAGCTCTGCACAAGATTGCCCTTCGATAACGCGTGCATAAGCAAGAGCGAACGGAGGGCGGCAATGTCCGTTTCAAGCGTAAACTCCAACAACGCGGATTTACTGAGTCTCTATCAGCAGCGTAAGCAATCGCTCACGGAAATCGAAAGCGACGTCGCGTCCGGAAACATAGCGGCCGCGCAGACAGCCTTGTCGTCATACAAGACAGCCTCGACCTCCATTGCAGGCGACGGCAGTACGACTACTGGCACATCCGGCATCGGCTCGGTCCAGATCAAAAGCGATCTGTCTTCGCTCTTGTCTTATGTGCAAGGTGGCGATTTGACGGATGCGCAATCGTCTCTGAGCGCATTGCAGCAGGATGAGGCGTCGCAGGCCAAAGCGGCCGATAATTTTGGGACGGATCTTTCAAACCTCCTTCAATCCGTGCAATCGGGCAACACGACGGGCGCGCAGAGCGCGGCAACTGCCCTCACGTCGGATCTGCAGGCCTTGCTCGGGACGTCATCGAGCGGCAGCACGAGTTCATCGTCTGCGACGACGGATTCGTCGTCGTCGAGCAGCAGCGCAACGTCCGGCAGTCAGTTTCTGACGGATCTGAACTCGCTTTTGAGCGCAGTTCAATCGGGTGACACGGCAACCGAGCAATCGGCGGCGAGCAGCGTCACGCAGGATCTCGCAAATCTGTCGAGTCCACCACCGCCCCCGCCACCACCGCCATCTTTAACGTCAACGGACAGCACGGATAGTTCGCTGGCGAGTCTCGCGAGCGATCTTGGGACCCTTCTCAATTCCGTCTCATCGGGCGATACCACGAGCGCGAAGAGCGCCGCCGACGCCGTCACCAAAGATTTGGAGGCTTTGTTGGGAACGTCCTCGTCCAGCGGCACGAGTTCTTCAACCACCGCTGCATCGTCCAGTTCGGCGACCACGGCGGCCTCCGCCGCCACGGCGTCGAGCAGCAGCGACGGCACAGACGCCACGACGCTTGCCAATAGTCTGGCGTCTAGGCTGATCAGCAATAGCCTCGCTTCGGCGCTTGCCGCTTATCTGCAAAACTCCGGCGATCAATTGACGACGATGTGAGGTCGGGGCCCTGACGCGCGGCCGGAGAGTTTCGAGCGGGCTTTAGTCTGCGAAGGCTTCGGCTTTGTCTTTCGCCGGCTGGGCGTTCAAGGCATCCACGAGGCAGGACGGAAGGTCGACATAGCGAAAGCGGTCGATGGCCCAACCCTGGCCTCCATCGCGTTCGATCTCGTGAAGCAGCACGCCAAAGCCGCTGATGGCTCTACGAGTCCGATAGATCGCCTTAACCGTGTAGACCGCCCGCTCTTGCAAACCGCCTAAGCCCCCGATCCAAATGGCGCGCATGTATTTTCCGTTGGCGCTTGCATCGATGCAGACGACCTTCGTGCCTGCCGGGGTGTGTGGAGAAATCATCGCTATGCCCTTTCCGCGTTCTAGAACTCCTCGCAGAACAACGGGACATGCCTAAGTTTGCGGTTGAACGGAATTAGGGCCGTTTAATTTCCATATGTTTCCGGTCGCCCTTAGGAAAAGCTGATAGATTTCGCCCCCGAAATGCCGCCGGGGACGTGAACCATGGCCGATTCAACCGCTCATATCGACGCTAAAGCCGTTCCCGCGGAAATCGACCGCTGGAACTGGGGCGCGTTCCTGCTCAACTGGATATGGGGCGTAGGAAACAACACTTTCATCGCGCTCCTGACATTCATTCCGTTTTTCGGCATTTTGATCATGCCATTCGTCCTCGGAGCGAAAGGCAGCGCCTGGGCATGGCGCAATGGGCGATGGGACAGCATAGAGCATTTCAAGCGCGTGCAGCGCTTGTGGGCAATCTGGGGCGTCGTCATATGGATTGGCGTGATCGCGCTATGGGGATCTTTCTTTGGCGGCATCCTCTATATGCTAGCACATTCCGACGCCTATAGGCTCGGGGTGGTCAGGCTTGAGGCCAATTCCGAAGCGGTGAACCTTCTCGGGCCGCCCATACGAACGGGCATTCCTATGGGCTCGATTTCGATCTTGGGCGCGTCGGGTTCCGCGCGCCTCAGCTTTTCCGTGAGCGGGACCAAGGCCGCGGGAAAAGCCTTTCTGGAGGCGGTCAAACAAAACGGCGTTTGGTCGATCAAGGGTTTCAAACTCAAAATCGATGGCCGCGACGAGGTGATCGATCTCATGAACGAAACGCGCGCTGAAATCGAGGATTCACAAAGACCGATTGCTGCGAGCATGGGGCTCTTCGCAAATGCCCTTCACGCCTCGCCCTTTGCCAGCAGCGCAAAATAATCGTCCGCGCTCAGGAGCCCGCCATTCGCTTCCGCCTTGCCTTGATCCTTGGCCGGCAGCGCGTCCTGCACGAAGTCGATGCGTTTCCATGCGGGCGCGGGCGTGTCATGGCCGGGCTGCGGCACATATTTCGATGCCGCGCGTTTTTGATAGGTCGGAATATAGCGCGGGCAGTTGATCCAGATCTCGTCCGCGTCGACGCTGACCAGGAATTGCGCTTCGGCATAATCTTGGAGCAGCGGATGTTCGAAATGGATTTCGGCCGTTCCATGCACGCGCAGACGATGCGGGGTCTCGAAATCGATGAAGAGCAGGCCGACCCTGGGCGCAGCCATGAGGTTGCCCATCGAATAATACATGCCGTTGCCGTCATAGCAGGGAAAGATGAGCTGCGATGGACCGGTGACTTTGACGAAGCCGATGGGGCCGCCCTTATAGGAGACGGTGGGGCGTCCAGCACCGTCCACTGTCGATAAGAAAAACATGTCGCGACTTTCGAGGAAGGCTTTTTCTTCCGGTGCGAATTCGCAATGCAGAAGACCATTCTCCATCAGATCGGCCATGCGCGTCGCGTCAAATTTCTCCTGCAGCGCGCGATGTGCCGGTGAATAGAGTTTGCTCATATTTCCCTCCCGATTGGCGGATGATACGGCCGGATCGCTTATTTTTGATCTCGGTCATGGCCTTTGAAGCCGTTTTCACTTTAAGGGGACGATACCATATATCTGGCACACGCCTATTTCCGCCCCGTGCAAGGAGATCCGCTTTGTCCCTCGAGACCGTATCCGCGCCCGTGGCGCTGCCGGAAGCTGGTGCCAGGCTTCAATTGCCGATCGACGGCATGCATTGCGCGTCCTGCGTCGGACGGATCGAGAAGGCCGTCGCCGCTGTGCCGGGCGTGGCAAGCGTGGCCGTCAATCTTGCGACAGAGCGCGCCGACGTGCGTTTCGCCGGAGCTGCGGAGGCGGAGCCCGTCATCGCGGCGATCCGCGCCGCGGGGTTTGACGTCCGGCAAGAGAGCTTGGATCTTCATATCGAAGGCATGCATTGCGCGTCTTGCATCGCGCGCACCGAAAAAGAATTGCGCGCCGTGCCGGGCGTGATCGAGGCCAATGTCAATCTCGCGACCGAACGCGCGCATGTGACGTTCAGCGCCGGGTCGGTGCAATTCGGCGATCTCGCACGGGCGGTCGAGAAGGCTGGCTATCATGCGCATCCCGTGGGCGAACCCGGCGCCCCCGCAGCTCATCATCATCACGATGAAGATGCCAAAAAGCTCGTGCGCGACACGGTTCTCGCGGCGCTGCTGGCGGCGCCTGTCTTCATCGTCGAGATGGGCGGCCATCTCGTGCCGTCGTTCCACATGTGGATCATGCAGACGATCGGGACGACGCCGCTGCGCGTGGCGGAATTCCTGCTGACCGCCGTGGTTCTGTTCGGGCCGGGCCGGCGTTTCTTCACGTCGGGCATTCCGGCCTTGCTGCGCGGTGCGCCGGAGATGAATGCGCTCGTCGCCCTCGGTGCCGGCGCGGCCTTCGCCTATTCGACGCTTGTCACTTTCGCGCCGGGTCTTTTTCCCGAGAGTACGGCGCAGGTCTATTTCGAAGCAGCGGCCGTGATCGTCACTTTGATCCTGCTCGGCCGGACTTTGGAGGCGCGCGCCAAGACCCATACCGGCGCAGCGATCCGGCATCTGCTTAACCTGAAGCCGAAAACCGCGCGGGTTGTGCGCAACGGCGAGACGGTCGAAATCCCGCTTGAGGCCGTCGTCAAGGACGACATCCTCATGGTCCGGCCCGGCGAAACCGTGCCCGTCGACGGCGAAATCGTGGAAGGCTCATCCTTCATCGATGAATCGATGCTGACCGGCGAAGCGGACCCCAAGGCCAAAACGGTTGGAGCGCCGGTTGTCGGCGGAACGCTCAACGGCTCCGGCAGCTTCTCCCTGCGCGCGACAAAACTTGGCGCGGACAGCGTCTTGTCGCAGATCATCCGCATGGTCGAAGATGCGCAAGGCGCGAAACTGCCGATCCAAGCCTTGGCCGACAAAGTCGCAGGCCGGTTCGTCCCGGCCGTGATGGGCATCGCGGCTTTGACCTTCCTTCTCTGGTATTTCCTTGGGCCCGCGCCTGCTCTGCCTTATGCGCTGACCAGCATGGTCGCGGTTCTGATCATCGCTTGTCCCTGTGCGATGGGGTTGGCGACGCCGACGTCGATCATGGTCGGCACCGGACGCGGCGCCGAACTCGGCATTTTGTTTCGTCAAGGCACGGCGTTGCAGACATTGCGCGACGTGACCGTGATCGCCTTCGATAAGACAGGCACGCTCACCAAGGGCCACCCGGAACTGACCGATTTCATATCCCTCGAGGGATTTTCGCGCGACGAAGTTCTGGCGCTTGTCGCTTCCGTCGAAGCGCGCTCGGAACATCCGATCGGCAAGGCTATCGTAACGGCGGCCGAGCAGGCGGGGCTCAAGCTCGCTGAGGTCAGCGATTTTTCCGCCGAAGCGGGATTTGGCGTGACGGCGCGCGTCGCCGGCAAAAAGATCGAAGTCGGCGCCGACCGTTTCATGACCAAGCTTGGCTATGATATCGGATCAGTCGCCGCGCAGACCGCGCCTTTCGGGCTTGCAGCGAAGACGCCGCTTTATGTGGCGGTCGACGGCAGACTTGCGGCGATCGTCGCCGTCTCCGATCCTTTGAAAGCCTCTGCCGCGCCGGCCATTGCCGCGCTCCGGGCCGAGCATATCGAAACGCTCATGATCACCGGCGACAATCAGCGCACGGCCGAAGCCATCGCGGCGCAAGCCGGTATCGACCGGGTCGTCGCCGAGGTTTTGCCCGCCGGCAAGGCCAAGGTCATCGAAGATTTGCGCGCCAAGGGCGGCACGATCGCTTTCGCAGGCGACGGCATCAATGACGCGCCGGCGCTCGCCAAGGCCGATGTCGGCATCGCGGTCGGATCAGGAACCGACATCGCCATCGAAACGGCCGACGTGGTCTTGATGTCGAACGATCTGATGAGTGTCGCAACGGCGATTACGCTCAGCCGGGCCGTGATCCGCAACATCAAGCAGAATCTCTTCTGGGCCTTCGGCTATAATGTCGTTCTGGTTCCCGTTGCCGCGGGCGTGCTCTATCCGGCCTATGGCGTGCTTTTGTCGCCGATGCTTGCTGCGGGCGCAATGGCCTTTTCGTCGATCTTCGTGCTTGGCAATGCCTTGCGGCTGCGCGGTTTCACGCCGCCGCGCCGGCAAGAAGGACCGCAGGCGCGTGCGCTCCCGTTGACCGCGCAGCAAAGTGCGCGGGCGACTTAAGCGACGTCGATTATTCGGTCTTTTCGCGTTCGAGCACGATCGAGCCCGCGGGAACGTCGAGGTGCCAGGCGACGCCTTCGGGATTGAAATCCGCGTGCGATGTGCCGCCCAGCGCCTGTCCCGTGATGCGTTCCATCACGATATGGCCGAAACCCTTGTGGCCGGGCGGGTTGACGGAAGGCCCGCCTTTCTCCTGCCAGGTCATTTGAAGCCTCGGGACATCCTTTTCCGTCTTCAATTGCCAGGAGATGGAGACGTGCCCTTCCGGCACCGACAAGGCGCCATATTTGGCCGCATTGGTCGACAGTTCGTGCAAGGCGATCCCGATATTCTGCGCCGCCTCCGGCCGCAGAAACAGATCTGGTCCTTCGAGATGAAATTTTTCGTCGAACCGGTCTTCGTAATGGCGCAGTTGCGACCGGATGAGATCGCCGAGCGAAGCCCCTTCCCAATCGACATTGGATAAAAGGTCATGCGAGCCCGCGAGGCCGCTCAGACGTTCGCTGAACCGTGTGACGAATTCCTCGGGCGAACTCAGATGACTGAGCGATTGCCGGGCCATGGCCTGGATCACGGCCAAAAGGTTTTTCGAGCGATGCGTCAGCTCCCGCATCAGAAAATGCACGTGCTGCTCGCGCTGTTTCAGCGAGGTAATGTCGCGGACCACGAAGGATGCGCCGATCATGTGGCCGTCCGGCGCCTTCATCGGCGCGCCACGGACCAGGATTTCGATGGGCTCGCCATTCTTGCGGTGCCGGATGGCCTGAAATTCGATCGGTTCGCCGCCGTGCAGACGTTGCAGGAATTGATGGCGCTCTGAGACCCTGTCGGGCGAAGGATCGATGTCGGAAAAGTTTTTCCCGAGGACTTCCGCCGCCGTATATCCGAAAAGCCGCTCGGCTGCGGCGTTCCAGCCCGAAATAGCGTCCTTCTCATCGATGGTCACGATGGCATCGATTGAAGAGGCATAGATCGAGTCCAATTGGGCACGGAGCGAATCTGTGGAGGCCGGGTCTTGAACGGAATTGCTCGTCATGAAGGGTATCGCATGGAAAATGTGTCCCCCTATATTGGGGCGACGGGTATCGCCGCCTATCCCCAGCGTCTTAAAGTCCTATAGCGTTCCAGCCGGATGTAAAAATTCCTGACCTATCGAGCTTCCGCCCTTTTCCGATGTTCCGCTTGCCGATGGGAAGGCGGAAATCGTACAAGGCTCCGCTCAGGCTGCCGGTTGAGACAGAAAGGCTTGTTCCGATGTTGGGAACTCCATTGCGCATTTTGACCTTCGGCTTCGCCGTTTTGATCGCCGTTCCGGGAGCGGCTTTCGCTCAAGGGGCCATCCGTGTCGGGCAGCAAAAGCAGCAGGCGGCGGCTCCGGCTCCGGCCGCCGCCCCGGCGGCACAGCCCCAGGCGCAGCCGCCGGCTCCACCGCAGCCCGTTAGAACCGAAATCTTGAATTTCGACAATTGGAGCGTGACCTGCCGCGAATTCGCCGAAGGCAAACGCAAGCGCATTTGTTTCGCGCTGCTGCAGATCGCTCAACAGAATAACAATCAGAACCAGGTCGTCTTTTCCTGGACGATCGGCACCGACGACGAAAACCACCAGCTTATGACCCTGCAAACGCCGACCGGCGTCTCGATAGCTCCCGGCGTCGATTTGAAATTGGCTAAGGGAAATCACACGGTTCCCTACACGGCCTGCGAGACGGGCCATTGCATCGCAACCCAGCCGCTCGATGCCGCTTTGGTCCGCGATATCGCGGCGACGGCCGAAGTGCAGGCCATCATACACTCTTCGGATGGCCGGGATGTCACGATCAATATTCCCATCAAGGGCTTCGACAAGGCCTATGCCGCCTTGCCGAAATAAAGGTTTCCGACCGCGGTCAGGCTTACTCGCTTTTCGAGCGGCGTGGTGTCTGCTTGCCGGTGGTCCGGCTTAATAGCCGACGCCAAGGATGACGGACTGGGAAGAGCCATAGGCCGGGCGCCCGATTTCGGGGCTCGGCGCATATCTGATCTCGGCCGTTTCATGGATGAAATCTTGCGGTACACGGCGCGGCGCGGCGCTCGGCTGAGCCGCGGCCTGCTGGGCCGGAACACGGACCTGGCTGGGAGCGGGCGCCGCCGTGAAATAGGGCCAAAACAAATAACTGTAACCGGTTTGGGCCTGAGCGGCGCCGAGCTGGCTTAAAATCGCGGTCAAAGCCATCGCCGTCAGCGCCATCCGCTTGAGACTGTGAGCCATCTTCAAAACTCCTGTCTGTAGCGGCCGGGCCATGCCGGTCGCTCGACCTTAAGTCCATGGCCACGATATGGCCCCTCGATATGAACTTTGGTCTTTATCACTTAAAATCTTCCTACAGCTTGAAGCCTTCATATACACAATTGCAGGGGTCGAGCCTATGACCTTGGAGCCACTCTGCTGGAAGATTACTATCAGTTTTGGAGATTCCACGTCGTTTTGTAAATCGCAAAGCTTGGAAAAGCGCTGCTTAGCTGGGTATTACTGGTACCACAAGGTAAAATGGCACCGTATTAACGACCTAATACTCCAGTTTTGGGTCTTCGCGCCGGCTTTGTTTGGGACCCGGATCTCTTCTCGCCACTGGCCCGAAATCCGCTATAGAACCCGCCGAAAAGACGATGAGTTTGGAGACCAGGACGTGAGCGAGTGGCAGCCTATGGCGACAGCGCCGAAAGACGGCAGTGAAATTCTTGTCTGCAAGGCAGGCGCGGAAGATGTCTTCGAGCTGATCGCGTGGAATCCGATTTTGCGGGCATGGCTCGACCGCAATGCAGAACCCTATGAAGGCGCCACGCATTGGCTGGCCATTCCGCCGACGCCGAAACATTAGCTTGTTATCTTGTGGTTCTTCCGGCGGCGTCTGCGATCAAGCTTTCGACATGACGCCATCCCAATCCGGCTTGCCGGTGGTGAGGAAGTTCAAGATGGCTTGGCCTGCTTGAGGCGCTTTGGCGCGCCAGCCGCTATGCTGAAAATTGATGGTCCGGTCGGGAAAGAAGAGCTCTGACAAGGGCTCGTTATTTTGCACGTAACGGCGTGCGCCAAGGACCGAAATGCCATGCGATAGAGCCATATGGCCGCCGATGCAGCAGATCGTGCCGCAATCGGACGCCGCCTGATGCATATCGACTTCGATCGTGTCCGCCATGAGCTTCGGCCAGAGCCCGATCAGCTCTTCGCGCTCCCAATCCTCGATCCCCAAGGCTTCGGCGGACAGATAAGGTTGATGGTGCTTCACGACTGTCTCCCATCTCGATTAAAGACTCTCGGAACGCATGCGTTCCAAGATAGCCCGCTTTTGAGATAGGGCCAGATCCTCAGGAGGGAAGAACGCCCGGTCCATGGAGAAATTTCTCCAAAAGGTGCTTTTGCGCGTCGAACATGGCATCGACAAAGCCAAGGCTGTCTTCGACATATTCGTCCCAGAGCGCCAGGGGCGAAATTTCGCGGGCGATGAGCTGCCCGGTGATTTCATCGCTTTCGAAATGCAGCTCGGCGTCGAATTTACGCGCGAGTTCGAGCATCGCCTGATTATGCGGCAGGCACAGGATCGACAGGGATTCGACGCCGCGATTACAGGCGGCGCGGATCACGCGGGAGAAAAGCTCGGTTCCGATGCCATGGTGGCGCCAATCGCTTTCGACACTCATCGCGGCTTCGCCCGCACCGGCTTTCAGGCGCAATTCACCAGCGCCACGCATCAAATCGCCTTCGAAATAGCCATAGACGATCGAGCCGTCGGAAAGACAGGTCTGGGCATATTCATCAAGGACGGAGTCTGCCGCGTAACAGCCGAAGCGGTCGTGCAACGTGTCCCGGTCGAGGCGATGGAGATGAGCCTTGAACGCGGGGAGGTCGGATAGCCACAGGCGGCGTACCCGCGAACGATTCTCGAAAGTCAACAAAGCTTTTACCTTTCAGTGGCTCAGCTTGGACTTTCCTCCCATTTCTTTCTCCGTATATCGCCCTTTGGGGAGCCTGTGGCAAGGCCTGGTATACCAATTCGCGGAGATGTGACCTATTAGATCACGATGATTATGAATTGAATCAATCCATAATCATTAACGTGATCGATTCTAAGGACTTAAAGCGGGATGCGGGCGCAAAACCGCTCCACAGTTTTGCTTGTCCCGCTTTAACCAATTTCCTCGCGGATGAACCAGATATGCGGCTTTGTTCTTAGCGCAACGGGATGAACTTTGTCTGACTCGGTTGGCTTCGAAATCCGCCAGCGCGCATTCTGCGCCATGATGATGACATCGCCGTCCGGGCGGACCTCGACGACCATGCCGTCGAATTTGCTACGCCGCAGAGTGATCTCGAAATTCAAGATATCGTTGCGGGCGAGCGATCCGTCCTCGCTCGTCGCTGGATTTTCGACGAAATCCAGTTCGAGCCCTTTGGAGAGTTTCGTCGCCGTAAAAAAGACGTCCCAGTTTCTCATGTCGCGGTCCGGGCAAATAGGTAAGTTGTCGCCTCCTTATAATTATTTTGATCTGCGGTCACATTTTTTATGACGGCCCGAGTTCGGCGCCTCAGCTCATCTTGAAATGTTTCGAGAGCTTCAAGCCCTGGCCCTGATAATTGGATGAGCCGGCCTGGCCGTAGAGCACCTGCGGGGCTTCGGCCATTTTCTCGAACATCAAGCGGCCGATGACCTGCCCATCTTCGAGAATGAAGGGCACCTCATGGCTGCGGACTTCCAAAACGCCGCGCGCGCCTGGCACGCCGTCAGGGCTGAAGCCGAAGCCGGGATCGAAGAAGCCTGCATAATGGACGCGAAACTCACCCATGGAGGGATCGATCGGAATCATCTCGGCTGCAAGATCGGGCGGAATGTGCATCCTTTCCTGCGAGGCGAGAATGTAGAACTCGCCCGGATCGAGGATCAGCCGTCTGTCATTGCGCGCGGCGATCGGCTCCCAGAAATCTTTCAGTTCATAGGCGCCGACGCGGTCCACATCGATAGGGTCGGTATGTTTTTGCGCGCGATAGCCGATGACCGGCCCAAGCGTTTCGCCGTCGAGAGCGATGCGCAGGATCAATCCGTGGCGCAGATGCAATTCGCCATCGACGAGCCTCTTTTCTTCGTGCCGTTGACGTAGCTCGCGATCGTCGAGCCCGAAGTCCGTCACGTTGAATTGCTGCGAATTCCAGCGCCGGAAACGAATCTGATTGAGCCGCGAACCTTTGTGAACCCGCACGCTGAAACTGCGCGGCGAAATCTCGGCGTAAAGCTGTCCCGTATAGCCGCGCGCGACATGATCGAAGACTTCGCTGCTATCGGTGATGAGTCTTGTGAAAATATCGAGCCGTCCGGTCGAGCTTTTCGGATTGGCGACCGCGGAAATACTTTCGGGCAGGCTCAGATGTTCGAGCAAAGGCACGACATAGACGCAGCCGCGTTCAAGGATTGCGCCATCGCCTTCAAGATCGATCTCGTCGGATTTCAGAACCGTGAGTTGATCCAAAACCGTCTTGTCTTTGCCCGGCAGAAAGCTGGCGCGCACGCGATACGCGCGGGCACCGAGCCTGAGGTCGAGGCTTGCCGGTTGAATCTGCGCGTCGTCGATCGGCGCGAGGCTCAAGATCATGCCCCGGCGCAGGAGAAAATGAATTTTCTCGCGCGGGAGCAGTCCGAATCGCGGGCCGAGATCGCCCGCTGCCGCGAGCAGGTTCTCGCTGCTGCTGTCCGGGAAAAGCTTAGGTTGCGTAGGCAAAAGCGCGGCTCTCATGTCAGGGCCCGGCAGCGGAGTGAGGAGCCCGATGGTAGAAGAATGCGTGTCTTTAGCGCAGTGGCATCGCAGCCCTGGGCGGGGTCTGTCCACACAAAAGGCTGACTCAGGCGCCTTGAGCGGGCGCCCGTCACGATATAAACCTTTGGAATGACGGATTTTAAGCCAAAACCTGCTGCAAAAGCCCTGCGCCCCGCGACCCAACTCGTCCATGGCGGCACCACCCGCTCGCCCTTCGGCGAAACCTCCGAAGCACTCTTCCTCACCCAAGGTTTCGTCTATGCGAGCGCCGAAGCCGCCGAAGCCCGCTTCAAGGGCGAGGATCCGGGCTTCGTCTATTCGCGCTATGCCAATCCGACCGTCGCCATGTTCGAGGAGCGCATGGCGCTGCTCGAAGGCGCCGAGGCGGCCCGCGCCACGGCCTCCGGCATGGCGGCTGTCACGGCCGCGCTTATGGGGCAGGTGAAGGCGGGCGATCATGTGATCGCCGCGCGCGCGCTCTTTGGGTCCTGTCTCTACATCGTCGAGGACCTGCTGCCGCGCTACGGCGTCGAGACGACGCTCGTCGACGGCGCTGATTTGTCGCAGTGGAAGGCAGCCGTCCGGCCCCAGACGAAAGTCTTGTTTTTGGAGAGCCCGACCAACCCCTGTCTCGAAGTCTACGACATTCGGGCCATTGCTGAGATCGCGCATGCGCATGGCGCGACGCTCGTCGTCGACAATGTGTTTGCGACGCCGCTTCTGCAAAAGCCCATGGCGCTCGGCGCCGATTGCGTCGTCTATTCGGCGACGAAACATATAGACGGGCAGGGCCGCTGCCTCGGCGGCGTCATTCTCGCGAGCAAAGCCTTCATCGAAGCGAACCTGCATAATTTCCTGCGCCAGACGGGGCCGGCTCTGTCGCCCTTCAACGCCTGGGTGCTTTTGAAATCGCTCGAAACCCTGCCATTGCGTATCAACCAGCAGATGCAGAGTGCCGCGCGGATCGCCGATTTCCTCAGCGACGCGCCGCAGATTTCGCGCGTGCTTTATCCGGGTCGCGACGATCATCCGCAGGCCGAGATCGTCCGGCGCCAGATGAGCGGCGGCGGTACCATGGTCGCGTTCGAGACCGCGGGCGGCAAGGCTTCCGCTTTCGCCTTTGCCAATGCGCTTTCGATCATCAAAATTTCAAACAATCTGGGCGATGCGAAAAGCCTCATCACCCATCCGGCGACGACGACCCATCAAAGATTGACGCCCGAAACCCGCGCGGGCCTTGGCATCAGCGACGGCATGCTGCGTCTTTCGGTCGGTTTGGAAGATGTCGAGGATCTGCTCGACGATCTGCGCGAGGCGCTGAGCGCGGTCGCACGGCCGCATCTCGCGGCGGAGTAAGGCGAGCCCGGGCCGGACGTTCCCTCGCGGTACGGCCTATGCTAGGCTCAATCAGATTGTCTTTCGCGTTTGGGGAACGTGATCAACCATGTACAGCTGCGTCACTCGCGATATTCAAATCACGGTGCTGCCGGAATTCGTGCCGGAACGCTCGGATGCCGATGAAGCCACCTATTTCTGGGCCTATACGGTCGAGATCGCCAATCAGGGCGATATGACCGTGCAGCTCACCGCCCGGCATTGGAAAATCACCGATGCCAATGGCAAGCTTGAAGAAGCGCAAGGCCCAGGCGTCGTCGGCGAACAGCCGGTTTTGAAGCCGGGCGAGACCTTCCGCTATACGTCTGGCTGCCCGCTCACAACGCCGTCGGGCATCATGACCGGCAGCTATCGCATGGTGACCGAAAAGGGTGACGTGTTCGAGGCGGAAATTCCGGTCTTCTCGCTCGACTCGCCCTTCGCGCGGCGGGTGTTGAACTAGTTATTTTGAAATGTACCTCTGAAGCCCTCGCGCTTCGAGACGATGCCAATCGCGATCTCGCTGTTGCGATAGATCGCCAGCGAAGGCATCTCCTCAGCATGAGGGCTTCAGGGCTGAAGCGTTAGCCCTCATGCTGAGGAGCTTGCACCCATTTCGAGTTTACTCGAAATGGGCATCTCGAATGTTCTAAGTCGCGCATGCGCGACTTGGAATGCAAGCGTCTCGAAGGACGAGGGCGGCGGGATTTGTTCTGCAACCGCAGAGGCTGAACATCATGTCCCTCGTTGATGGCATCCCGCTCGATAACGCGCTCGATCTGCTTGATCGCCTCATCAGCTTCGATACCGAAAGCTCGAAATCGAATCTGGCACTGGTCGCCGATGTCGAGGCCTATCTGACGGGGCTCGGCATCGATTATGTCAAAGTGCCCAATGCCTCGGGCGACAAGGCGGCGCTCTTTGCCACGATCGGCCCGAAGGTCGATGGCGGTGTGGTGCTTTCGGGCCATACCGACGTCGTGCCCGTCACCGGCCAGACCTGGACCAGCGATCCCTTCCAGATGCGCCGCGCCGATGGGCGTGTCTATGGCCGCGGCACTTGCGACATGAAAGGCTTCGACGCGATCTGCCTCGCCATGCTGCCGGAGTTCCAGAAGATCGGCTTGAAGCGGCCGATCCATCTGCTCCTGAGCTATGACGAAGAAACAACATGCCAAGGCCCGCTCGATACGATCGCGCGCTTCGGGCACGATCTGCCGCGCCCTGGCGCCGTGCTCGTCGGCGAGCCGACGCTGATGCAAGTTGCCGACGCGCATAAGAGCGTCGCCTGCTATGTGACGACCGTGCATGGGCACGAGGCGCATTCCTCAAAACCCTATCTCGGCGCGAGCGCTGTCGAAGCGGCCTGCGATCTCGTGACAGAGCTTTATCGCTTCGCCGAAGAGCTTGTTGCCGAAGGCGATCCGAGCGGGCGGTTCGATCCGCCTTTCTCGACCATCCATGTGGGCACGATTGCCGGCGGCACGGCGCGCAATATCATGGCGAAGGAATGTATCTTTCACTGGGAGTTTCGCGGCCTGCCGGGTGCCTTGCCGAGCCGCGCGTTGCAGAGGCTCGACGATTACGCCGCGCGCGTCGTGCTGCCGAAGATGCGACGCTACGCGCCCGATGCGCGGATCGAAACGATCACCGAAGTCGAAGTGCCGGGGCTCAAGGCGGAGGCGGGATCGTCAGCCGAGACTTTGGCCTTGAAGCTCTCGCGCTCCAATCGCACGATCACCGTGCCTTTCGCGACGGAAGGCGGCCAATTTCAGCTTGCCGAAATCCCGACGATCGTCTGCGGGCCAGGCTCGATCGATCAGGCGCATCAGCCCGACGAATATATAGAGATCGCGCAGATCGAGGCGGGCCTTGCGTTTCTGCAACGTCTCGCGAGTGAGCTGAGCTGAGCAAACTGCATCGCCGTCATGCCCGGCCTTGAGCCGGGCATCCACGTAGAAGCTGAACATCGTTGGTGCGTGGATGGCCGGGTCAAGCCCGGCCATGACGGCGCTCATGGTGCATGGCGAAGCGGCTTGGCATTCACCTCGGCAGCACGCTCGATCCCGTCAGAAATAGATCGACCGCCTGCGCCGCTTGTCGTCCTTCGCGGATCGCCCAGACAACCAAGGATTGCCCGCGCCGCATATCGCCGCAAGCAAAGACCTTATCGACCGAGGTTTTGTAATTCGTCGTCTCGGCCTGGACATTGCCGCGCGGATCGAGCGCGACGCCGAGGTTCTCGATCAGCCCTTCGTGGACCGGCGAGACGAAGCCCATTGCGAGGAGAACGAGATCGGCCTTGATCTCGAAGTCGCTGCCGGGAATTTCCTGCATCTTATGATCGACGCGCACGCATTTCAGCTTTTTGACCACGCCGTCTTCGCCGATGAATTCCTTGGTGAGCACGGCGAAATCGCGCTCCGCGCCTTCTTCTTGGCTCGACGAGGTGCGGAATTTCAAAGGCCAGTTCGGCCAGGTCAGGAGCTTGTCTTCCTTCTCCGGTGGCTGCGGCATGATTTCGAGCTGTTTCACCGCGACCGCGCCTTGCCGGATCGAGGTGCCGATGCAATCCGAGCCCGTATCGCCGCCGCCGATCACGATCACATGCTTGCCGGCGGCCAGGATCGGCAGATTGCTATGGATCGGCTCCTTGCCGACGCGGCGGTTTTGCTGCGGCAGGAAATCCATCGCGAAATGAATGCCTGCGAGATCGCGGCCGGGAATCGGCAGATCGCGCGGCTTCTCGGCGCCGCCTGCCAGGATCACCGCGTCGTAATCGGCGAAGAGCTTCGCGACTTCGAGATCGACACCGACATTGACGCCACAATGGAAAATCACGCCTTCGGCTTCCATCTGCGCGACGCGGCGGTCGATCAGATGCTTTTCCATTTTGAAGTCGGGAATGCCATAGCGCAGCAATCCGCCGGGTTTGAGATTCTTCTCATAGACATGCACGTCATGCCCGACGCGCGCGAGCTGTTGCGCGGCGGCAAGCCCGGCAGGACCTGAGCCGACGATGGCTATGCGCTGATGCGTCTTGCGCTCAGGTGGCTCCGGTTTCACCCAGCCGCTCTCCCAGGCGCGATCGACGATCGTGCATTCGATCGTCTTGATCGTGACCGGCGTCTCTTGCAGATTCAGCGTGCAGGCCGCTTCGCAGGGTGCTGGACAGACGCGGCCGGTGAACTCGGGAAAATTATTGGTCGAATGGAGATTGCGCGCGGCTTCTTCCCACTCCGCGTGATAGACGAGATCGTTCCAATCCGGGATCTGGTTGTTCACCGGACAGCCCGTATGGCAATAAGGAATGCCGCAATTCATGCAGCGCGCCGCCTGATCCTTCGTCGCTTCTTCCGATAAAGGAATCAGAAATTCCTTATAGTGGCGGATGCGATCGGAAGCTGGCGCATAGCGCCGGTCACGCCGGTCGATCTCGATAAAACCCGTCACCTTGCCCATGGATTAAGTCACACGCCTTTTCGATGTGGAGAATGGTTCGGATCAACAGCCGCGAATGCGGCCGGAGTCAAGCTCTGACCGCGCCTTGCGAGGCCGGGTTTCATGCGCTTTGCGGGGAGCGGATCGGCGCCTGACGCCTCATCTCGATCATCCCGGGGAGGCCAGCCATCCGGGAGCTCGTCATTCAACCCGGACGCCGACGTGGACGATCCTGGAATGCATGGGCACTCCAGGATCGTCTTAAGGGCATCGATCAAAGCTTTGGTCTGAGCCAAATATCGTCAAATCAGGCGGCGGGCATTTCTTTGAGAAAAGGAATGATCTGGAAGATATCCTTATCATTATACCTGCCAAAAATAGCAGTATTCTCAGCTCCCACGCCAAGCTGGCCGATCAAAACGTAATCGTGAGCGGGATTGATGCATTTCTGAAATAGAGGGGCGACATGTTCGAAATCTATGTTGGTTTCGAAGATGTAAAGCGACGGTGATTGACGCCACCAAGTCAAAGCATATTCTTCGACAACCTCAACGAGATTTTCATAACGCCTCTTATGATTAGGCTTTACGGCGGTCTCCTCCGGATCTTCGATGCGGAAATTCAACCAATAGATGCGGTTAGCCACGGCTTTGTCTTTCTTCGAATGGGGCCTGAGCGGGGACGGCGCTGACCCAAAGGGTCGCCGCTGACCTTCACCCGATCATGCAAGTGTTCAATTGGCGGGCCCTTGTCGCAGAAAGCGCCCCAGACCTCAATCCTCTTAGCAAAAACCGCTCCTCACGGTGCCAGGATCGGAACGGCTTTTCTCAGAAACGCCTTACACTTTTCTCCGGCCCGCTTTAGGACAACCGCGCAACAAAGCGATGATGGTGTGGAGCGTTTGGTGGAACAAAGATCTTTGGGTGCTTCCGGCCTGCGCATCGCGCCTTTGGCGCTCGGCGGCAATGTGTTCGGCTGGACGGCGGATGAAGCGACGTCGCTGTCGCTGATCGACGCCTTCGTCGAACGCGGCTTCTCCCTGATCGACACGGCGGATGTCTATTCGACCTGGGTCGAGGGCCACCAGGGCGGCGAGTCGGAAGAAATCATCGGCCGCTGGTTGAAGCGCGGCGGCGCCCGCGAGAAAATCGTCGTCGCGACCAAGGTCGGGATGGATATGCGCAAGGCCGGCAAGGGCCTTTCCAAAGCGCATATCGTTCAATCGGCGGAAAATTCGCTGCGGCGGCTCGGCACCGATCACATCGATCTCTACCAGGCCCATATAGACGATATTTCCGTGCCGTTTGAGGAGACGTTGGAGGCTTTTGCGAGCCTCGTCAAAGCCGGCAAGGTGCGCGTCGTCGGCGCTTCGAATTACGTGGCGCCGCGGCTCGCCGAAGCGCTGGCGGTCAGTGCAAAGAGCGGCCTGCCGCGCTTCGACTGCGTGCAGCCGAATTTTAATCTCGTCAACCGCTCATTGTTCGAAGGCGCCTTGCAAAAGCTTTGCATCGACGAGCATCTCGGCGTCATTCCCTATTATGCGCTGGCCGCCGGCTTCCTCACCGGCAAATATCGCAGCGTCGCGGATCTGCCGGGCAGCGCGCGGGCAGGGACTGTCGCGCATTATCTCGATCCGCGCGGCCTCGATATTTTGGACGAACTCGATAAAATCGCGGCCCGCCTCAACGCGACGCCGGCGCAGATCGCGATCGCCTGGGTGATGGCGCAGCCGGGCGTCACCGCGCCGATCGTGAGCGCGACAAGCTTGGCGCAACTCCAAGATGTCATGAAGGCAACGGCGATCACGCTCGACAGGAAGGCGCTCGACCGTCTCGACCGCGTGAGCGCTTAAGGCGGCGCGCCGCCGCGTTTGCGGTTGCATCGCGAGATCCATGCTTCCCGTCGCCTTGCCGGAGCTTGCCCTTGGACGCGGCCGAGTTTCTCTTTCCTTCCGACCTCACCGTCACCCGCACCAAGATCGGCAAGGTTCTGCTCATCGGCTCCTGCATGGCGGAAGCCTATCTGAAATATTTTAAAGAGATCGCACCCGACACTGTCTTCGATTGGGTGATGTTTGCCAATTTGGCCGAACTCCCCGATATGGAAGAAGCCGAGCTCCGCTCTTACGACTTCCAATATATCCAGCTCTCTCTGCGCCATGTCGTGATGGACGAGGTCGTCAATTTCTCCGGCTTTTTGGCGGATGGCGCGGCGGAGGCGATCCTGGCTCGGGGCCAGCAAATATTGCGGCTCATGCTCGACGCCGCCCTCAAGCACAATAAAAGCCATAACGTACCGAGTTTCGTCGCCAATTTCTTCGTGCCGCAGGTTCCCGTGGTCGGCGCGCTCGACCAGATCGGGTCGGCAAAGGATTTCGCGGCAATCGTCAGGCGGCTGAATGACGAGCTCGCGAGCTTGGTTCGGCACTATAAAAACGTCTATCTGGCCGATGTCGACGCGATCGGCAATTCCATCGGCAAGCGATATTTCCTCGAAGACGCGATCGGTTTCTATTCGCATTCAGCCTATTGGGGCCCGGTGAACGACGCGTTCGACCTGTCGCCAACGTATAACGCGCCTTCAAGCGGGCGGATCGAGCGTCTGCCGAGCATGGACGAGGTCTATGGCTCGCATGCGGATCAGCTTTTCAAAGCGCTGTGGCGGCAGATGGAATGTCTTGTCCGCACCATAAACCAGATCGACATGGTCAAATTGGTGATCTTCGATCTCGACGATACGATGTGGCGCGGCCAGATCGCCGAACATTACGGCGAGGCGGGCGGGTGGCCGGTTCTGCACGGTTGGCCGGCGGGCATTTGGGAGGCGGTTCAGCATTTGCGCGCGCGCGGCATCATTGTCGCGATCTGCTCCAAGAACGAGGAGACCCTCGTGCGCGAGCGCTGGCCGCGTGCCGTCCCGATGTGGCTTACGCTGGACGATTTCCCGCTTCGCGAGATCAACTGGAGGCCGAAGGCGGAGAATGTCGGCAATATCATCAAGGCCGCGAGCGTTACGCCAAGGAGCACGGTCTTCGTCGATGACAATCCCGTCGAGCGGGAATCGGTCCGCGCTGCTCTTCCGGGCATTCGCACCATAGGCTCGAACCCGCATGTCACGCGGCGCATTCTGCTTTGGTCGGCCGAGACGCAATTGGCGTTTCGCTCGCAGGAAACCGCCAAACGCGAAGAGTCCATCCGGCAATTGCAGCTACGCGAAAGCGATCGCGGCGCTCTATCGAGGGACGAGTTTCTTCAGAGCCTCGGATGCACGGTCCTCGTCAAGCACATTCAATCCTCGACCCATCCGGACTTCGCGAGAAGTCTGGAGCTGCTCAATAAGACAAATCAGTTCAACACGACGGGCGTCAGATGGAATGCGGCGCAACTGGAGACGTTCTTCGGCATAGGGGGAGAGATATTCACGTTCCAGGTCTCTGATAAATATACCGATTATGGAATTGTCGGCGTCATCCTTTACCGGGAGGGGACTTTCGCGCAATTCGCGATGAGCTGCCGCGTCCTCGGTCTGGAAATCGAGACCTCGGTCATGCATTTCATCATGGCGCATCTCCGCGCAACAGCGGGACGTACGGAATTCGTGGCACGTGTGTTCGAAACGGACGCGAACATGGTCTGCCGCGATATTTTCATCCGCTGCGGATTTGAACCGGCTGACGGCGTTGTCGGCTTGCAGCTCCGCGGAGCGGCACCCATCCCCTCCATAGCCGGTCATCTCTCCATGGGCTTTGCTTCGGAAACGGCGATGGCCGCCGAGTGACGGGCATCTAATAGTTTAGAGCGGGATACGGGCGGAAAACCGCTCACACTTTTCCTCATCCCGCTCTCGCGAAAGCCGTAGCGCGCCGACCCGCACGTTCCCGTCATATGCCAAAAAGATGAGTGCAAATTCCAGCGCGGGTGGTTAACCTTAAGCTTGCGTTTGCGTGAGTGGGCCCGTGCGTTTCGACGGTTCGACCAAAACGATCGAGACAGCGAGCCCGCCGGACGCGCGTCCCTTGCGGTCTGCCGGAGGTTTGGCGTCTACTTTCGAGACGCGTTTAAACGCAAGCGGCCTGCCGCCGGAAATCGCCTTTCTCTCGGCCTATGGCGTCGTGCCGGCGCAATTGATGGCCGCGGCTGAGCGCGCCCGCAAACAAGGCGTCCCGCCCGACCGCGCATTGCTGGCGAGCGGTGCTCTCACCGAGCGCTTTTTCTATCAGTCTCTGGCGCATCATCTCGGCCTTGCCTTCATCGAGGAGCCTGTCCAGCTGCAGGACAGGGCTACAGATACTTATCCGCGAGCGATCCAGGCCGGGATTGTTCGCTTCGAGGGGGCGGCCGGTCCCTGCTGGCTGGCGGCACCGCGCGGCGACGGCCTCAAAGCGCTGTTACGCGCAGTCCAGCGCGACGGGATACAAAGCTCCCATCTCGCGATCACGACGCCATCGCATCTGTCGCGATGCGTCCGCGAGGCCGCGCGTCGCCGGATTGGGGCCGAGGCGAGCTATGCTCTTTTAAGCGCCGATGCGGATCTCAGCGCCCACCGCGGATCAAATCTGTTTCAGAAGGTCTTCGCCTCGATCTGTGCGCTCATCTTCGTTTTGTCCTCCGTGATCGTTCCTTTGACGGCCGCCAACCTTTGGGTGGTCGCCTTAGGGTTCGTGTTTATCGTCACGGTTCTTTTCAGGCTCTTCTTGTCCGCCGCGGCGCTCGGCGTGCCGCGCAGGCGGAATGAGCCGCTCGAAGACCACCAATTGCCCAATTATACGATCGTGATCGCGCTCTATAAGGAAGCGAGAATTGCCCGCCGGCTCGTCGCGATGCTCGACCGCATCGACTATCCGCGCGCCAAGCTGGATATTAAATTCGTGCTTGAGGAAGATGATTTCGAGACGCGCCGCGCGCTCGAATCCTTGCCGCTCGCACCGATCTACGAGATCATCGTCGCGCCGAACGGGCAGCCGCGGACCAAGCCTCGGGCGCTGAACATAGCGCTGCCGCTGGCCGAGGGCGATTTATGCGTGGTTTTCGATGCGGAAGACGCGCCAGATCCGCAACAGCTCTGCCGCGCGGCCGAGCATTTCGCGCGTTCGCCGGCGCAGCTTGCCTGCCTCCAAGGGCGCCTGGCAATCGACAATGCCCGCGAGACTTGGCTGACGCACGGTATTATGGCGCAAACGCCACCGCTGCGGAGACCGATCGATGATCGGCGCCTTTTGCTACGGTTTGCTGCCGATAAACAATCTGATCGGGGCTATCTTACCGACCGGAGCCGGGCCAACGGCAGGCATAGGAAAATCATCTGTCGTTAGATCAGAAGCAAGATTTGTAGATATACCGGCCGCGTTTAACCCGTCTATCAAAGCGCCAGCCGCCAGTCTTGCCGAAGCATTTGACCCGTCACGAATAGCAATGGATGCCCCTGAAAGCTGTTTACCACTCAAGTCTGTCCAAGTTCGAACAATCCATCCGCTCTCTGATAGAATCCTTTCAATCTTTTCGGCGAGGGGCGCTATGTCAGGGCTTCCGACCGGGAAAACTACAATATCGATAGGTTCGCTGCTGAATGGTTTGAGCCGAGCGACCAACTGTGTTTTTTCTTGTAGAGAAAACGATCTTGGTGCGAGCTTTTCTTCGAGCTTAAGGCGTTCTATACGTTCCGATTCAGCTGCTAGATTTGCTTGTGCGGCCCGTTCGTTCGCTTTCGCGGCGGCTTCATTAGCTATCGCAGCAGCGGCTTTGGCAGATTCAGCTGTTGCGCCAGCTCTAGCTACTTCCGCTTCATTCGCTAATGCGCGTTCCTTCGCAAAATATTCCCTCGCGGCCGACATCGTGAATGCGCCTATTGTGCCGACAAATATTGCGAGCGCCCCCAAAATCAGCAACCAATTCGATGCTGCGAATAATAAATCCGCCATCGGCTCAGACACATTCCACATAAGCGCCTTCGCCGTCTTTGGATTTGTCTCTGTCTGTCTGGTCGGCATGGCAGCGATATTAATCGCAACGGGACAAGTTATCAAAAAATTGAAAATCGCGTTTGGAAACGGGCCTAGTTAGAGGCGCCGCGCGCCATGGTGCGCGCGGCGCTCGCGGCGCTAATCTGCATCGTTATGACTATCTGTTACGAGCCATACGGCTGCGCCGCGTTTATTTTTTGGCAGCAAAATAAGAAAACTGAAATTTGTGGTGCGCGGCTCCTTAAAAGCGTCGTCATATTTAATTGCGCCATAGACGTGGAAGACCAATTCTCCTCTGAGGATTCTTCTAATTTCAGAGAATGTTGCATCACGATTAAAAACTATCCTCTGAAATTTAGTTTGCCTGGGCGAAATAGTAGTGGAACTTCTAATGTTCTCGTTATTTACGGTAAAATCAAAATTAGCAATGCTGGAAGCACTTTCTATAAGACCGCAGTTAGACAAGACTCTAACATTGTAGGCCGGTGTCTGGCCGTTATTGATTATGTTAGGACGAAATTCGAATCTCCAGTGTCCATACTTGGTCTGTCTAAAATATGTACCGATGTCGATGGACATGTAGGCTCTCATTTGCCTTTGCCAGAAATCCCGCTGGCTAGCCATGATGCCTTTATTGATGACTACAGTCTCGTTTATGGCGGTGGCAACCTTGCCCATTTCGTCGGCAGCGCGAGTGGCCTCTCGGATAGAATCGCCCATGTCTTTGGTTTGGCCGCGCGCCACTTCGTCCATTTTGACGATAGTCTGCTTAAGCCGGTGAGCCTGCAGGCCGAAAACAACCAATTGAGAAACGAGAATTACAAGCGTCCCGCCGCCAATTACAAATATCGTTATCCAGTCATTCCAGCGCTTTTCATATTTTTCGTTAGCTTCATCGGCGGCTTCTTGCTCACTCTTTATGGGTGGGATCAATTTGACGGAAAAAGCCGGATCGTCGGCGTTCTCTGTCTTGGAAGTGGATACGTCTTGGCTTTCTGCGGAATATGTCTTTGGCTGATTGGTTGGCTTGGGACGATGCCAAAGAGTCTCTTCTAAAAAGCCACCTGCAAGGATCGAAATAGCGAGCAAAGGAAAAAGTAAATAGCGGCTGATCGCGTCAGGCATTTAGGCAGTCCAATTATTTTAGATATCCTCCAATCTTACGCCCTCTAATTCCAGCGCAGCAAGACAAGCCAGAAAGAACGATGCTGGCACCGTGGCCCGCGCGAGCTTGTTTGCGATACCCGCCTTCGTCTCTTCAAAGCCATGCGCTTTGAGACGTTCCGCAAGCTCTTCATAGGTGACGCCCGCGCGTTTCAATTCGGCTTTTAGGTGCCGGACTGCGCGCTCTCCCCATTCCTTTTCGGTCTTAGCCAGCACTCGGAAGCCTCAAAATCTCGGATTCGAATGAAAGTTATCATATCTGATATCTTATTATTGACAATGATATCATATCAGATATTATGTTCTCAGAAACGAGAACATAATGCAACATTTCCTCCTCTCCGCCGCTGCAAAGACCCTGAGCCTCGCTCAGGTCTTCCGCATGTCGGACGAGGAAGCCGAAAAGCTCTTCCGTTCGCTGCGCTGGCCCGAGACCGAAGGCGCTCCGGTTTGCCCGTCATGTGGTGGCCTCGACGCCTACGATTGCCGCCGTCCTACTGGTGCTCCGCGCTTTCGCTGCCGGGCCTGCAAAAAGGATTTCAGCGTTACATCCGGTACGCTCTTCGCGAGCCACAAACTGCCCCTGCGCGGCTATCTCGCGGCCATTGCGATCTTCTGCAATGAAGTGAAGGGCAAGTCTTCCTTGGCCCTCTCCCGCGATCTTGGCGTCACCTACAAGACGGCCTTCGTTTTAGCTCATAAGCTCCGCGAAGCAATGTCCGAAGAACTCAAGGGCCGCACGCTTGGCGGCGAAGGCGAGACGGTCGAAATCGACGGCGGTTATTTCGGCGGGTACGTCAAGCCGACAAACCTTCGCGAGAACCGCAAAGACCGCCGCTTCACTCACAATCAATCCGGTAAGCGCAAATGCGTCGTCATCGTTCGCGAGCGCGGCGGCAATTCGCTTCCCGCGATCTTCCGCACGGAAGGCCAAGCGCTTTCTTTCATTCGCTCGCGCGTCGCTAAGGGGACCATCATTCAAGCCGACGAAGGCAATGGCTGGAATGATCTTGCTGGCCCGTTCGAAATGAAGCGGATCAATCATCAAGAGGCTTACAGTCTTGATGGTGCCTGCACGAATGCGGCGGAGTCGTTCTTCTCCCGCATCCGTCGCGCCGAAATCGGCCATCATCACCACATCGCGGGTGTCTACCTTCTCCGCTATGCGCAAGAGGCATCATGGCGCGAGGATAACCGCCGTATGTCAAATGGGGATCAGGTGATGCGGCTTACTGGGCTCGCGATGAAAGGGAAGCCGAGCGTAGACTTTGCTGGTTATTGGCAGAGGTAAATAAAGTTCCGTTATTCTTATATTAATCCACAACATTTAGTGTTGCGTGACCCAATAATATCAATTGCTCGCGAGCCGTCGCCTGAAATAGGTTAAGCTCCCAAATGATTCGCCCCGCCTTTGGAGGGCGGGGCGCTGTATGACCGGGTGGCAGAATGGCTATGCAGGGCTCTTGAAAATCTCGCACGCCGGTTCGATTCCGGCCCCGGTCTCCCAGAGGGCCTCTCCGAAAGGGGAGGCCCTTTTTATTTAAGCGCATCGGTGTTTCCGATGCGAATCGATTCGACGTGAGCCAAACATACAATAAGATAGGAAAAAGTATATTCAAATTTTGTGGCGTAGCTTCAATGCCGAAACCATCCACAGGGGCGCGTTTAGCCCAGATAGGGTTAGGCAAAGACCTTCTAGAGAGATTCAGCGATTTTCGGGAAGCTTATCTAGGCGCGCCAGAGGTGCGAATAATTTCAGAAGCGTTGGAAATGTTTATGGAACATACGCTTAAGCGAAATCCTGATATTAGCGCCCGCTACGAAGCGGCTCGGCAGAAACGGTAATAGATATTGCCAAACTTTTGACCGCTATTCACAAGCCGCGCTTAATGACCACTTCGCTCCTCTACGGTCCCCGACCTTCGTCACCGTCCCCCGTGTCCTTGCTAGATAATTCAGGTTCGCCCGCACGCGGTTTATAAGCCCCCGCGCCGTGTCTGGACCATGCCCCAGCTCTTCCACTACGGCGGCGGTGACTTCCTCGGTTGAGAGGGGTTTTCCGGCCTTCCTGAGCGCACCTAGAACCAAGCGATTCAACTCGCCTTCCTTGAACAGGTTGACGCGCTTGTAGGGCTTCTTTTCTGGGATGGTGCCAGGATCAATGTCAGAGAAGAGGCGGAGGGTTCCGTCTACATGCTCGACTAATTGGCGGAGATAACGAAGGCGGGATTCAAGCGAAGAGATTTCGCCGGCAATCATAGCGCGGCGCTCTTTGAGAGCGGCAAGAGCGTATTTGTTTGAGAGTTCGTTCATGCACCGAATTTAGGTGCGGAGGGGATTCATTTCTTGTGGCGTTTGCGCCATAATACCGCTGACGCATCTCTTTGCTATCGAATATGCCGCGCTGTTCCATGTCCAGAATATCGGATTGGCGGATCAGGGCCTGCCGCTTCCCGTCAGCGGGTCGTCCAATCATTTCCGGACATCCGTTCTGCGCGAGATTCATGGATGGGATGCGTGGAACGTCACGGAAGATGCCGATATCGGTCTGCGGCTCGCCCGTTTCGGCTATTCGGTCGGCGTGCTCGATTCGACCACCTATGAAGAGGCGCCGATTTCGCTCAAGGCCTGGTTCGGTCAAAGGCGGCGTTGGTTCAAAGGCTGGCTGCAGACCTTCATCACCGTCACAAGGTCGCCGGTCACGCTCGTGGCGGAACTGGGCGTCTTGCGGACGGCTGCCCTGACTCTATTATTCCTGTCCTTGCTGGCTGGTCCGTTGTTTTGGATTCCCTCCAGCCTTTTCGTCTTGATCGGAGTCGTCTCCAACCGTCTATGGACTCCGGCGGATTTTTCCGGCATTTGCCTTGCGACGCTTTATGCCTCCGTCACCACATTGGGGACGGCTTCGCTTTTCTGGTATGCCCTTCTCGGCATGAAGCGGCAGCGGCTTCTTTATCTTTGGCCGGCTCTGATTCTGCTGCTTCCCTATTACTGTCTTCATGCGGCAGCGGCTTGGATGGCGCTTTATGAATTGTTCAGGCAGCCCTTTCACTGGCACAAGACGGAGCATGGGCTTTCGCGTTCCACGCGCCGCGCGCGCGCCGAACCTACCGGCAAGAAGGCGCTCGCCTGACAGAGCATCGGGCCGGAACCTCGGCGCTCCGGCGCCTGGCTGCCCATGACGCCGGAAGATTTACATGCGCGGCTTTTGTATCGTGACGGGCTGATGCTCGTTGTCGATAAGCCGGCGGGCATTCCGGTCCATAAAGGACCGAAGGGCGGCGAAAATTTCGAAGCCTATTTTTCCGAACTGCGCTTCGGCCTGCCGCGCAATCCGGCGCTTGCGCATCGGCTCGACAAGGATACGTCCGGCTGCCTGGTGCTTGGGCGTCACCATAAGGCGCTTGAAAAACTCGGGCTCCTGTTCAAGCAAGGCAAGATCCGCAAAACCTATTGGGCGGTCGTCGAAGGGCATCCGCAGGAAGCGGAAGGGCTGATCGACTTGCCGCTGGCACGGCTCGACCAGGATCGCGGCTGGTGGATGAAGGTCGATCCCGCTGGCCTGCCGTCGCAGACGCGCTGGACCGTGCTCGAACGCATGGAGGGGTATAGTTTTCTGGCGCTCGAACCTTTGACAGGACGTACGCATCAATTACGCGTCCATTGCGCGTCGCAAGGCTGGCCGATCCTCGGCGATCCGATCTACGGGACCGGGACGAAGAGCGCCGCCATGCTGCATCTTCACGCGCGGGCCGTGGCCATACCACTTTATAAAAACAAGGACCCGATCGAGGTCACCGCGCCGCTGCCGGAGCATATGCGGAAAACGCTAGAGCGGGACGTGGCTCAATTGCCGACATATTGATGGATGGCGACCGCGACGGCGCCCTTATCTTCTTGCGAGAGCTGATCGAGCTTGCTGTCGAGCCACGCATCATTGATGCCGGCTGTGCGCGCCAGCAGATGCCATTTCATCGCCTCGACCATATTCTGTTTGATGCCGCGGCCGGCCGCGAGGAGCCGTGCAATACGGTTTTGCGCGACGGGATTATTATGCGCCGCGGCTTTGAGAAAGAGCTTCGCGGCGGCGGTCTCGTCCTTTTCGACGCCGGTGCCGTTGAACAGGATGATGGCATATTCGACCTGGGCCGGAATATCGCCTTCGTCGGCGCTGCGGCCGATCCATTCGGCGGCCCGTGAGAGGTTTTTCTCGACCCCGGTTCCGTTGCGATACAAAATGCCGAGCCCATAGGCGGCATCGGGATCGCCCAAGTCCGCCGCTTGCTTGAAATAGCGCGCGGCCTTTGGGAAATCGGAAACGACGCCATTATTTTCGAGCGCCATGACGCCGAGATTATAAAGCGCGCCCGGATGGTTCTCGGCCGCGGCTTTCAGGAAAAGCTGCCTTGCGCCATCGCGATCCTTCGGCACGCCGTTGCCGTTCAATTTGGCGAGGCCAAGGCCGAAGGTTGCTTGCCGGTCGCCGTGATCGGCCCCGAGCTTCAGCCAGCGCGCCGCCTCGACGGGGTCTGCGCGCACGCCAAGGCCCTGCGCATAAATCTCCGCGATCAAGGTCATGGCGGCGCCGTCATTGGGATTGGCATCGACGCGTTTCGTCGCCTCGCGCATCGCCGTGAGGTAATAGCCGCGTTGAAACGCGCCGAAGGCCAAATCGGGCTTGCCTTGCGGCGGCGATGACGTGGTTTGCCCGGCGCTCCACGCGGGCCCGCCGATGGTCGACGGCAAAGTTGGCGCGGCTGGCGTCGCCCCAAGACCCTGCGCCGCTGCGCGCGGCATGGGTAGATGCAGTCCGATGACGACGCAGGCGCCGAGAAGGAGGAGCGCACGAAAGGGTCTCATTGCGCGGCTTGCCGGGTTTTGGCCAGGATCTGAGACAGATCTTTCAAGACAGGCCCGACACCGCGCGGATCTTCCCAAAGCGCATCGCAAACGGCGACGAAATCGGCGCCGGCCTGAACGAGGGCAGCGGCCTCAGTGAGACTATGCGCGTAACCAACGCAAGGGACGTTGAAAATATCCGCCCACCAGGCGACGCGCTCGACGATGCTGTCCGCCGTTTCGTCCGCCTGCGGGCCGCCGAACATCAGATAATCGACGCCGGCTTCTCCGGCGACCATGGCGTCGTCGCGGGTCATCAAACCACTGGCGCCGACGATGCGTTGGGGTTTCAACTGTTTCAGCGCGCTATCGAGCGCTTCGCCGCCGAAGTCGACATGCACGCCGTCGACTTCGGTATGTAACGCGAGCCGCGCATCCCCTTCGATGAGACATGCGACGCCGCGCTGTTGCGCTGGAGCTGCGAGCGCCCGGATGATTTTCTTCGCCTCGCCTTCGTCAGGCGCGTTTTGCCGCAGCAAGACACAGGCGACATCGCCCGCCTCAAGCGCGGCTTCGAAGACCGGCAGGAAGGCGGCGGCATCGCGGATCACGGGCGTAATCAGGAAAAGACGGCAAGCGTCTTCGGGCATGGATGGCGGACCCAGATAGCGAGTGAAGCGAATGCGCCTTCAATCGCCGGAAAATGGGGCGAAAGCAGGACTTTAAGCACCTTGCCTGTCCCCGCGACGGCTGGGACAGGCTTGAGATGTGCTGAAATGTTTCGTCACGTCAATATCAAGGCGTCAAGCGCAGGTCCCGCCGAGGGGGCGGCGGCTCAACCCGCGGTGGAACCTGGGGCGAGATAGGCGATCCGGAACATATTCGTGGCGCCCGGCGTACCGAAGGGGACGCCCGCGACGATGATGATCCGGTCGCCCGGCGCGGCAAAGCCTTCCGTGCCCGATAAAGTGCAGGCGCGATGCACCATGTCGTCGATGTCGTCGGCATCTTTTGCCACGACGGCATGCACGCCCCAAACGATCGCCAGGCGGCGCGCGGTGTCGGGCGAGGGCGTCAGCGCGAGGATGGGCGGCTCGGGGCGCTCGCGCGCGATGCGCGAGGCGGTCGAGCCGGACGAGGTCCAGGCGACGATGGCTTTGAGATCGAGGGTTTCGGCGACATCGCGCGTGGCAATGGCAATCGCGTCGGCGCCGGTCGCTTCGGGTGCCGCGCGCTGCGCATTGATGATGCTGCGATAATAGAGATCGTATTCGACCTCCTCGGCGATCCTGTTCATCGTCGCGACGGCTTCGACCGGATATTGGCCGGCGGCGCTTTCGGCCGAGAGCATGATCGCGTCGGCACCTTCGAAAACGGCGGTTGCGACGTCCGACACCTCGGCGCGTGTCGGCACCGGCGCCGAAATCATCGACTCCAGCATCTGCGTCGCAACGACGACGGGTTTGCCGTAGCGGCGGCCGAGACGGGTCATGCGCTTTTGCAGGCCGGGCACTTTTTCAAGCGGCATTTCAACGCCGAGATCGCCGCGTGCGACCATGACTCCGTCGGAAATCTCATAGATTTCCTCGAGCCGTGAAATCGCCTGCGGCTTTTCGATCTTCGACATGACCAGCGCGCGCCCAGCGGTCATTTTTTTGACCTCGGCGACATCGTCTGCGCGCTGCACAAAAGATGCGGCCACCCAATCGACGCCTTCGGCCAGCCCCGCTTCGAGATCGGCGATATCTTTCTCGGTCATGGAGGAGACCGGAATTTCGGTGTCGGGCAGACTGACGCCCTTACGATTCGAAATCTTGCCGCCGACATCGACGATTGCAACGGCGCGCTGCGGTGTGGCTTCGATCACATGCAGCCGCACCTGGCCGTCGTTGATGAGCAGGGTATGACCCGGCTTCAAGGCGCTCAGGATTTCCGGATGCGGAAGATGGACCCGATTGATGTCGCCCGGTGCCGGGTCGCTGTCGAGCACGAATTGCGCGCCTTTGACGAGATGCACGGCATCGTCCTTGAAGGCGCCGATGCGCAGCTTCGGTCCTTGCAGATCGAGCAGGATCGCGACGGGACGGGCGAATTCCACTTCGAGCGCGCGGATCTTCTTGATCCATTCGCGCATGCCCTCATGCGAGGTATGACTCATATTGACGCGGAACACATCGGCGCCGGCGTTAAACAAAGCACTGAGGATCGTCGGGTCGGCACAGGCAGGCCCCAAAGTCGCAACGATCTTGCACCGGCGTAGCCGTCTCATATGATGAACGCCCTCCACTAAAACCTGATCAAGGGGTTGGGCGCGCCGGGACCGGATCGGTCAATTGGACCGTCCAGTTCTTTGCTTCCTTGCCCGTATCCACCTCGAAAAATCCGGTGCGGTCAAAGCCGCGAACAAAACAATCTTCGCGGCCGACGATGCGAAATTCGTGGTCGCGGGTGCACATGAAGGCTGTGCCCTTCCATTCGCCGGACCGTTCGTCCATGGCGTATACATAATAGAACTCCGCCGCGAGCGGTCCGCGCAACAGGGTTTCGCAGGCGCTAGCCTTGAGGTTCCACCAGCCTTCGCTGACCCAGGTTTCGCCGTCCGTATAGGCGAGCGCGACACTCAATCTGCTGCTCGTATTGTTGCACAAGCGGAAATCGGCTTTGGCCGGCGCCACGAGAAACCCGCTCGCAACAATGGTTCCGACGATCAATGTGAGACGATGCTTCAGCAAAGTGATGATGGCGGTTCTGATGGCTTCGAAAGGAGCTATGGGAGACAGATCACGATATGGGCGAAATTTTGGTTCAAACTTCGCGAGGTTTGAACAAGTTTGACCCTTGAACACGACAGGATCAAGACTGAAATCCGATGCAATGCAAGCAAAACCTCGTGCGCGGGCCGTGTGAAGCGCAAATCTTTCCATCAAATCCTATGCTGCTATGCAACATCTTCGTCGCCGGGCTCAAACAAAGCCGGTGTATATTCGGGTATGTCGTTCCTTGCATTGCGACATGGATAGGATGATCGACACTCATGCGCGATGATCGCAGCGGTTCACCGGCCTGTGATGCTTTCGGTCCTGTGGAGGAGATTGCCGGGCGTGATGGCGCGGGCGTTTTGTTTGTCTGCGATCACGCGACAAATGCTCTGCCGCAATCTTATGGCACGCTTGGATTGGAGCCAGCCGACCTTACCCGCCATATTGCCTATGACATCGGGGCGGCGTGGGTCACACGGCGCCTCGCCACAGCTTTCGAGGCGCCAGCGATCCTCTCGACATTCTCGCGTCTGCTGATCGATCCCAATCGCGGCGCGGACGACCCGACCTTGGTTCCGAAGCTCTCGGATCGCCGGATCATTCCCGGCAATGAGGCGGCGGATGAGGCCGAAGTTGCACTGCGCCGGGATGCGTTCTGGTCGCCCTACCGGCGTGCGATCTCGGCGCGGATCGAGGCCATGCTGGCGCGTGGTCCGGTGCCCATCGTCATTTCGATTCATTCTTTCACGCCGTCCTGGCGCGGCGATCCGCGCCCCTGGGAGGTCGGAATTTTGTGGGACAGCGATCCGCGCTTGGCGAAACCCCTGATCGAAGCGCTCGCAGCCGATGGGCTGGTGACAGGCGATAACGAGCCTTACGACGGCGCGCTTATAGGCGATACGCTGGACGATGAGGTGACGCGGCGCGGTCTTGCCGGGCTCCTGATCGAGACACGCCAGGATCTCATCGAGACGCAAGACAGGGCCGAGGCTTGGGCCGATCGGCTCGCCCGCATATTGCGGCCGCTTCTAGCGCGGCCCGACCTGCATCAGGCGGCGTTTCATCCCAGCCGGACGGGCCGATTCCAATCGCGAGACCCAATAAAAGAATAGGTCAAGGCCCGGAGACGTTTTTGTGCGGATAGCGGGGATTGCCGGCCGTCTCGCCTTGACCCGTCAGAGCGGAGCGCGCCAAGTGGAAGCGTCCTTGAGCGATAGCGCATTCATGCGCGAAGCCCGGCCATTAGATCACGATGATTTTTGACTGAATCAGTCAAAAATCATGAAACGTGATCGATTTAATGAGTTAGAGCGGGATAGGCAGATAAGTTTACGCAATCTGCATGAATTTGATTGCGTCGCAAAACCGCTTACACTTTTGCTCATCCCGCTCTAGCGATCGCCGCGCGCGAGCGATTCAAACGAAACTTAGGTTGTTCCATGTCAAGACAAGCCACCGCCCGAAAAGAACAAGAAGATATCGCCGAGACAGGCGTCGCGGCGCAGGAATTGAAGCAATTCGTCGAGCGGGTCGAACGGCTGGAAGAAGAGAAAAAGGCTATTGCCGATGACATCCGCGACGTCTTCGCGGAAATGAAGGGCCGGGGCTTCGACACCAAGGTGGTGCGGCAGATCATCCGGATCCGCAAACAGGACCATGCCGAGCGCAAGGAGATGGAGGCGATCCTCGATCTCTACATGACCGCGCTCAATATGACCTGATCTCGCAGAGTTGCCGCCACAGCCAGGTCAAAAATCCTGATAATGTCCTGGTTTGGCACGCTATTCGTGCCCTCCTCAACCAAAGATTAACCATGTCTGCCTAACGCTGTCGGAAGCGCGTTGCTGGAAACGCGCGCGCCAGCGGGGGACCCGTGCCGTTTCCGATTCCGAGCAGAGTTCTAGGGGCAAGCCTGAGACTCCTGGCGGCTGTGATCGGTTTCGCGGCGCTTGCCGTCCCATTGTCATGCGCTTGGGGGCAGGCGGCACAAGACGCACAGGGGCAGGCCGGGGCCCGAGGCGACGCGGCCGGGCTGCGGCCGAGCTTGCGCGGCGATCCGCGTGCAACTGGCCTGCGCGGTACAACCAATGCGGCGGCGACGCCGGCTCTTCCGGGCGAGGACGCGACTCCCGCTCCGCCGGCAAATGCGGCGGCGGGTGATTCGTCAATTGGCACCAATTACGGCCGGCCGAGGCTGAAGCCGCCGACACTCTTCACGCCGAAGTCGCCGCTCTATGCGCCCGACCTGCGGGTCTCGCCGCCATTGCCGCCGCTGATGCCTTATGCGACCGCGCCCGGCACCAAGAAACGCAACAGCAATGCTCCGGTGGCTCCCGTCACGGCTGCGGACAAGGCTGCCGCCACGGCAGCCGCGGCGGCGTCCGGAGCAGCGCCCGCGGCTCCGGCCGTTCCAGCGCCGACCGTCTCGGTTCTCCCATGGATTCCGCCGCCGCTCCGCCCGCGGCTGGACGACAAGCCTTTCGATCCGCTCGGCGTCGATGTGGGCACGCTTCGGCTCTTGCCTTTCGTCGAATTGAGCACCGGCTACGACACCAACCCCAACCGGCTCTCATCCGAGGTGAAAGGCTCGCCCTATGCGCGAGCGGCCGGCGGCCTCGACGTCAATTCGCAATGGGACACGCATAGCCTCACCGCGACGCTGCGCGGTGGCTACTCGGATTATTTTTCCTTTCATGAGGCGGATCGTCCGGACGCTCAGGCGAAGGCGATCGGCCGCGTCGACGTCAGCCGCGACACGATCCTCGGTCTTGAAGGCCGCTTCACGCTCGATACGCAGCAGCCGGGCTCGCAGCAATTGGCCATTCCCGGCAGTTCGTTCATCGTTGGACGGCCGTTGGTCGAGACTTTCGGAGCGACACCCGGCATAACCCAGAACTTCGGCCGCCTGTCGCTGCGCCTGCGCGGCACCTTCGACCGCTTCCAATATCAGGATGCCACGCTGTCGAATGGCTCGATCCTGGCGCTTTCCGAAAATGATTATAACGACATCGGCATTAACGGCCGCGCTTCCTATGAGCTGACACCGGGTTTCATCCCCTACGTCGATGTGACCGGCGACAAGCGAGACTATGATTCCCTGTTCGATTCGAGCGGTTTCATCCGGAGCTCAATAGGCATCGCTGGCAAAATCGGTACGACCTTTGACATAACCCGCGATGTGCTCAGCGGCGACTTGGCCGGCGGCTATACCGAGCGCCATTATGACGATCCCCGCCTCATCACTGCCAGGGGCCCGACGCTCGACGGCAGCATCATCTGGACTCCGTCGGCGCTGACCAAGGCGACGCTGACCACCGCAACCGATTTCGTCGAAACGACGCTTGCCAATTCGCCAGCGGCCGTCAGCCGCAGGATCAGCCTCCAGATCGCGCATAGCTTCTTCCGCAATTTCACTTTGACCGGAATAGGCACGTTCCAGGTCAATAATTATATCCAGCAGCCCGTGGCCGAGCATCTTTATACGGGATCGCTGCTGGCTGAATATAGTCTCACGCGGGATGTCGTGCTGCGCGCGACCTATCGCCACGAAAGATTCATCAGCACGCAATTGGATTCAAATTTCACGGCCGACGTGTTTTTGCTGGGCGTGCGCTTGCAGCGGTAGGCGCTTGTCATGGCCGGGCTTGTCCCGGCCATCCACGCCGAGACATTGCGACAACACTTCCAACACTTCCAAGGATGTGCAGCGTCTTTGCGTGGATGCCCGTGACAAGCACGGGCATGACGCGGTGGAAGTGGGGCCGCTAATTCCATCGTTCGCGCGCTAAACCGGACAGCCGTGACACAAGTCCGCGCAGATGTTGCGGCGCTTTGCGTCAGAACCCGCCGACGATCTTGCGAAGCTCGTTCTGAAAGCCGCTCGCAAGAGCCGGATCAGCCAGAGCGAAGGCAACATTCGCAGCCAGAAATCCGAGCTTCGAGCCGCAGTCGAACGTGCGACCGTCGAAACGCACGCCATGGAAACTTTGCATCTTGGCGAGTTCGATCATGCTGTCGGTGAGCTGGATCTCGCCGCCGGCACCTTGCTTGCCTTTGCTCAAAAGGTCGAAGATTTCGGGCCCAAGGATATAGCGGCCTGAAATGATGAGATTGGACGGCGCGGTTCCCTTCGGCGGCTTCTCGACCATGCCGGTGATCTCGAACGTGTCGCCGAAATCCTTGCCGAGCGAGACGATGCCGTATTGATCGGTGTCTTCCTTCGGCACTTCCTCGACGGCGATAATATTGCCGCCATAGGAATTATAGGCGTCCATGCATTGCGACAGACAGCGGTTCTTCTTCGGGCCCGTGCCCATTGTCACCATGTCGGGGAGCAGAACCGCGAAAGGCTCGTCTCCGACGATATCTCGCGCGCACCATATGGCATGACCAAGGCCGAGTGGCGCCTGCTGGCGCGTGAAGCTTGTGGCTCCCGGCGGCGGCAGGGCCGACATCAGGAGCTCATATTCCTTGGCCTTGCCGCGTTTTCTGAGCGTGTCTTCGAGCTCGTAGGCAATATCGAAATGATCTTCGATGACGCCCTTGTTGCGGCCCGTGACGAAGATGAAATGCTCGATGCCCGCCTCGCGGGCCTCTTCGACGACATGCTGCAACACCGGCCGGTCGACGACCGTCAGCATTTCCTTCGGCATGGCCTTGGTTGCTGGAAGAAATCGCGTGCCGAGACCGGCCACGGGAAAGACGGCTTTGCGAATATGTTTGCTCATGTTCGAATCTTGAAACCGCTCGTACGAGGACAATAGATCACGATGATTTTTGATTGAATCAATCAAAAATCATGAACGCGATCGATTCTAATAACTTAGAGCGGGATGCGGGCGGAAAACCGCTCACACTTTTCCTCATCCCGCTCTAGGATGAATGCGCGGGCCACGGCGTAAGCGGGGTGCACCTATGCGAAGCCGGGATGGCTGTCTTTGATGGAGCTCAACTGTAAGTTTCTGTTCCCCCATAAGTTCCGTATCGTCGCGGTGCGCGCAGATTAAATTGTCATGCTTTGTGAAGCTCTGCGCGGCCAGATGCAAGAGCCCCGGTCACGCTGGCGCGGTACTCACGGCCGTCAGGCGCAAAAAAAGCCCCGCTCACGCGGGGCTTTTCATGTGATGGACCAAGCCGAAGAGTCTTCAACTTTTCGGGACGACGCCTTTTTTACCGCATCGTCCCTATCCGAAAAGCCTGCATCTTTCCGGGGCCATGTTTAGTTGTTGCGCGAGCCGGTCAGCATCAGCAGCGACTGGAAGATGTTGATGAAATCGAGATAGAGCCGCAAGGCGCCGTTCACCGATTTCTTGGTCGCGACCTCATAGCCGTCGCTCTCGTAATACATCTCCTTGATCGCTTGCGTATCCCAGGCGGTGAGGCCGGAGAAGATCAGCACCGACAGGATCGACAGGCCGAACTGGAACGCCGTGCTCTGCACGAAGAGATTGACCACGCTCGCGATGATGAGGCCGAAGAGGCCCATGATCAGGAACGAGCCGATCGGCGACAGATCGCGCTTCGTCGTGTAGCCGTAAAGGCTCAAGGCGCCGAAGGCGGCGGCCGTCACGAAGAAGGCCCGCGCCACCGATGTTCCGGTATAGACGAGCAGCAGCGTCGACATGGACAGGCCCATCGCCGCCGAGAAGGCGAAGAAGAGCATGCGGGCCGTCGTGGCCGATACTTTTTCGATCCTGAACGAGATGAACAGGACGAAGGCGAGCGGCGCGAAGATGATCAGCCATTTGAGCGGCGAACCATAGATTGCGACACCAAAGGATGTGAGCCCGATCTTGCCCATCTGGGCGGCCACCTGCGACGGGTCGGTTGCCACGGCAAGCATATTGGCGCCGAGGGCGACAAGGCCCGTGATGGCGAGACCAATCACCATGTTATTATAGACGCCGAGCATGAAGGAGCGGAGGCCCTGGTCGATCTCGGCGCGACCGGCTTGGGCTACGCTTTGTCCCCAGCGGGCGCCTGCGTTGCGGTCAAAGTCGGACATGTTTCCCTCTAAAGGTTGGAGAGGCGCGATTGCCTCCATCCGCTTGTTCGGGCCGATATGGCCCGGAAGCGTCGGTGATAATATGGCGTGGTCCTCGAAACGCTACAAGAGGGATCAATGCGACGCCCGTCTTAAAGAACGGTAAGGATTTCAAAGCTCCCGCAAATAAGGCGCCGGGCTGCGTCCCAGGATGCGCCAGGTACTCAAAAGCCCCAGCACGATGGTGACCAGGATGGCGCCGAAAGCCGCCAGAAGCGCTTGCGGCCAAAGCCAGACGAAATCGAGGTGCATGACCTGGGTCACGATCGCATAAGCGGCACCCGCTCCAGCCAAAATGCCGAAAATCGCGGTGCAGAGCCCGAGAAATCCGAATTCGGCCAAAAAAGCGGCGAGCAGGCGGGCACGGGTCGCGCCAAGCACTTTCAGGACGACGGCGTCATAGAGCCTTGCCTGCTGTCCGGCGGCGAGCGCCCCCGCGAGCACCAGGATCGAGGCCGAAACCGCGATGGCCGAGGCCGAGCGGACGGCGACCGCGAGCCGAGTGACGAGATCGTTGACGGCATCGAGCGCTTCCTTGACCCTGATCGTCGTGACCGTGGGGAAAGCGTTTGTCGTATCGCGTAACAGGGATTTCTCGGTGCTTTCATGGCCGCCGTCCGGGAAAGCCAATGTCGCGAGATCGCTATGCGGCGCGCCGGCGAAGGCATTCGGCGAGAAGACCAGCACGAAATTCATGCCGAAGCTGCGCCAATTGACCTTGCGCAAATTGGCGACGCGCGCCGTGACGGCGCGGCCGAGAACATTGACCGTGATGTCGTCGCCGACGGTCAGCCCGATCCCGTCGGCGACTTCGGTCTCGACCGAGACGAGCGGGGGGCCGGCATAGCCTACAGGCCACCAGGCCCCAGCCGTCAGTTCCGACCCCTGCGGAACCGTCTCGGAAAAGGTGATGCCGCGATCGCCTTGCAGCGCCCAGGCCGCATTGTCCTTGGGCTTCACCTGCTCGGCGGGAATGCCTTTTACCTTGACGATGCGGCCGCGCATCATCGGCATGAATGTGGTCTTCGCCTGTGGCGCCAACCCTTGCAGAAATGTTTCGAACCGTCCGGCCTCGGCGCTTGGGATGTCGAGGAAATAGAAGCTCGGAGTCTCGCCCGGCTTTGCCTCATGGAGCTGATGGCGAATATTGCCGTCGATCAAAGTCAAAGTGACGAGAAGCGCGAGGCCGAGACCAAGCGACAGAACGATCGACGGCGTCAGCGCGCCCGGCCGGTGAATATTGGCAATGGCCAGCTGCAGGATGACGTGCCGCGACCGCGGCAGGCGCCGGGTGATCGCCATCAGAAGAAAAGCGACGCCGCGCAACAGCAGGAAGCCCGCGAGCGTCACGCCCATATAGATCAAGGCAAGCCGCCGGTCCTGCGACAGGATGAGAATCGTCGCGGCAAGCAGGAGGGCGGCCGCGCCCGTCATGAGAAGATAACGCAGCCTGAGGCGATGCGGATCGGGATCGATCCGGTCGCGAAACAGCGCCGAAACTGGTACGTCATGAGCGTGACCAAGCGGCGCCAGCGAGAAGGCAAGCGCCGTCAGGAGGCCATAAAGGCATCCGGTGGCGATCTCAGTCGGGTAAAGCGCCGGCGCCAAGGGAAATGGCAGGAGCTGCCCGAAGAGCGCTTGCGCGAGGAAGGGCAGCGACGCCCCGAGCGCGGCGCCGATCGCCGTGCCGAATGCGGCGATGAGCATCACCTGGAGCAGCATCAGGCCGAAGACATGCGAGCCTGTCGCGCCAAGTGCTTTCATCGTCGCGATGCTCGCCTGTTTGCGCGCGACGAAGGCGCGGATCGCATTGGCGACGCCGACGCCGCCGATGATCAGCGCGGTCAGTCCGACGAGCGTCAGGAATTGCGTGAACTGATCGAGATTGCGTGAAAACTGCACCGAGACTTTCGTCCTCGTGCGGATCTCCCATCCGGCATCGGGGAAGGCGGCCTTGGCTTCGTCGATCACGTGATCGAGCGCGGCGTCCGATGCGGGGTGCTCGGCCGTGCCGAGCGTCAGGCGGTTCAGCCATCTGACGAGCGAGCCAGGTTGAATGAGGCCCGTGGCGCGCAGCGCTTTTTCCGACATCAAGACGCGCGGGCCATAGCCGATGCCCGCCGCGAGCTTGTCGGGCTCGGCGATGAGCATGGCGCGCAATTGAAAAGACTGATTGCCGATCTTGAGCCGGTCGCCGACCTTGAGATTAAGCTTGGTAAAAAGCGCCGGGTCGGCGGCGATTCCGAAGGCGCCATCCTTGTCTTCGAAACTTTGGTGCAGATCCTGCGGCGGATCGAGATCGACCGCGCCAGCCACCGGATAAGTGGGATCGACGGCCTTGATCTCGACGAGCGTGAAATCGCCCGCCCCAGTCCGTGCCATGGCGCGCAACAGCGCCACCGGCGCATATTGGCCATGACTGAGGAAGAATTGCCGCTCCGCGTCGCTCGCCTCGCGCTGGATCAGATCGAAGGAGAGATCGCCGCCAAGGATGATATGGCCTTGCCGGGCGAGCCCGTCGGCGAGTGATCGCGAGAGCGAACCGACGCCGGTGATCGCCATCACGCCCAAGGCGATACAGGCGAGGAAAATGGCAAAGCCGCCGAGTCCGCCGCGCAATTCGCGGACGGCGATCCGCAGAGCCAACGGCAGGCTGGATGCGGGCAGCCGCGAAGGGACAAGTTTCTCTTCGGCTATATCGGTCATCAGGCGCGTCCTTCTCCCAGTGGGAGAAGGTGCCGCCGCAGGCGGCGGATGAGGGGTTGCGATCTTTGAAAAAGAGCGCATTTTTTCGACGTTCGTAACCCCTCACCCATCTTGCTTTGCAAGCCACCCTCTCCCACAGGGAGAGGGCTGGCGCTAACGATCTTGTTATAGGCGCACAGGGGCTTATTCTTGATTTCAACTCGATCAAACATGAGGAGGGGCATGTGCCCTTTTATGTCTATGAAATTCCGGCGCATAAACATCGCGAGGAACGCAATTGGACGAATGAAAAGGAGGCTGTGAGCGCCATCAAACATGTGGCCCGCCGCGCTTTGACGGAAGGCGCTCCACAGGATGCTCAGATCATCTTTAGCGAGAAGAAAAATGGCAATGTCCTCTATCAAGGCCCTTTGAACGAGGCTTCCAAGGGCGTGACGATCTGAGACGAATGCGGCGCTTGTTATCATTCAGGCCGTCAGCTCCGTGGCGGATTTTGGCGCCGCCTCGATCCGGCCGGAGCGCAGGCCGATCGTGCGGTCGCAGCGTGCCGCCAGCGAAAGATCATGCGTGACGAGCACCAAAGTCGCTTCGCGGCGTCGTTTCAGCGCGAACATGAGATCGATGATGCTCTCGCCGGTCGTCTCGTCGAGATTGCCAGTCGGCTCGTCGGCAACGAGAATGGCTGGCGAAGGCGCAAGCGCCCTCGCCAGCGCGACGCGCTGCTGCTCGCCGCCCGAAAGCTGCGCCGGATAATGCGTGAGCCGGGTACCGAGCCCGACGCTTTCGAGCTCGGCCGCGGCTCTCTCGAAGGCGTCTTTGACGCCGGCGAATTCGAGCGGGATGGCGACATTTTCAAGCGCCGTCATCGTCGGGATCAGATGGAAAGATTGGAAGACGATGCCGATCCGGGCGCCGCGAAAGCGCGCCAGATCATCTTCGTCGAGCCCTGACAAATCGGTGCCGTCGACCATGATTTTGCCGCGATCCGGCCGCTCCAGCCCGGCGATCGCCATGAGCAATGTGGATTTGCCTGAGCCCGACGGCCCGACGAGGCCGATCGTTTCGCCGCGCCCTATATGCAGGGTGATGCCCTTCAATATATGAACATGGGCAGCCCCCCGGCCGAGGCTTAAATGCACATCGTCAAGTTCGATCACAGATCCATTCCCGAATTTCAGCCGGGCACTGACCTAGCCAGCGATCGGGCCGCTTCTATGGCAGAGCCTCGGCCGGTCCTATATGGGCACCGCCGCCAAGTCCTCCAACTTGGCTTGGCATTTGCTCTTTCAGCTCTGCTGTTCCCCGGCCGTCTCAAAGCCTCGGCGCCAGTGAAAATCGTTGCCTTCGGCGACAGCCTCATCGCCGGCTATAAGCTGCCGGAGGGGGATGCCTTTCCGGCCGTCCTCGAAAAAACGCTGCGGGCCAAAGGATTCGACGTCAATGTGGTGAACGCCGGCGTGTCCGGCGAAACGGCCGAGGACGGGCTCGCCCGCTTCGATTGGACCTTCGCCGAAGGCGCCGATGCCGCTATCCTCGAATTGGGCGCGAATGACATGTTGCGCGGGTTCGATCCCAAGCTGACGCGCGCGACGCTCGATACGATTCTCGCGAGGCTCAAGAGCCGCAAGATCCCGGTCCTGATCGCGGGCATGCTGGCCTCGCCCAGCCTCGGGGTGGAGTATCAAGAGGCCTTCGACGGGATCTATAGGGATCTTGCCCACAAGTATGATGCGCCGCTCTATCCCTTCTTTCTTAAAGATGTCATGAACAACCCCACATTGCAGCTGGCGGATGGTTTGCATCCGAATCGCGAGGGGGTCGAAAAGATCGTCGAAAACATGCTCCCAAGCGTCGAGGACTTTATCAAAAGCCTTTCGAGCCGGAGCTGATTTTCAGCGCATTTTCTCGACCTTCGCAGCTCAAGACGCCGAGGAGGGCCTCATGCCCCGTCTCTTCACCGGCCTCGAAATTCCGATCGATCTCGCAGCGGATCTTGCTTTGCTGCGCGGCGGCCTCTCAGGAGCGCGCTGGATCGATGTCGAGAATTATCATCTCACTTTGCGCTTCATCGGCGATATAGACGACAAGACAGCTTACGACGTCGCCGCCGTGCTCGAAACGGTGCGCCGGCAGCCTTTCACGGTCAGGCTGGAAGAGCTCGGCTCCTTCGGCGGCGACCGGCCCCGCGCCATCGTTGCCAAGGCAAAGCCGGCGCAGGCGCTTCTCGAATTGCAGGCCGAACAAGAGCGCCTGATGCGGCGGATCGGCATTCCGCCGGAGCCGCGCAAATTCACGCCGCATGTGACCTTGGCGCGGCTGCGCGGGGCCTCGACTTTGGCCGTGGCCGATTATCTCGCGATGCGCGGCGGGTTTTTCTCCCGCAGCTTCGAGGCGGCGCGGTTCGTGCTGTTCTCATCGCGCGACTCGGTCGGCGGCGGCCCCTATGTGGTCGAGGCGGCGTATCCGCTGCAGTCGAGGACGCGGCAAGACGCCATCGCTAGCCGCTGAGCTTCGCCATCAGTGCGTCGGAAATCTCGAAATTGGCATAGACGTTCTGCACGTCGTCATTGTCCTCGAGCACGCCGACAAGCTTCAAGATCTTTTCGCCCGCCTCATCTTCGACCGCAATCGTGTTCTGCGGTTTCCAGATCAAGGCCGACTTACGCGGCTCGCCGAACTTGCTTTCGAGCGCTTGCGCCACTTCGCGCAGGCTTTCGAGCGCCGTGACGACCTCATGGCCGAACTCGGTCGTGGCGACATCATTGGCACCGGCCTCGATCGCCGCTTCCATCATGGCGTCCTCAGTCGCGACCTTGGGATCGAATTCGATCATGCCGACATGATCGAACATGAAGGAGACCGCGCCCGTCTCGGCCAAGGCGCCGCCCGCCTTGGTGAAAGCGGAGCGTACCTCGCCCGCCGTCCGGTTGCGATTGTCGGTCAGGGCTTCGATGATGACGGCGACGCCGCCCGGCGCATAGCCCTCGTAGCGGACTTCATCGTAATTTTCGCCATCGGTGGCTGCTGCCTTCTTGATGGCGCGCTCGATATTGTCTTTCGGCATATTTTCGACGCGGGCCGCGATACAGGCGGCGCGCAGCCGCGCATTCATATTGGGGTCGGGGAGGCCGAGCTTCGCGGCGACGGTGATTTCGCGCGCCAGCTTGGAGAAGAGCTTGGAGCGGATCGCATCCTGCTTGCCCTTCTTATGCATGATGTTTTTAAACTGACTATGACCTGACATTCCCGTCCTCAGTGCCCAAAGGTTTGCCGGGTCCCGGCCCGGCCGATGCTGTCAGCGTGTCTTATAATGCTCTTATTTCAGGGAGAAAAGCAGCCCTATCGCGCGCCTCTGACGCAGTCTCTCGGCCCCATATGGCGGAAGCAACCGTCAGGGTGCTATAGGCACGGCGGAAGGGCAGGGATTTGGCGGTGCCGGGTCGCGGCGCAGAAAAGCCCAAAGCGCGAAGCCAACCGGGACGATCGCCACCCCCGGTATATGGGCGACGCCGGCGGCCATCTGCAGCATGGGCAGAAGGAATATGGCTTTCACGGCAAGGGAGCCCCATTTGTCCAAAGGCTCGGCCACCGCCAGCATGACCGCCGCGGCGGTGACGGCGACGAGATCGTGCGCCAGAAGATAGGGCGCGGCAAAGACCGAACAGGCGAGAAATAGGGCGGTCTTGCGCGCGTCCATTGGGCCGCGCCGGCATCCGATTGCGACCAGCAGAGCGGCGAGCGCGGCAAAGCCCAATTGAAGGATCGCCGCGGCTTTCGCATCAAGGCCAGCCATGATCAGCGCCGTCGTGATCGTCGGGGACCAGGGGGTGAGCACCTGATAGGTCCCGGCCGTATCGGCGAGCTGAGCCGGCAGGCCGAGGCCGATGTAATCGCGCCAGATGTCGACGCCCCAGATCAGCAGGCTCGCGGCGGCGAGGCCGCATGTGCCAAGCGCCGCTGCGCATAAGACCCGCCAGCGTCCCGAAGCGACGAGCAGAACTGGAATCAGGAGCCCTGTCTGCGGCTTGACCGTGCAAAGCGAGATGAGAAAGCCGGCGATGAGCGGCCTGCGGTCGAGATGCCGCAAGGCGGCCAGCATGAAAGCCGCCAGAAAGAACGAGATCTGGCCAGAAATGATGCAAAACAAAGCGGCGGGCGAGGTCAGAATCGTAAAGGTCGAAAGCCGGTCGCCGCGTATTGCGCCGTAAAGCGCGGCGAGGCCTGTGAGGGTCCAGACGGCCAGAGCCAGCGGATAGGGAAGATAGCCAAGAGGCGCTGCCATCAGCAAAAAATGCGGCGGATAGGACCATAGGCGTTCGACAATATTATTGGGCACGACCTCGCTGACCCAGCCTGCATAGGCGTCGTGATCGTAAAACCTGCCGGGATCGTCGAGAAAAGCGGCCTTGCCGAAGAACCATGTATTTAGAAAATCATGGCCGAGAATATTGCCATTGCCGTCCTGCGGAAAAGGCAGGGAGCCATGCAGTCCGAGGGCATAGGCGCCAAGCATGCCAATGAAAAGGACCGCCGAGGTGAGCGCGAGAAACCTGAGAGTCTCTCGGGAGGTTGCCGAGGCGCCGGTCGCCGACGGGCTGAAATCCTGTGCGGGAGAAGTCGTTTGGGCCATGCCCGCAGCTTTAGCGCGGCTTCCTTAAGAGCGGGTTCCTCGAGGTTTGTGCTTTTGCCGCCCGCGAGCGGGCCCTGTCAGCCCCAAAATTCCGGCTTCGCCTGGGACAGCCGCCCGCCGACCCGAACCGGCGCGATATTGATCGCGAGGCCCTTCGCATCGGTTTCGACGGCAACGCCGCAGAGCGTCGCCTTGCCCGAGGCAGGTTCGACCCGCGGCCCCGGCAGGCGTGTCGAGAATCGCCGCACAGGTTCTTCCTTTTCCATGCCGATCACCGAATCATAATCGCCGGTCATGCCGGCATCGGTCATATAGCCGGTGCCCTGGGGCAGAATCTGATGATCGGCGGTCGGCACATGCGTATGGGTGCCGACGACCAGTGAGGCGCGCCCGTCGACGAAATGCGCGAAAGCCTGTTTCTCGCTCGTTGCCTCGGCGTGGAAATCGACGATCGCCGCGTCGCAGGCGGCACCCAGCGGGCAGGCGGAGAGCTCGCGCTCGATCGCCGGAAAGGGATCGTCGAGCGCGTCCATGAAAAGCCGGCCGAGCACATTGACGACAAGCACTCTTTGGCCCTTGGCGGTTTCGATGAGATTGGCGCCGCAGCCAGGCGTGCCCGGCGGGTAATTCGCCGGCCGGATCAGGCGCGGCTGGCGATTGATGAAAACCATCGCCTCGCGCTGATCGAAAGCATGATTGCCGAGCGTCACGCAATCGACGCCGGCTGATAAAAACTCGCCGCAGATCGTCTCGGTGATGCCGAAGCCGCCGGCGGCATTCTCGCCATTGACGACGATGCAATCGAGATCCCAGGCGGCCCGCAAGGCCGGAATTTCGTCGAGAATCGCAGCGCGGCCGGCCTTGCCGACGACATCGCCGATGAACAAAAGACGCATATTTATCCTTTAAAACCCGATCCCCGGATCGGGATTAGTGCCGGCAGACAATCAGACTGCGCTCGGTTAGCACATAATCGAGCGGCTCATCGTGCGGCTCTTGCGGAATTTCTTGCAATTCCTGCACCTCGAAGGCGATGCCGACGGCTGTGATCTTCTTCATGGCGCGAAGCTTGGCGAGGGTGCGGTCATAATAGCCGGCGCCGTAGCCGAGCCGTCCGCCCCGCCTGTCGAAACCAGCGAGCGGCACGAACAGCAGGTCCGGCAAGACCTCTGGCGCCTCGGGCGGCGGCTCCTTGATCTTCATCTGGACCTCGGCGAGCGGCTCGCCCGGCCGCCAGGCGCGGAAGGTCAGGGGCTGGTCGCGGCCCGTCATCACCGGGAGGCTCGTGACGATGCCGCGACCGCTGAGCGTTTCGAGCAGCGGCAGGGTCGAAGGCTCGTTCTTGATCGGCCAGAAGCCGGAAACCGCCTCTGCCTGATATTCGGCGGCGAGTCCGGCGCCGATTTCGGCGAGCCGTTTCGCAAAGGCCTCGGCCTCGGCCTTGGTGACGAGGCCACGCCTTGAAAGCGCTTGCACGCGCAGCGCGGCCTTCGGTTCGGGAAGAGTCATTACGCCTGGCAGGTGAGAAGGGGCTTTTGGTTTTGACGCATAACCCACCCGGAAAGTCAGCAACTTTCCGGGATTATGTGAAGTGCGGGGCCGCCAAGGCCGTGGGATATCGACCCCGGGAACCTACAACGTAGGTGGGCGCCGTGTGTCCAAGTCCACGGACTTGGTCAGGGACAGCTCCCTTAGAGATCGATAAGGCCCCGGGAATACAGATCCAACACGCACCCCGCAGCTCCGCCTGCGTAATGTAGGACGCAATGATGCAAAGTGCCAGCGGGCGCGGTGCGTCTCGGTTAAATATCCATTTTCCGTGAAACCAGCCATAAGCCGAGGTCCACGGCGACACTTAAAAGCAGACTTAATATAGCCTGGTGCAGGCTCAAACCATTGTAAATATTATGGGTATATGGGGCGTACTCAATTCTGCCTTGATATTTAAGGCCGCAGAAATGGATAGAGCGCAGACCAGATCGCTGGCTTCCAAGCCGCGCGAGATGAAAGTTGGCCCCGCCAATGCACGCTTCGTCCACGACCAGACAGCATAGGACACCCGGCGAGTCGTATGGCTTCTGCCTCGGTTGCTTCGCTCAAGCGGGTGCCCTGTTTGTCATCGCCGTCGCGACGACTGCCGCCATTGGCTGGGTTTTCGACATCGAAATCCTTAGGAGCTTGCTGCCTGGCTTGGCGACATTGAAAATAAACACGGCCTTCGGTTTCCTCACCGCTGCTGCATCGCTTTGGTTATTGAATAGCCCGGCCCCAAAATCCTGGACGTCTCGTTTGGCCAGGATCCTTGCAGCACTCGCGGCGATGATCGGCGCGCTTTCGATAGTCGAAAACGTCTTCAATATTGATCTCAGGATCGATCAATTCATTCTGCGCGACAACGAATTGTCCCCACCAGGCCGCCGACCAGGCCTGATGTCGCCCGCGACATCCCTTTCCTTTATGTCCGTAGGCACTGCTCTATTGTGTCTCAAGGCGCGCAAGCCAAGTATCGCGCTTTGGGCCCATTGGGTCGTGATTCCGGGTCTATTCATCTCGACCCTGGCGCTCATGGGCTACATATATGGCGTCGACGCTCTTTATCAGATCAGGCTGTACACGACGATGGCGTTGCCTACGGCCTTGGCTTTTTTCATTCTCGAACTGGCCATTATGGGCTCGGATAGAGCCTATGGATTTGCCGGCCTCGCCACGAGCGATACGGCCGGAGGCGTCGTATGCCGAAGACTGTTTCCCGCCCTTCCTGTTTTCCTCTTTGGACTGGGATGGGTACATATAGCGGGCGGCCGTGCAGGGTTTTTCGGCTACCAATTCGGTGTTGCCTTGCTGGTTCTCCTCAGCATGGTGGTTTGTATCATCGCTGTCGCATCGACGGCGATCACGCTTCACGGGACCGACGTCATCCGCAAGCGTGCCGAGGTTGAGATAAGAGCGCTCAATGCAGACCTTGAACAGCGGGTTTACGAACGCACCCAACAGCTCGAGGCCGCGAATAAATCACTCGAGCAATTGGCTTTGGAAGACGGGCTGACCCATCTCGCCAACCGGCGTTTCTTCGACACTTATCTCGAAGCTCAGATCGCTATCGCGATGCGTTTCCACCGCACCTTGGCGCTCGTCTTGTGCGATATCGATGCATTCAAAGCCTATAACGATCACTACGGGCATCCAAAGGGTGATGAATGTTTGAAGCAAGTCGCGGAAGCCATACGCTCTTGCTGCCGTCGGCCGGCCGATTTGGCGGCCCGATATGGTGGTGAGGAGTTCGCCATGGTCTTGCCTGAGACCGAACTTGCCGGCGCGATTCAGCTTGCCGAGGCGGCGCTCGAGGCCGTGTCGCGGCTGCGGATTCCACACGGATATTCACCCGCGGGACCCTATGTCAGCATAAGCGGCGGCGTGTCTATCATGTCGGGCAACGCCGACTTGACCGCAAAGCAATTGATCGCAGAGGCCGACCAAAGATTGTATCAGGCGAAACGCCTCGGGCGTAATCGGATGATCGCCTTAAAAGCTGAGCCCGACCCCAGTCAAAGTCGGGACGGACGGCCCTCGGCGCGGGCATCGTGATCTGCGCCGTTCAGTCTTGAACGCCGCCGTTCAGATCCTGCGCCACGCGCTCGATCCTGGCCGCCGCGTCGACGAGCGAATCAGCTATGTGATCGGCCCAGGCCTCGCGATTCGACAGCACATGCGAGGCATTGGCCTTGAGGTTTTGAACTTCGGCTTCGAGCCTGGCGATTTTGCCTTTGGCCTCGGCCAATTCATCGGCAACCGTGATCGCTGCCATAATAGTGATGCGCTGATCGCCGATTTCGCCGAATGTCTCTTTCAGGTGCTCGATCTTTTCATCGACCGATCGGGCGAGGCCTTGCAGATGCGCTTCTTCGCCCTCGGCGCAGGCCATGCGATAGGTATGGCCAGAGATCGTCACGGTCACTTGAGGCATTAGGATCACCAGAGGCGTGAGCTGCCGCTTATTTGAAGGAGAAATGCGCTATTTCTCTGTCAAATAGGCCTTTTCCAAAATCGTCTTGATCGTCGTGCCGACGCCCTGAAGGCGCCGGGCCACCTCGTCATTGGCCAATTCCAAAGTGGACGAGCGGGCGAGCACGCCGTCGAGTTCGACGGCGAGCCGCGTGCGATCATCCTGCATCACGGTGAATTCTTCCTCCCGATTGGCCCGCCCCGCGTCGGCCTGCGCACGCCTCTCTGCCGCCGCCTCGAGTTGGTCGAGCGCAGCAGTGAGCCGTTTGAGCGCGGTCTCAAGTCGGGGTGGCGTTGTCATTTGCCGTGATTTACCAAGATCATCCATTAGGAGGCAGTCCGCCGCACCCGTCAACGCGCAGTTCGGGGTTCACCACAGGGGAGTGAGTCTATGCCCGTTTGGGATCGCTCAGTTGCCCCTCCAATACCGCCGCGACATTTTGGCTCGCTAGGAGAACCCCGCATTGCGCGCGGCGCCGCCCGATGCAAAACGAAAAAGACATCAAAAGCGTGGCCGCCGATGCGGGCGGGCAGCCCATTGGGGAGGCGGGCAGGGCGCTCCGGGCTTGTTTTCACGGAAGGTCATCGTGATCTAAGCGCAAGACGGGAGAGCATAACGACGGATAGCTGGCCTCCGGCTATATGATATAAGCCGAAAAAATCGGTCGAAAGCATCGGGTTCGGAAGCGGGCAGCGATTTCGGAAAATCCGGTGCGAAGACAAAGAGCTGGAGCATTGGACCTGGTTCAACTTAAACGTCCGAGGCTCTGCGGACCTGAAGCTCAGGCCGACCGTCGTCGCGGATCCATAGGGGTCCCGATTGTCTCACGCCGCACTTGATTTCCAACAGGAAGGAACATTCGGAATGGCCGTTCATGTCGCGATCAACGGATTTGGCCGCATCGGCCGCAACGTGTTGCGGGCGATCATCGAATCCGGGCGGCAGGACATCCGCGTGGTTTCAATCAATGATTTGGGCCCGGTCGAAACCAATGCGCATCTTTTGCGTTTCGACTCGGTTCACGGCCGGTTTCCCGGCGAGGTGAAAGTTTCAGGCGATTGCCTTGATGTCGGTACTGGCCCGATCAGGGTTACGGCCATCAAGGACCCCGCTGCATTGCCGCATAAGGAACTGGGTGTCGATATCGCGCTTGAATGCACGGGCTTCTTCACCAGCAAGGAGAAGGCCTCCGCGCATCTCAAGGCCGGAGCACGACGCGTGCTTGTCTCGGCGCCCGCGGAACAGGCGGATCTCACGGTCGTCTATGGCGTCAACCACGAAAAGCTCACCAGGGACCACTACGTCGTCTCGAACGGCTCCTGCACGACGAATTGTCTCGCGCCCGTCGCCAAGATCATGAACGACGCTTTGGGAATCGAAACCGGCTTCATGACGACGATTCATTCCTATACCGGCGATCAGCCGACGCTCGATACGATGCACAAGGATCTCTATCGCGGCCGCGCCGCGAGCCTCTCGATGGTGCCGACCACCACCGGCGCCGCGAAAGCCTTGGGGCTGGTGCTGCCCGAGCTCGCCGGGAAATTGGACGGGGCGGCGATCAGGGTGCCGACGCCGAATGTCTCCGTCATCGACCTCAAATTCGTCGCCAAACGCTCGACCAGTGCCGACGAGGTCAAGGATATCGTGCGGCGCGCGAGCGAGCAGGAGCTGAAAGGCATTCTGGGCTATACTGATTTCAAGAACGTCTCGATCGACTTCAACCATGATTCCCGCTCGTCCATTTTTCATATGGATCAGACGAAGGTCATGGGCGATAATTTCGTCCGCGTCGTATCCTGGTACGACAACGAATGGGGCTTTTCGAACCGCATGGCAGATACCGCTGTCGCCATGGGCAAACTCGGCTGATGAGGGCGTCGAAGATGTCTAGCTTCCCGACGCTCGATAATGTCGATCTCAAAAACAAGCGCGTTCTTGTGCGCGTCGATCTCAATGTGCCGATGGAAGACGGGCGCATTACCGACGTCACGCGCATCGACCGCATTCTTGCGAATATTCGCGAAATCTCCGAAAAGGGCGGCAAGGTCATTCTCTTGTCGCACCTCGGCCGTCCGAAGAACGGGCCAGACCCTTCGACCTCTTTGAAATCGGTCGCTGTCGAACTCGAACGGCAGCTCGGGCGCATCGTCGCCTTCTCGTCGGATTGCGTCGGCGATGTCGCCAAAAGCGCCGTCGGCGCCTTGCATGCCGGCGATATTCTCCTCCTCGAAAATACACGCTTCCATAAGGGCGAGGTTCAGAACGATCCGGCCTTCGTGCAGGCGCTCGCCGAACTCGGCGATGTTTATGTGAACGACGCCTTCTCGACGGCGCATCGCGCGCATGCCTCGACCGAAGGTCTCGCGCATATATTGCCGGCCTATGCCGGCCGCACCATGCAGTTCGAACTCGAAATGCTGACGAGCATGCTGGCGCATCCGGTGCGCCCGCTCGCGGCTTTCGTCGGCGGCGCCAAAGTCTCGACCAAGCTCGAATTGCTCGGCAATCTCATGCGCAAGGTCGAATATTTGTTCATCGGCGGCGGCATGGCGAATACGTTTCTGGCGGCGAGTGGCAAGGCGATCGGCAAATCGATTTGCGAAATGGAACTCGCCGATGTCGCGCGTAAAATCATGGCCGATGCCGAAGCGGCGAAATGCGAGCTTGTTCTGCCTTGCGATGCGATCGTCGCGCAAAAGCTCGCGCCCGACGTCACGGTCCGTGCCGTCGATATCGATTCCGTCGGTGAAAATGACATGATCCTCGACATCGGCCCGAGGACGATTTCGAAGGTCGTCGGTCTTCTGGCCTCGGCCCGCACGCTCGTCTGGAACGGCCCGTTCGGCGCCTTCGAAGTGGCGCCTTTCGACATCGGCACGGTGACTGTCGCGAAGGTCGCGGCGCTGCTGACCAAGGTTTCGGCGCTGGAGACGATCGCGGGCGGCGGCGATACGATCGCGGCGCTGAATGTCGCCGGTGCCTTCAGCTCCTTTACCTATGTCTCGACGGCGGGCGGCGCTTTTCTCGAATGGCTCGAGGGCAAGAGCCTGCCGGGCGTCGAAGCCCTGCAGCGCGCCGCGCCGGCAAAGATGACCGGCACCGAAGGCTGAACCCGAAACGGGTGGACCCTCCTCAGGATGAGGGCCGGAAGTTCCCCTCACCCTGAGGCGCGAGCAAAGCGAGCCTCGAAGGGCGAGGGGATTTTTCATAGCTTCAGCCGATCCAAAGGCACGCTCTGACGCGAATGTGTGACCGGCTGTTGCCTTTGCGTATTTCCACTCCCGGCTCTCCGCACTACCTTCCGGCAAACAGTGGGAGTGCAGCATGAAAATCGATCTGACCGGAAAAACAGCCATCGTCACGGGTTCGACCGAAGGCATCGGCTATGGAACCGCGCTGGGCCTTGCGCAGTCCGGCGCCGAGGTCGTTATCAACGGCCGCACGCAAGAAAAGGTCGATCACGCCGTCGCAAAACTCAAGGCGGCCGTTCCCGACGCCAAGGTGAAAGGCGTCGCCGCCGATGTTTCGACCGCGAAGGGGTGCGATACGCTCGTTGCCGCCGTGCCGCGCGCGGACATCCTCGTCAATAATGCCGGCATCTTCGAGTTGAAACCCTTCTTCGACATTCCCGACGAAGAGTGGGAACATTACTTTCAGACCAATGTCATGTCGGGCGTGCGGCTGTCTCGCGCCTATCTGAAGGGCATGATGGAGCGCAATTGGGGTCGCATCGTTTTCCTCTCCTCCGAATCCGGCATTAATATTCCGCCCGAAATGCTGCATTACGGATTTACGCGCACGGCGGTGCTCGGCATCTCGCGCGGCCTTGCGAAACTCGCACATGGCACCGGCGTCACCGTGAATGCGGTGCTGCCCGGTCCGACCCTTTCCGAGGGCGTGGGGCATATGATCGAGAAGATGGCGAAAGAGAGTGGCAAACCCGTCGCGCAAGTCGAGAAGGAATTCGTGCCGAGCATTCGTCCGACTTCGATCATCGAGCGCATCGCCAGCGTCGAAGAGGTTGCGAATATGATCGTCTATGCCTGCTCGCCGCAGGCCTCAGCCACGACGGGCGCGGCGCTGCGCGTCGACGGCGGCGTGGTCGAGTCGATCATTTGAATGTTGTTGGCGTCGGATGAGGTTTGGCAGCCCGAATGGCAGGTTTGGGGCGCGAAGCGGGCTGGCTGGTTTGGAGTCTTCGGCACTGCAAAGCAGACGTTCGTCACTTCTGAAGCTTGAACAATTTCTCTACTTTTTCGATTTCTGATGGTGCTGAGTCAGGAGCGATTACACACACTGTTTCGCTCTGCTTCGCATCGTTGAGGAGATAAACAGCCGCCTCGCCGCCAAAAACATCGCCAGCAATTATATAGACGTGGTCGTAATAATTGATTGGCTCTTGCGGAAAGTGATCGCCGATGCCTCTGACAACAGTCTTAGTGATCTCGTCCGGCGGATGACCGGTCGGAAACGAAAGCGAAAGTGTACCCCTAGAGTTTTTAGCGGGAACTTGCAGATCGACGACGCTGGGGTCGATGTTAAAAAAATCGTCTTTATCAGGAGTTGGACTTCTAAAAGGCGTATCGGGTTTCAAAAACCAAATAGTTGTTTGATAATCGCCATGCGATCCGAGCCCATCGTTTCTAACCCGCACTAGGCGGTGCTCCCCGTTACCTTTCACATCTCCTTTGAAAAAGACGTCTGAAGGTGGATCAGCTGGCTGTCTCAGAAAATCCTTTACGGCATCGGCAGGAGTTTCACTGGTATAAAAACCGTCTAAATCGTTATCGGGACGATCAATCCAGGGCAGTGGCTTTACTCCCGGCTCCATCATCAAGGCATTGCGTACATCGCTCAAATAAATCGCGTGCGGAAACCGCAGGTGCAATGTCACGAGCGATTTGGTCATAGGCCGGCAAATCCTATCGTCGGCGCTATAATAGAGTTTAGCCGTCGAGCTCAGCCAATCGACTCTATCTCGATAAAGTTTTGCGAGACAATCGACCGCAGCGGTCTTTCGTGGAGGAGTTTGAGACGGTGACTGCACACGGCATGCATCAGTTCGACTCTTAAGCCATTGTCTCTGAGCTTCCAGAAATGTCTTGAATAAATCAGGCCCAAGCTCGGTTTTTTTCGCTAGGAATGCGTCGGAAAGCTGACCATCCAGATCGCCGAGTGCCCGATTGCTACAGATCAGTTGCTCGAGATAAGCCGATGCTTTCGAGCAATCAAAACTTGGTGCGGCATTCCCTTCGCCAAAGAGAGCAAACAAAGCAAAAAGCGACAAGAAGATTATTCTCATAGCAGCTTTCCATGTTCTTCCGCGTCTCTCTCAAAACATGCGAATTTGATGGCCTTCTTGCGTGTCACATAAATCTTGGTATTTGGTCAACGTAGCGTCCGCTTTCGGAAACGACCAGAGCGCCGCCCGGCGGCCGACATGGGCGCCAAACTCAAACCGCCAGCGCCAGCTCTCTTCCCTGCCTAAAACGGATGATATTGAAACAGCCAGGTCTCGCTGATGATCTTATCGTCCACTTTGAGCTGAAGCCGCATTTCGACGGGATCTGAGCCCGTCACGGTGAGATCGAACCAGGCGCGCCAATGGCCCTTCACGCTGTCTGGCACGGCTTCCGTAAAGACATAAGAAAACGTGCCGCGCGAGGCCCAGAGCGCCGGTTCGGGTTTCACGCCATAAGGCAGCGTGGCGAGTTCTCCGCCTAAAAATTCGACGACGAATTTGCGCACGCCTTTCGGGCGCGGCTTGCCCGGCTGGCCGCCGTTGCCGAGCCGCGTCGCCACGCAGCGCGCGAGCGGGGTCGGGAAGGGTTCGTCCGCCGCCCAGTAAAGCCGATAGGCGAGATCGACATTCGTACCCGCGGCGGCGGGCGTCGCCGGCACCCACATGGCGACGATATTGTCGTGGATCTCGTCATCGGTCGGAATCTCGACGAGATGGATCGCGCCCTTGCCCCATTGGCCATGCGGCTCGACCCAAAGGCTCGGACGTTTGTCGTAATTCACGCCGTCCTGATAATGATCGAAATTGCGGTCGCGCTGCAAAAGACCGAAGCCGCGCGGATTCTCGTCCAAGAAGGCAGACGCCATGATGCGCGGCGGATTGTTGAGCGGCCGCCAGATGTGTTCGCCCGCGCCCGTCCACATGGCGAGTCCGTCGGAATCATGCACCTCCGGCCGCCAGTCGGCGCCGGTCGGCTTCACCGTTTCGGAAAACCAGTACATCGACGTCAAAGGCGCAAGCCCGAAGCGGACGATCTCGGCGCGCAGATGCAGGCTCTGCTCGATATCCATGATGACGCTTTTGCCACGCTCCATGCGGAACTTGCAGGCGCCGGCGATTGAGGCGCCTTCGAGCAGCGCATAGATCGTGATCGTGTTGCCGGTCTCGGCGCTATCGATGAAGAATTTGGTGAAGTCGGGAAATTCCTCAGAGCGGTCGGCGACCGCCACATCGAGAGCGACGGCGCGGGCCGAGAGGCCATATTGGTAGAGTTCGCCGATCGAGCGGAAATAAGCGGCGCCGAGAAAAGCGACCCAATCGTTCTTTGTCCAATCGAGCGTGCCGTCGCGCGCCTCCTGGATGCGCAGGCCCGCGAAGCCCGCGCCCTCCGGCAATTGCCTGGCGACGGAATCGTCCGGCATGTCGAAATAGCTTTGATCGTAAATGATCTCGCGCGCCTCGCCATTCGTGACGACATTCATCTCGACGGCTTTGGCGAAGAACATGCCGAGATGGAAGAAGCTGACCGGAAAGCGCTGCGGGCCATCGGCGAAAAGCGAATGGTCCATCTTGAATTTGATCTTGCCCCAGGCCTCGTAATCGATCTTTGCCAGGATTTCGGGCGATGGCCGCTTCGGCCCCACATAGGGCTCGCCTGCCATGCGTTTGGCCGTCTCCTTCAGGAGGTCGAAGGAAAATGGCCGGGGCGGGCCAAATTTCAGCATGTCCATGGCTTGCGCCGTCTCATCCGTGCTCGCGGCAAGCGCAAGGGCGCCGGCCGCCTTTAAAAGAAACCTGCGATCGAGGGATGCGGTCATTCGGTGTCTTTCACGGCGGCCATGCGGCTGATTGGCAAAGAGGATGCCTCAGCCAAACGAGGCTGGGGTTTGGGATTGAGGGAAGCTGGAAGGATGGGAAGCGACCGTCACATGCTATGGAAAGACGTTGAAAAAATGGCTTCGCGGGACGGTAGGGACTTAAAGCATGAGCCGCTTGGCTGTCGAGTCCCAGGGCGGGATGAGCAAAAGTGTAAGCGGTTTTGCGCCCGCATCCCGCCCTAACTTATTAGAATCGATCACATCCATGATTTTGGATCGATTCGATCCAAAATCATCGTGATCTAGAGCGGGATACTTGGCGCCGTTTTGATCCGATCTCGGATGAACATTGAGAGAGCCGCGGGGCGGGGGAACCCCGCAGCTCTCCAGACCTGCCGGGGACGGCGGAATGGGCTTATTTAGGGCTCGACGGAAAAACCGCCGCACTGGCAACGACAGTGCCTTCGGCGACGAAAGTCGCGCTGGCGGCGAGCGCGACAAGCGCGAGGACGATGCGGCGGAAAGTCTGGTTCTGGTTCATCGGGGTTTTCCTGTGCTGGCTGCCGGACTGGCATGGGCACATCAAGCCCCAAGAAAGCTGCGCCCGCCGTGCGGCGCGGCACTTAACGCCTTATTATCAAATGAGGTGACGCTTGTGACGCGAAGGCCGTCACTAATTCTTGATCGGCTCGTGGCGGATCGCGGTGCGCATGAAGAAATAGAGCAGGACGAAGCCTGAGAGTCCGAATATGACTTCAAGCCCGCGGCTGATTGAGGGATCGAGCTGCAACAGGCCGCCGAGCGCCCATCCCGCGGCCCAGGACGCGCCGACCATTTCGGTGCCGACGAGAATGGCGACGGCGACGATCGTCGAAAGGTGAAGCCAGTTGATCTTGGTTGGTCCTGCCACTTATGCGATCCCATATCTCTTGGTGGGGACGGACCCTAACCAAAGAAGCGGCGGATGCAAGCGCCGCTGCGAAGGCTCAAGGCCCTTGTCATTATACCTGCATGGCGGCAAGAGCGTCATGACCCCGAGGACGGCTTTTAAATGATTGAAACTCCGGTCTTTTCCAAGGCGGCGGTCGCGGCCCCGCATCATCTGGCGGCTGAGACGGGCCGGGCGCTTCTCGCCGAGGGGGCCAATGCGATCGAGGCCATGATCGGCATGGCGGCGACCATCGCCGTGGTCTATCCGCATATGAATGCGATCGGCGGCGACGGATTCTGGCTCATCCGCGAGCCATCGGGCAAAGTGCTTTACATCGAGGCCTGCGGCCCGGCCGGCAGCCTCGCCACGATCGAGCGCTACCGGACGCTCGGCTATGACGCGATCCCCGCGCGCGGCCCGTTCGCGGCTCTGACCGTGCCGGGCACAGTTGGCGGCTGGCAGGTCGCTCAGGAGATTGCGACGGCGGTCGGCGGAAAGATCCCGCGCACGGATCTGTTGCATGACGCGGTCCGGCTGGCGCGGGACGGCTATCCGCAATCGAAGACCGAGGCTAAGGCCCAGCCCTTCGAATTCGCGGCGCTTTGCGACGCGCCGGGCTTTGCCGAGACCTATCTCGTCGATGGAAAAATTCCGCCGGAAGGCACGCCTCGCCGCAACGTGAAGCTCGCCGATACGCTCGCGCATCTGGCACAAGCGGGCTTTCCGGATTTCTATCGCGGCGATATCGGCCGCGAGCTTGCGACCGATATGGAGAAACTCGGTATCGCCATCACGCGCGCCGATCTCGAAGGCTTCCAGGCCGTGCGCCGCGAGCCTCTCTCGCTGCGCCTGCCGGGACGCACACATTATAACGCGCCGCCGCCGACGCAGGGCCTGGCTTCACTCATCATTCTCGGCATCTTCAATCAGCTCGGCGTCAAGGAGGCCGAGAGTTTCGAGCACATTCATGCGCTCGTGGAAGCTTCAAAACGCGCGCTGACCATCCGCGATCGGGTCTGCACGGATTTCGACGCGCTCGCGATCGATCCTGACGGCTATCTCTGCCCCGATGCCTTCGAGCGCGAGGCGTCCAAGATCAACATGAAGCGCGCGGCACCCTTTCCTTTACCGCCCGAAGAGGGCGATACGGTCTGGATGGGTGCGATCGACGCGGAAGGCCGCGCCGTGTCCTTCATTCAATCGATCTATTGGGAATATGGGTCGGGCTGCGTCTTGCCGCGCACCGGCGTCAATCTGCAAAATCGCGGCATTTCATTTTCGCTCGATCCGAAAGCCATGAACCCGTTGCAGCCGGGACGAAGGCCCTTCCATACGCTCAATCCGCCGTTGACGGTTTTCGACGATGGGCGCGTGCTCTCCTATGGCTCGATGGGCGGCGACGGCCAGCCGCAATTCCAGGCGCAAGTCATGACACGCATCTTGTTCGGAGAAAGTCTCGCGGGCGCGGTGGATGCGCCGCGTTTCCTCTTCGGCAAGACCTGGGGCGATGCGACGACGACGCTCAAACTGGAGCCGCGCTTCGACAGCCGGCTCTTCGAACAGCTCGAAAAAGCCGGTCACGATATTGAAATCTTCGCCGAGCCCTATGTGAGCCGCGTCGGCCATGCGGGGGCTTTGATGCGCTTTCCCAACGGAAAAGTTGAAGCCACGCATGATCCGCGCTCGGATGGCGGCGCGGCCGGGCTGTGATCGGGCAGCCGGCATGACAACGGCTTTATGACTGTTGCCAAGTCACGCTGAACAAGCTTAACCTTTAAGAGGTGCGAGTTCTCCAAACGGGGGTGGCGATGTCGAATGTTGCCGGCAAGGCCTATGGCATGAATGTCATCACGCCGATGCGGCCGCCCTTTTGGACCGGCGTCAACCGCTTCATTTTCATGTTGACGCGGGCCTTGCCGCAAAGCCTCGCCGGCTTGCTCGGCCTGTCGCTCATTCATTTCGCGCGCTGGGTGATCATCAAGCGCGATCAATGGCCTGATCTCGGCCAGGGCAAACAGACGCTGCAAAACGACTACATGCTATTTTGCAGCAATTTCAACGGCACCTGGGATCAATATATCGACGCCTTCGCCGATGGCCTTCCGGGCGGGCTCGATCTCTTGTGGTATGGGAGCACGAAATATCCGCATTCGATCCCGATCACGCCATTCAAGAATTACATTCGCGCCAATCAGATCGACACGGATTATTACTATAACGCGACGCCCGGCGCAGCGCAGCGCGATGTCAAAGCGGCCTTACGCGTGCGCGCCGAACTTACCGTGCTGTCGCGGGATTTCGCCACGCTGTCGCCGGAGGAATTCGCCCTTCGCTACAAAGCGATGCTGGTGAAGCTTCAAAACGATTTGGGGTCGCAAGGTTACGCGCCCGTCGCGAGCAACGATACGAAGAATGCCGATATCAACCGTCAGCCGCTTATCGCGCTGCAATGGCCGCGCAGCGCCTGAAGCGCGCTACCGGGTCCATATGATTTTTTGCTGGTTTTAGACCGATCGTTTTTAAAAGGATTCCCGATGCCGAATATCGATGCGGGACATTATTTTCTGACCGTGCTCCTTCCGATCAGGAGGGACCCCGTCGAGATCTACGACCATGTCGTCACGACGCCCATGCTGGCCGTACGCGAATGGCTGGCAGGCCTGCCGACGGCGCATCAATCGCCCGTCTGCGTATCGGCCGGTAACAGTCCTTTCGCGCGCAATTTGCGCAATCATTTCGCGCGCTTTTCCGTGATCGACGTGCCGGCCTTCAATGGACGGGTGCAAACCGATGCCGTTGTCATGGCCCTGCGCAAGATCAATCCGATCGTGCCCCAGCCCGTCGATCAGTTGAACACGCCCTATCTTTTCTTCTCGGCCGATTTCAATTGCATCCACGGCGACGACCGGGATCTCGAGTCTTATCTCGCAACTCTCTGGGCGACGATGGAGCCGGAGATCCGCAAGATCTTTCAATATTGCTATGGGTTCGAAACGGTCGAGTCCGCCGCGACATTCACCGCCTTCATCAAACGCGGGCAGGTCGAGACGACCATGCCGTTCCATGATTATTGGATCGACACGCCGAAGCTGCCGACACTGCCATTGCCTTTGATGGGCGCTGCCGCCCTTATCGGTGGTCTCGCGCTTCTGGTGGGTTTCGTCGCGCTCGTCGCGCATGGCCATGTCCTGGTCTGGCTTCTGCTGACGCTGATCGGCGCGGGCATTTTCTTCGGCCTTTACAAGTTCGTCATGGCGCGCGGCGTGCAACCCTTCCCGGCGGCCCATGGCGCGGATCTGCCGGGCGTCCTCAAATCGCTTTATCTGCAAAAGCAATTCACCCGCTTTGCCATAGACAACCAGGGCGCGGATCCCGCCGCGCTTCACGCGGCTTTCGCAGCCTTTCTGCAAACCCATCAGCCCGACCATGTTGCGTCGCCGACGCAGGCGCCGGGCGTCATCGGCGCTTGAAGCGAGAAAAGACCATGAGCATCGAACTCGATCTCGCCGATATCCAGGGCAATATCCTCACCGCCTATGGGCGCATGGGTTTTCCCAAAGGGCGTTTCATTCTCCTGCACGTCAACAATGCGGCCGGCGGGCGCGCCTTCGTGACATGGCTCCTGCCGCGCGTCACGACGGCTCTGCGCTGGCCGTCGCACCGCTCGGCCCTCCATGTTCCGGAGGGCAAAGGAGCCGAGCGTCCGCAGGTCGCCGTCAACATGGCCTTCACTTTCTATGGGCTGCTGGCACTCGACGTGCCGACGCGGACCCTGCGCGGCCTGCCGGACGAATTCATCGACGGCATGATCAAGCGCGCGCCCGTCCTTGGCGATGATGCATCGGGTCCCGGCTGGCCCGGAACATGGGACCCGGTCTGGACCGCCGGCCTGCATGACGGCACCAAAGCCGTCCATATTCTCATCATGCTCAATGCGCAGATGAACCCCGACGGGACGCCCGTCGCCGAGCTCGACATTCTGACGCAAGCGATCTCCCATTATTGCGCGGCGCCGGAGAACGGCGTGAGCCTGCTCGATGGGCATCGCGGCGATGCGCCGGAGTTCCAGAACCTTTCGGCTATCATGGAAACGGTGGCGGGTCAGATCCAGCCGGTGCCGAAGGAGCATTTCGGTTTCACCGATGCGATCGGCGATCCCGTCTTCGACGGCCAGCTTGCGCAACAGGATCTCGATCGCCGTGTCATCGGCAATGGCAAGGTCGACGGCCAGGGGAAATGGTCGCCATTGGCGACGGGTGAGTTTCTGCTTGGCTATCCAGACGAGGCGCAGGAAATTCCAGGCGCCGCCATGCCGCTCGCCTTCAGCCGTAATGGGACGTTCATGTCCTATCGCAAGCTGCACGAGAACGTCTTGGCTTTCCGCTCTTTCATCGACAAGGCGGCCACGGCTTTCGGCGGCGCCTTCGGAATTGCCGACCCGCATGAGGCGCGCGAAACCTTCATGGCGAAAATATCGGGCCGTTGGTCCGATGGCGTGCCGGTCTCCAAGGCGCCCGACTTCGCCGCCTGGCAGGCGTTCAATCAAAAAGTGCCCGCGCCCGCCGACCCGACCGATGTGGCGCAAAGCCTTGCGCGCGATCGTGCGCTCGCCGACTTCACCTATGGCGACGATCAGGCCGGTGCGAAATGCCCAGTGACGGCGCATATGAGGCGCGTCAACACGCGCGACGCGCTGGCGCCGACGCCGGGCGACGGCTCCGTGCTCAACAATCGCCGCCGTATCTTGCGGCGCGGCCTGCCTTATGGCGCGGCGCCGCAAGGCTTGACGGACGATCATGGCGATCACGGCATCGTCATGCTGAACATTTGTTCGAGCCTGTTTAGGCAATTCGAATTCGTGCAGCAGCAATGGATCAATTACGGGCTCGATTTCAACGCCGGCAATGACACATGCCCGCTCGTCGGCAACCGTCCGCAAGGCGACGGCGCAAAAGCGAAATTCGTGATTCCGGCCGATCCCGCCTCGGGCAACGCGCCTTTCATCGTCGAAGGCCTGCCGCAATTCGTCGAGACGCGCGGCGGCGATTATTTCTTCGTGCCTTCGATGACGGCACTGCGCATGATCGGGCTCGGTGTGGTTGATCCGACGTAGTGTCTGGGCCGCCGATCACGGCGTCATGGCCGGGCTTGACCCGGCCATCCAAGCGCAATTCTTGAATAAGAAAGAAACAACGTTCCTGGATGCGCGCATCATCCCCGGACTTGATCCGGGGACCGCGCATGACGCGCCAAATGGCTGAGCCTAATTATCGAGGAAGCTGCGCAACTTCCTTGACCGGCTCGGGTGCTTCAGCTTGCGCAGCGCCTTCGCCTCGATCTGGCGGATGCGCTCGCGCGTGACCGAGAACTGCTGGCCGACTTCTTCGAGCGTATGATCGGTGTTCATGCCGATGCCGAAGCGCATGCGCAGCACGCGTTCTTCGCGCGGGGTCAACGACGCGAGAACGCGCGTCGTTGTCTCGCGCAGGTTCGATTGGATCGCGGCGTCGATCGGCAGGATCGCGTTCTTGTCCTCGATGAAATCGCCGAGATGCGAATCTTCCTCGTCGCCGATCGGGGTTTCGAGCGAGATCGGCTCCTTGGCGATCTTCAAGACCTTGCGGACTTTTTCGAGCGGCATGGCGAGCTTTTCGGCAAGCTCCTCCGGCGTCGGCTCGCGGCCGATCTCATGCAGCATCTGGCGCGAGGTGCGTACGATCTTGTTGATCGTCTCGATCATATGCACGGGGATGCGGATCGTGCGGGCCTGATCGGCGATCGAGCGCGTGATCGCCTGCCTGATCCACCAGGTCGCATAGGTCGAGAATTTATAGCCGCGGCGATATTCGAACTTATCGACGGCTTTCATCAGACCGATATTGCCTTCCTGGATGAGATCCAGGAACTGCAAGCCACGGTTGGTATATTTCTTGGCGATCGAAATCACGAGGCGGAGGTTCGCCTCGACCATTTCTTTCTTGGCCTGACGGGCTTCGCGTTCGCCCTTTTGCACGAGATGGACGATCTTGCGGAATTCTTGAATCTCGAGGCCGGTCTCGGTTGCGAGCCCGTGAATGTCGCCGCGGATGTCCTTGATCGGATCCTTGCCCTTGGCGACGAATTCCTTCCAGCCGCGCGAGCCGAGCTTCGAGACGCGCAGGATCCATTTCGGATCGAGTTCCGAATTCTGGTAGTTCTTGAGGAAATCCTCGCGCGAGACGCCGTGGCTTTCGGCAAGGCGCAAAAGCTTGGTCTCGAAACTGATCAGGCGCTTATTGATGTCGTAGAGCTGTTCGACAAGCGACTCGATGCGGTTTTGATTGAGCGACAGCGATTTGACGTCGGCGACGATCTCTTTCTTGAGCGTCTTATATTTGCGCTCCTGCGCTGGCGTCAGCGTCTCGTTCTTGAGCTTGTTTTCGACGTTTTGATCCTGCAGGCGGCGCAGCTTCTTATAGGCGTCGGCGATGCGGTCGAAGGTCTCGACGACCTTCGGCTTCAGCTCGGTCTCCATCGCGGAAAGCGAGACCGAATTCTCCATATCGTCGTCTTCTTCGAAGGCGTCTTCCGGAATCGGTGCTTCCTCGCCGTCGCCGCCTTCGGTCGGGCGCAGGCCCGCCGGCGGCGTCAAGGGCGCGGTGGGCGCCAGCGCTAGAGCTTCGGCCGCGCCCGGCGCCGTCATGTCGATCTTGGGCGTGTTCTTGCCGTCAGGCCCTGCATAGGTGGCTTCGAGATCGATGATGTCGCGCAGCAGGACCTTGCTGCCGTTCAATTCGTCGCGCCAGATGATGATGGCCTGGAAGGTGAGCGGGCTTTCGCAGAGCCCAGCGATCATGGCTTCGCGGCCGGCCTCGATGCGTTTGGCGATCGCGATTTCGCCTTCGCGCGACAGAAGCTCGACCGAACCCATTTCGCGCAGATACATGCGCACGGGATCGTCGGTGCGGTCGGCAGGCTCGGAGGAGCGCGTGGCGACAGCCTTCTGCTGCGTACCCATCTCGACGAGTTCGCCGCCCTCGGCTTCTTCCTCTTCGGCTTCCTCGGCCGGTTCGGCCTCTTCGGTTTCCTCGCCCTCGATGACATTGATGCCCATCTCGTTGAGCATGGCGAGAATGTCTTCGATCTGCTCGGAATTGACTTCTTCCGAGGGAAGCACGGCATTCAATTCGACATAGGTGACGAAGCCGCGCTTTTTGGCGAGCTTGATCATCCGCTTGACGGCGGCATCGGACAGATCGAGCAAGGGGCCGTCGGCCGTCTCGACCGCCGCGCCTTCCCCTTCAACCTTCTCTGCTTCCTTTTTCGCCATCAATGGTCTCCAATTTCTAATTTTGTCTCGCACGCGCGGCTTCTGGCGAAATGAGAGAGGGGCCCGCATTTCTGCAAAGACCTGTATCAAACTCATTCCGGGCCGGCCCCGACACACAGAACCGACACAAAACCGTCCAATATTTCAAATGTCCCGATGCCTGGTCAGGATAAGGAACGCGCCGCGGCCATGCGGCAGAACGACCCGTCTCTTCCTAAAGACTTCCGCTTGGATGGCCAGATAGAGCACCGAAACCCTCCACAGCGGCTTCCATCCCGGAAAGAGCGGATAATTGCTCTTGGATATCTTTGAGGCGCGCGAGATTGAGCTCGCTTGCGTCATTTCCTAGAGCTAATTCGGCTAATTGCAACTCCCTATGTAGCGCCCTTGCCTTATGATGCAAGGTCAAGGCCTGTTTCAAAACCTCTTCCGCATCTGCATCCGAGGCCTTCGGGTCCATATACCAATGCGAAGCCAGGGCACTTATCGACTCAAGCTTGCGCTGAAACGGTTCAAACCCGCTTTGCGCCAATTCCGCCCCTAACCCATGATGATCCAGCCCTTCCCGTCCGGCAAGACCGAGCAGTTTTTCGCGGAATTTGGCGGCCTCCGGCGTTGAAAGCTCAAGCGCCGCTATATCTTCCAGATAGGTTTCGATCAACGCCGGATGGTTGAGAAGAAGCAATAAAATCAAAGCTTCTCGCGGCGGCAAACCTGCCGTCGCCGGGCGGAACAAAGCGCTGCGGGCGAGACTCGTGCTGACGGAGGGCGCCGCTGCGAGGCTTTTGGCCTCGTCGCCCGGGCCGAATCCGCGCCTGTTGCCAAAGCCGCCAAATCGCGATGTCTCAAAACGAGACGCGCCGAATTGGCCGCGCGGCGGGGCGCCGCGGTCGCGCACTTGAACCGCCCGGTCCGCACCAAAAAGCGTGTCGAGCCGCGTCTTGAACTCGGCTTGATAATAATGCCGCAGCGTTTCGTCGGTGATCGTTCTGGCGATCTCGCCGAGCCTCCGGTGAAAGGCGGCGCGGCGTTCGGGCGTGTGGAAATCGACGCCCTCCGTCTCGCGCATCCAGATCAGATCGACGAGCGGCAGAGCTTGGCCGATGACGGATTGAATCGCGCCGCCGCCGCCGGAGCGGGCGAGATCGTCCGGATCCTGCCCATCCGGCAGAAGCGCGAAGCGCAGCGAGCGGCCATTGCCGATCAAAGGCAAAGCCATGTCCATCGCCCGGTAGGCTGCCTTGCGGCCGGCCCGGTCGCCGTCGAAACAGAGCACCGGCTCCTCGGCCATTTTCCACAGAAGTTCGCATTGGTCGGGCGTCAGCGCTGTGCCGAGCGGCGCCACGCATTGCGGAAAGCCCGCATTCGACATGGAGATGACGTCGACATAGCCCTCGACGACGATCACGCCGCCGCGTTCATGCGCGGCTTTGCGCGCCCGATGGTGATTGTAAAGAACAGAGCCTTTGTGAAAGAGCGGCGTCTCCGGCGAGTTCAGATATTTGGGCTGCCCGTCCTTATCGAGCGTACGTCCGCCGAAAGCGATCACCCGGCCAGAGCGATCGCAGATCGGAAAGATCACGCGATCGCGAAACTTGTCATAGGGGACGGCGATCTCGTCGCCATGGATCAGGAGCCCTGTCTCGATCATGGCTTCGACCGTTATGCCCTTGGCCGCGAGCGCATCGCGCAAGGCATATTTTTCCGCCGGCGCATAGCCGACCCTAAATTGCTTTTGGGTGTCGAGGCCGAGGCCACGCTGATCGAGATAGGTCCGAGCCCGCTGGCCAAGGCGCCCATGCAGATGCGTCTCGAAAAACAACGCCGCCTGTTCCAACACCTCATGCAGGCTGGCGCGCTTTATTTCCTGTTCCTCGGTCTCGCGCGTCACGGTGGGCAAGGGCAATCCGGCGTCGGCCGCGAGACGTTCGACGGTTTCCGGAAAGGAAAGCCCGTCGGTTGCCATCACGAAGTCGAAAATATTGCCGTTCTTGCCGGAGGAAAAATCAAACCAGGCCATCTTCTGGTCGTTGACGAAAAAAGACGGCGTCTTTTCCGCATTGAACGGCGACAGGCCTTTCCATTCGCGGCCGGATTTCATCAATTTGACGCGCCGCCGCACGACTTCCGAGACAGGAAGCCTAGCTTTGATCTCTTCGAGAAAAGACGGTGGAAAACGCATTTTTGGATTGTCCGCATCCCGCCATCCGGCGCAAGGAGCAAGGACTTAACCCACAGCAACTCACAGAAAAAAATCGAAATTTTGACGCAGTCTGGGGCCTTGCCGGCCGAAGCTGCAAAGCTTCGGATTTTGGACATGAAAAAAGGCACGCTGGGAAGGCGTGCCCTTTTTCTTCGCGGGGAGGAAATTTTTAGACGAGACTGCCGTTCGCCGTCTGAACGGTGGCCGCCGCCGCAGGCTCGCTTTGCAGGATCAGAGCACGGCGCATCGGCTTGATGACGAAGAGCGCCAAAAGCGCAGCTGTAATATTGAGCCCGACCGCGATGCTGAACACGGCATACCATCCATAGGCGGCAGCCAGGAGACTCGCGAGCGGCACGAGCAACGAGGCGGTTCCTTTGGCCGTATAGAGCATTCCGGCATTGGTCGCGGCATATTTGGAGCCGAACGTATCGCCGCAAGTCGCTGGAAACAGGCTGTAGATTTCGCCGAAGACGCCGAAGAACAGGCCCGACGCCAGCACGAAGACGATCGGATTTTGACCATAGGCGCAGAGCGTCAGGAGCGCCGCCGCACCGAGGCTGAAGGCGATGAACATCGTGTTCTCGCGTCCAATATGATCGGAGATATACCCGAAGAGCGGACGGCCGAAACCGTCGAAGATCCGATCGAGCGAGATGGCGAAGGTCAAAGCCGCCATTTGGAAGCCGAGCAGGCTGACCGGCACATCGGCAATCTTGTAATCATGCGCGATGGGGCCGATTTGCGCGGCTGTCATGAGGCCGCCCGCTGCGACCATCACAAAGGCCGCATACATGACCCAGAAAACCGGCTGCTTGATGGTTTTTGACGGCTGGTAATCGATTTTGGTTTGCGGCAGGTGGAGCTTCTTCTTGCGCGGCGGCATCGTATGTTCGGGCTTGCGCAGGAAAAGCGCGAGCAAGACGACAATGATGCCTTGGCCGATGCCGAAGCTGAAGAAGGCGTTTTGATAGCCGCTTGTGGCGATCATCTTGGCGATCGGGACCACGGTGAGCGCGGCGCCCGCGCCAAATCCCGCGGCCGTCGCGCCGGCCGCGAGACCGCGGCGATCGGGGAACCATTTCAGCGCATTGCCGACGCATGTGCCGTAGACGGCGCCCGCTCCAATGCCGGCGACGACAGCGGCGGCGTAAAGGACGAAGAGCGAGCTGGCTATGGAGTTTAGCATCCAGGCGAGCGAAATCATGACACCGCCGAACATGATCACCACGCGCGGACCGTAGCGGTCGACGAACCAGGCTTCGATGGGAACGAGCCAGGTTTCGGTCACGACGAAGATTGTGAAGGCCAATTGGATGGCCGGCCGGCCCCAGTGGAATTTGGCGTCGATCGGATCGACGAACAGGGTCCACCCATATTGCAGGTTTGCAATCATCGCCATGCAGATGATGCCCATGGCGAGCTGAAGCCAACGAAACCACGGAGCAGGCGCACCTACGTCCGCAGGAGATTGTGACGTCTCCATTAAATCCTCCCAGAACTCTTTATTGCTGGCTTTTGGCGCCGGCTATGCTGGTATACTTGTATAAGATATGCCACCATGCAAGAGTTTATTTCTATTGGATGACAAGCCGTATCAATGGACGCGCTCTGTCGGCAGGTCCATTTCTCAACATAATTTTAAGGGTTTGGCCACGGCCGCGCCTTGCGGCAAAAAATCGATAGAGATTTCGGTCCGCGCATAAAACAATAAATATAATCAATTATTTATACATAAAGATGGCTCTTCTTTGGACGCCTTCAGCAACCTGCGGCCCAAAAATCTTTATCCGCAGTTCCGCCAATCGTGAGGCGCGGCGCCACAATCGAAATGATATGTTGTAGTTGGCATTCCAACAGTTGGCATAATCATCCCCGTTGACATGCTGGCATGTGGCATGCCAATGTTATTTTAATAATTGAACCCGTTTTGACGGGTTAGGGCAGGATTAAGGATGGCAATAGACATCAAGCGGTCAGGGCTGACCGACAATGGCGAGCTTTTCCCGAAAATTCGGGCCGAGGAGAGCTTCAAAAACAAGGTCTACACAGCCCTCAAAGAAGCGATCATCCGGATGGACGTTTATTCGGATCCGGATCCGGTGATGCTCGACGAACGCGAGCTCTCGGAACGGCTCGGTGTTAGCCGGACGCCGATCCGCGAAGCCGTCGCCATGCTCGAACAAGACGGTTTTCTGCGCACGGTTCCGCGCCGCGGGATTCTCGTCGTCCGGAAGACACAGCGCGAAATCGTCGAGATGGTGCAAGCCTGGGCCGCTCTGGAGAGCATGGCCGTCCGCCTCATCTCGATGAACCCTCATGCGGATGTCGGCGCGCTGCGCCAGATTTTCGAGGAATTCAGCGCGAACCATAAGCCGTCCGAGCATATCAACGAATATTCGTCGGCCAATATCGCCTTTCATCAGGCGATCATCCGCATGAGCGGCTCGCAGGTCTTGGCCGACATGACCGAAAATCTTCTGCTGCATGTCCGCGGCATCCGGCAATTGATGATCAGCAAGCATGATCGCGCCGAACGTTCGTTCGGAGAACATCTTGCAATCATCACTGCGCTGGAAAAGCGCGAAACCGAGGAAGCCGTGCGTCTGTCGCGCGACCACACGCTCGGTCTAGCCGCCGTGGTCGAAGAGCAGGGGACCGAATTGTTCCAATAGGACGGAAAACAGTCCGCGATATTCATAGGGAGAGAGACGATGTTGAAAGAGGCCGCAAGAGCCGAGGTTCGGCAGGGCGAAACGACCGGAGCCGAAGATGCGCTGAAGGCGAAGCCGCGCGATGCCGGAATCGTCGTGGCCGAAGCCGGCGCCGAACAGGAGCTGACGGACGGCTTTCATCTCGTCATCGACGCGCTCAAGCTCAACGGCATCGACACGATCTATGGCGTGCCCGGCATCCCGGTCACCGATCTCGGCCGTCTCGCACAGGCCGAAGGCATGCGCGTCATTTCGTTCAGGCACGAGCAGCATGCCGGAAATGCGGCGGCCATCGCCGGCTATCTCACGAAAAAGCCCGGCATCTGCCTGACCGTGTCGGCCCCCGGCTTTCTCAACGGTCTGACGGCGCTCGCCAATGCCACGACCAATTGCTTTCCGATGATCCAGATCTCGGGCTCGTCCGAGCGCGAAATCGTCGACCTGCAGCAGGGCGACTATGAAGAGATGGACCAGCTTGCCATAGCCAAGCCGCTCTGCAAGGCGGCCTTCCGCGTGCTGCATGCGGCGGACATCGGGATCGGCGTCGCGCGTGCGATCCGCGCCGCCGTGTCCGGCCGTCCGGGCGGCGTCTATCTCGATCTGCCGGCGAAATTGTTCTCTCAGGTCATGGATGCGAAGGCCGGCGCCAAGTCGCTCGTCAAGGTCATCGATCCCGCGCCAGCCGTGCTTCCCGCGCCCGCCGCTGTCGAGCGCGCTCTCGATGTTCTGAAGAGCGCCAAGCGGCCCCTGATCATTCTCGGCAAGGGCGCTGCCTATGCGCAGGCCGATAGCGAAATCCGCGCTCTCGTCGAACAAAGCGGCATTCCTTATCTGCCGATGAGCATGGCCAAAGGCCTGCTGCCCGACACGCACCCGCAATCGGCCTCCGCGGCGCGTTCCATGGTGCTGAAAGAAGCCGATGTCGTGATGCTGATCGGCGCCCGCCTCAACTGGCTGCTGTCGCATGGCAAGGGCAAGACCTGGGGCGAGCCCGGAACGCAGAAGTTCATCCAGATCGACATCGAGCCCAAGGAGATGGACTCGAATATCGAGATCGCCGCTCCGCTCGTCGGCGACATCGGCTCCTGCGTATCCGCTCTTCTCAAGGGCATCGACGGCAACTGGTCGGTCCCGCCGGTCGAATGGACGAGCGCGATCAATGCGCGCAAGGAAGCGAACCTCGCGAAAATGGCGTCGAAGCTTTTGAAAAATTCGTCGCCGATGGATTTCCATTCCGCGCTCGGCGCGCTGCGCACCGTGATTAAGGAGCGGCCGGACGCCATCCTCGTCAATGAAGGCGCCAATACGCTCGATTTGGCGCGCGGCGTCATCGACATGTACCAGCCGCGCAAACGCCTCGACGTCGGCACTTGGGGTGTCATGGGCATCGGCATGGGCTTCGCCGTCGCCGCCGCGGTCGAGACCGGCAAGCCCGTGCTCGCGATCGAAGGCGACAGCGCCTTTGGCTTCTCCGGCATGGAGGTCGAAACGATCTGTCGCTACAATCTGCCGATCTGCATCGTCGTCTTCAACAATAACGGCATCTATCGCGGAACCGACACCGACCCGACGGGTCGCGACCCCGGCACAACGGTCTTCGTCAAGGACTCACGCTACGACAAGATGATGGAAGCTTTCGGCGGCGTCGGCGTTCATGTGGCGACGCCCGACGAGCTTTCGCGCGCCGTGAACGAGGCGATGGACTCCGGCCGGCCGACCCTCATCAACGCCGCGATCGATCCGGCCGCCGGCAGCGAGAGCGGCAATATCGGGAACCTCAATCCGCAAAGCGTGGTTCGCAAGAAGGCGGCTGCGTAAAGCCCTGTCCCGCCGGCGGCGGAGATGCGGGACAATCCGGGCGGGCGGCGTAACGCGCTGCCCACCTCCAGTTTTGAAGTCGAGAGTAGGTGTCAATGCACTCGGCAGTGAACTTGAACGAACTGGTTGCGGCGATCGGCGATGCGATCATCGTATCCGATGCTAATGGTGCCATCACGTTGTGGAACCCAGCGGCGGAGCGCATCTTCGGCTTCAGCGAGAACGAAGCGCTGGGCCATTCCCTCGATCTGATCATCCCCGAGCGCCTGCGCCAGCGGCATTGGGACGGCTATCATCAGACGATGAAAACGGGTGAGACCCGTTACGCCTTCGATGTCCTGCGGGTGCCCGCAGTGCACAAGGATGGCAGCGCTTTGTCGATCGCCTTCACGGTTGCGCTTCTGCATTCGCCGCAAGGTGCGCTGACAGCCATTGTCGCCGTCATTCGTGACGAGACCAAGCGATGGGCCGAGGAGCGCGATCTGCGCAAGCGGGTCGCGGAACTCGAAGCCAAGCTAAGCGAGATGGAAGGTAAAGGCCTTCGGCCATGAGGGTTTCCACCGGGAAGGGTGGATCATTCACGACCGGAGCGGGCCGCAAGGTTTCCCGTTTCGGTACAAAGCAAAAAGTTGGAAAGGAAATGGACCAATGAGCGACAAGCCACTCGAGGGCATTAAAATTATCGACTTCACCCATGTGCAGGCAGGGCCCGCCTGCACTCAGCTTCTGGCCTGGTTCGGCGCCGACGTCATCAAGGTCGAGCGGCCCGGCTCCGGCGATGTGACGCGCTCGCAATTACGCGACGTACCCGGCGCCGACGCGCTTTACTTCACCATGCTGAATTCGAACAAGCGCTCGCTGACGCTCGACACCAAGACGCCGGCTGGCAAAGAGGTGCTGACGAAGCTCATCAAGGAATCCGACATTCTCGTCGAGAATTTCGGCCCGGGCGCGCTCGACCGCATGGGCTTCACCTGGGAGCACATCAAAGAGCTGAACCCCGGCATGATCGTCGCCTCGGTCAAGGGCTTCAGCGACGGCCATCATTACGAAGATCTGAAGGTCTATGAGAATGTCGCGCAATGCGCTGGCGGCGCTGCCTCGACCTCGGGCTTCTGGGACGGCCCGCCCACAGTCTCGGGCGCCGCGCTCGGCGACTCGAACACGGGCATGCACCTTGCCATCGGCATTCTCACGGCGCTGCATCAGCGCAACAAGACCGGCAAGGGCCAGAAGGTCGCCGTCTCGATGCAAGACAGCGTCTTGAACCTCTGCCGCGTCAAACTGCGCGACCAGCAGCGTTTGGACAAGGTTGGATATCTCGAAGAATATCCGCAATATCCGCACGGCAAATTCACCGACGTCGTGCCGCGTGGCGGCAATGCCGGCGGCGGCGGACAGCCTGGCTGGGTCTTGAAGTGCAAGGGCTGGGAGACCGATCCCAACGCCTATATCTATTTCACCATCCAGGGTCATGCCTGGGCGCCGATCTGCAAGGCGCTTGGCAAGCCCGAATGGATCGAAGATCCGGCCTATAAGACGGCCGAAGCGCGCCAGGACAAGATCTTCGACATCTTCGCCTTCATCGAGGAGTGGCTCTCCGACAAGACGAAGTTCGAAGCCGTCGATATTCTGCGCAAGTTCGACATCCCGTGCTCGCCGGTGCTGTCGATGAAGGAAATCGCGGCCGATCCGTCGCTGCGCGCCAGCGGCACGATCGTCGAGGTCGATCACAAGCAGCGTGGCAAATATCTGACCGTCGGCAGCCCGATCAAATTCTCCGACTTGAAGGTCGAGATCACCGGCTCGCCGCTGCTGGGCGAGCACACGGACGAGGTTTTGGCCCAGCTCGGCTATAATGCCGAGCAGATCAAGGAGATGCACGCCGCGCGGGCGGTGTGAACCCATGCCGCGCTGGTATAAGGCCAGCGCATGATACAAATTGCGGGCGGTCCGGCTGATGTCGGGCCGCCCGTTGCCGTTTAAAAAGCCCTGCCTTATTACACCAAGACCCCAGGCATTTTCCGCTCCAAGCTATTACATGTGTTTTTGTCGGCTTTTTCCGCCGATACGCGTTCAGAGCGGATGGAAGGGAGCCGGTCTTGGCAGAGACGACCCGCGCGCAGCGTTTTTTCGAGATGAAACGTCAGGGTAAGCCCATCGTCATGCTGACGGCCTATGATGCGCCGACGGCCGCGGCCGAATGGCAGGCCGGCGTCGATATTCTGCTCGTCGGCGACAGCGTCGGCACCAATATTCTCGGCTATGCCAGCGAGCGCGAGGTGACGCTCAATGACATTTGCCACCATACGCGTGCCGTCCGGCGCGGCGCGCCTGAGGCCTTCATCCTCTCCGATCTTCCCTACAAGACCTATGAGACGCCAGAGGCCGCACTCACTCATGCGCGGTCTCTCGTCGAGGCCGGCGCCGACATGGTCAAATTCGAAGGCGCGCGGCCGGCAATCGTCGAGGCGCTTGTGGCGGCGAAGATCGACGTCTGCTGCCACATCGGTCTCGAGCCGCAGCATCACGAGGATAAACGCGTCAAGGGCCGCTCGGCGGCCGATGCCGCCGCCCTGATCGATGCGGCGCTTGCGCTCGACAAAGCCGGTATGTCGATGCTGATTTTGGAACTCGTGCCGGAAGAAGTGGCGGGCAAGATCACAAGCCGCGTCACAGCGCCCAGCATCGGCATCGGCGCCGGACGCAAGACCGACGGGCAGGTTCTGGTTGTCACCGACCTCTTGGGCACGACAGGCAATAATTTCCGCCACAATAAGCGCTATGCCGAAGCGGGCATCCTGCAAGACAACGCCTATCGCACCTATGTCGAGGATGTGCGCCGCGGTGCCTTTCCGGCTGAGGCCAATCTCTTTCACATGAGCGAAGAGGAATTGGCGATCTTCATGTCGGAAGCGACGTGAGGGCCTGACTTTTTTTCAACCGTCATGGCCGGGCTTGACCCGGCCATCCACGTTTGGACGTCGCTCCAGCACCCCGATCATTGAAGCAATGTCTCGGCGTGGATGGCCGTGACAAGCACGGCCATGACGCGGAGGGAAGGCACTATTATTATCATTTGTGCCTGGATGCGCGGGTCAAGCCCGCGCATGACGCTACCCGCACTTCAGCTTGTCGCATGAGCGCACCGCCGCGATCATCGCATGCAGGCTTTTTGCGCCGGGATAGCCGAGGAGACCCACGCCTTTCAGCATGAAGGACGGGGTCGCGTCGAAGCCGAGGCTCTGAGCAAGTTTGGCTTGCTTGATCAGGACCGAACCGACATCGTCCGCATCGGCGTTGGTCTCGATGGCGGCGGCATCGAGCTTCATTTTCTTGGCAATATCCAGGGAACTCAGCCCGTCGTTTTGCCCATGATGGGCAAATAGAGCCTTATGAAATTCATAGGCGCGCGCGGGTCCATAGAGTTTCAGCACGGCCTGCTGCACTTTCGCGGCCTGCACCGAGCCGACGCCGCCGACAACGGCATTGTTCACGAGCCCTAAGCGAAAATTCTTGTCCTTGGCGACCAGGGTATCGAGATCGCCGGTCGCCTTGCGGCAATAGGGGCAATTATAATCGAAAAATTCGACGAGGATCACATCGGGGCTGGAAGAACCCACCCAGACGACGCCCGGCAGATCGGTCACCGATAATTCGGCCGGCAGGCGATAATTGACGATGGGTTTGCCGTCGTCGCCGATGAGATCGAAAAGATTGCTGGTTTGTGCTAGCGCCGTTTGCGCGCGGATCGCCACACCTGCTGCGCCAGCGAGCGCACCGGCAAGAATCTGCCTTCGGCCGAATATCATGGGGCTCATCAAGGTCAATCGCTTTCAGGGTCACGCGCTTCGAGCTTGGATGGGCGTGCCTGACCCTGTTTGAAAAGTCGAAGCAACTTTTCGGGATCAGCGATCTCATGTCATGCGTCAGGCGCCGAGTTTGGCTTTCACCACGGCGCTCGCCTTGCCGAAATCCATGCGCCCGGCGTATTTGCCTTTGAGCAGGCCGACGACTTTGCCCATGTCCTTGATCGATGTCGCGCCGGATTCTTTGATCGCTTCTGCGATCGCAGCCTCGACATCCGCCTCGCTCATCTGCTGCGGCAGGAAGCTCTGGATGATCGCGATTTCCTCGCGCTCCTGCGTCGCAAGATCGGTGCGCCCTGCCTTGTCGTAGATCTCGACGGATTCCTGGCGGCTCTTCACCATTTTCTGGAGAAGTCCCAAAATATCCTCGTCGCTGACCGTCTTGCCTTGGCCGCGCGCCTCGATGTCGCGATCCTTCAGCCCGGCAGTGATCATGCGGATCGTCTCGACCCGCCGCTTCTCGCCGGCCTTCATGGCCGTCTTGAGTTCTTCCGTAAAACGTTCGCGCATCTGCGCCTCCAAAGAGTTTTCGTCGCGCTGAAAACTAGCCGCCGCTTCACCACAGCGGCGAATTCTTTTTGACGGATAATCTTATCCGAAAAGTCCGCAACTTTTCGGGATCATCCGTTCAGAAGCTTCAAGGCCGCTTCATGGACCCGCGCGTCGCCCGACGCGATCACATCGCCGCCGCGGACCGCGCTGCCGCCGTCCCAAGACGTCACCATTCCGCCGGCGCCTTGGACGATGGGGATCAAGGGCGCGATATCGTAAGTCTGCACGCCGCATTCAATGACGCAATCGACATTGCCCGCCGCGAGCATGGCGAAAGCATAGCAATCGCAGCCATAGAGCGAGAGCCGCGCCTTTTGCTCGAGGCGTCTGAAGGCTTCGAGCTTGGGCGGCGGATAGAGCAGCGGCGAGGTCGTCATGAGCGTGGCGCGACCGAGGTCGCTGCACGGACGCACGCGAAGCTTACGCTCGCCGAGTACATGATCGTGGCCGGGGCCCCGCCAGCGCGCCGCCTCGCAGTCGCCGACGAAGCGTTCCTGGGTGAAAGGCTGCACCATCATGCCATAGGTCGGCTCGCCATTGCGGAGGAGGCCGATCAAAGTGCCCCACATGGGCATGCCGGAGATGAAGCTTTTGGTGCCGTCGATCGGATCGAGCACCCAGACATATTCGGCCTGATCCTGATGCGCGCCGAATTCCTCGCCGATAATGCCGTGGCCTGGAAAATATTCGCCGATGAGCCGCCGCATGGCCGATTCGGCGGCCCGGTCGGCCTCGGTCACCGGATCGAATATGCCACCCCGGCTTTTGTCTTCGGCCCCGATCTGCGTCCGGAAGAAGGGCAGGATGGTCTCACCAGCGACGTCGGCTAATCTTTCGACGAAAGCGGCGAAATCCACGGCGGTCATAGGAGATCCTTTATTGGCGGGGCGGTCGGTGCCAGAGCATGTCCCATGCCCGCTAGCACACCGCAAGCGCAACAAACCCGTCCGAGGGAGATTCTTCAGGGTTCGGCTCGACAGTCGTCCCCGGCGCTCCAGTTGAAATAGAATGCCGGAACCGCAAAATTCGGCACAGGAGGAGACGAAATGTCGAGATCGGGCCTGATTTTGGCGGGTGCGCTCGTCACTTTCGCCGGCGGGATAGCGCCGGCGCGGGCGATCGAAACCTGCTTTCATATGTGTCTGAAGGGGAAACTGGTTTCGCCCAATATCGACGACCAGACGATCCGCGATGACATGCAGGCCTGCAAAGCCCGCTGCGACGAAGAGCAGAAGGCGCAACTCGAGTCGGATGGGATCGCAGAAAAGGTCGCGGCGTGCGTACCGGAAAAGCTGCCCGACGCGGAGATGAAGAAAGTCCGGTCCGCCAGCCCCTCGATCGTCGCTTTTGCCAATGCCTTCACCTGGGACGTCAATAATGTCCTGACCGACAAGATCATCCGGCAGGTCGAGATCACGACCCAGAACCTGTCCTTGGAGGACATTACAATGTCGGCCGGCGGGACCGTCGAACCGGGCCAAAGCGGGACATTTCTCATCAGATATATTGCCGACGGCTATCCGAGCATGCGCGTGACGACCCGCGTCAAAGCGATCTATGCCTGCGCACTGGAGCCAGGCGCGGCATCCAAACCCGACTGATTTTGGCTCCATCCGGGCGTCCGGGCTCGCACCCTTGATCTCCACTCCGGAAGGCATCCCAGCACCGAATCAAAGCGATGCTGCTGCGCAGCAGCGCTTAAGTTAATAATGTCGCACCCCTTTTCAAGGGCCGCTAAAGTACGGACGAAGGTACAGCTTTTTCAGTGACTTATGGGAAATTCTGCGACGGGCCGACGCATCCTTGGTCCGGCTCTTGCAAGGTGTGCGACGCACGTGCATATTATTGCGGCGCGGCAACATCGTTGTCGCCGATGCCCTCCTTGGGCGTTTCCTCCCTAGACTTGGGCCGCTTGTGGTAACGCAGGCGGCCTCTTTATTTTTAAAGGGCGGGTTTTGCCTCAGAGGCGCTGGCGCGTCTTTATAAGGCACGCTCGCAGGCATGGCTATCTATCTAAAGTCGCCTATTCGGCCGCCAAGGGCCGTTCGTGGCCGAGGCTGCCCGCGGCGCTGATCAAGAAAGCCGCCACTTTCATGAGATCGCCTGCGATGCGATCGAAGCGCGGCAGCGGGCTCAGATTCTTCTCATCCATGTAAAGCGCCCGGTTGACCTCGATCTGGATCGAATGGAAATGGCCGGCCGGATTGCCGTAATGTTCGGTGATGAAGCCGCCCGCGTAGGGCTTATTGCGCCTGACCGCATAGCCTAAATGGCGCAATTCATATTCGATTGCGTCGGTCAGCCCGGCATCGCAGCTCGTCCCGTAGCGATCGCCGACGATGAAATCGGCCTTTATCGCCTTTTCCGTCACGATGCCCGCCGTGCCGCCTTGCAGGGACACAGAAGGCATGGAATGGCAATCGATCAGAACGGCAACGCCGAAGATCCGATGCGCGCGGTCGAGGAGGCTGCGCAACGTCTGGTGGTAGGGCTTGTAGAGTTGCTCGATCCGCTGGATCGCTTCATCGACCGGCAGCCTGCGGGCGTAGATCTCCTGCGACTCGCCGACCACGCGGGCAATCGTGCCCAGCCCCCCCGCGACCCTGATCGAACGCGTATTGGCGAAGGCCGGCAGACGCCCTTCGAACATGCGCGGATCGAGCTCATAGGGCTCGCGGTTGACGTCGAGATAGGCGCGCGGAAATTTGGCCGAGAGCAATGGCGCGCCGAGTTCGACGACCCGGCCAAACAGGCCGTTGACAAAAGCGTCCTCGGACCGCCGCAAGGTTTTCGCATCGAGCCGCGCATTGGCCAGAAAGCGCTCGGTATAAAGACTGCCTGAATGCGGCGACGAAAACACGAGCGGACAAAGAAGGGCCGGAGGCTCTATCACATCGAAGGGCGGATCGAGTTCCGGTTCCAGCGGTCTTTGCGCAGGCGGTTCTTGCGATGGTGTCGGGTGCGCGGCTTTGCCAGGCTCCTCTTCGGTCATTATCTGGTCTCCGCCGGTGCGCCAGAGGCGCAGCGTTTCGCCGCCGCTTGTTTTACCGGAGGGGAAAGACGCCAGCCGGCCTCAAGCATCTGGGGCGCGCCCAAGACTGAAGCAAAGATCCGCTTTGCCTGCAACCCATTATGGTTAGCGCAGTCGATGCCAGGTTTCACTCGATTTTTACCAAAATAGTTTTACATGTGGGCCGATTAGCGAGGCTCCGATGACTGAAAACCCGATTCTGCCGAATTACAAGATTCTCCTGGCGGAGGACGACCATGATATGCGGCGTTTCCTTGCCAAAGCTCTCGAGACCGCCGGTTTTCAAGTATCTTCCTTCGACAATGGTCTCTCCGCCTATAATAAATTGCGCGAAGAGCCCTATGAATTGCTCCTGACCGACATTGTGATGCCCGAAATGGACGGAATTGAGCTCGCCCGCCGGGCTACAGAGCTTGATCCGGACATCAAGGTCATGTTCATCACGGGATTTGCCGCCGTGGCGCTCAACCCCGACAATAACGCGCCAAAGCAGGCGAAGATCCTGTCGAAGCCCTTTCATCTCAAGGACCTCGTCGGCGAAGTCCAAAAGCTTCTCGCAGCCTGACGCCTTTTCCCGCGCGAAATTGACCCTCCAAATCCGCCTTGCACCTCAGCGCAAGGCGATATATTCCCAGACCAACGGCAACGGTGCGTCGAGTACGCTCCGCTGCGGGCGCGTAGCTCAGCGGGAGAGCACTACCTTGACATGGTAGGGGTCACAGGTTCGATCCCTGTCGCGCCCACCATTGCTGAGACGTTGCGCGCATCGGCATCATGTGCACAGCGGACAAGATGTGCCTGACGGACAAAGCTGACGCCTTTCGGGCAAGCGCGCCTTGCGCCGCGGATTGCACCTGCCGCACGTTGCGGTAAAAGGCGCATCCGGCATAAATTGGGATTCGAAGCTGACCTTCGAGGCCTGCCGGGCCGGTAGCTCAATGGTTAGAGCCGGCCGCTCATAACGGTCTGGTTGCAGGTTCGAGTCCTGCCCGGCCCACCACCGATTTTAAGATTTCCCGCAAATTTATGATCTGCCCGTCCGCAGCGGTTGTTACGCCAGAGTAAAAGCGTCGCCCACATTCGGGATCGGTTCACGCAGGTCGGACAGCTTGCCGACGAGAATCTGCAAGGGGCCGTGGCCGATGAAATAGGGGCCTTGCACGCTCGTCAAAACAAGCTCTGCCGTTTGGCCGGGTTCAGGCGTCGCGATCTCATAATCGTTCCAGGGAAATTTTTCTGCGTCGAAAAAGGCGATCGCTGCTTTGAGCGCCGCGACGCGCTCCGGGTCGAGCAATTCGGTGATCAGGCTGCGATAGAAAGTCGTGTCGTCGAGCTCGTGCAGAGAGATCGCGGCATGGCGCATGCGCTCGCGCGAGATCACCGAAAAATCCAGCGCATGGCCGGCCTCGCGCGCAAGCTCCCGCAGAAAGATCCTCAAAGTCCGACCATTGCCTTTGCGAAACGGATGCATGGCGGTGAAATCGGTGATGATGTCGGTGACGGCTCTGGCGAAATCCGCACGGTCGGAGCCGCGCCAGAAATGATTGTCCCGCAGGCCTTTGTCGAATTGCTCGAACGAGGTCGGCAACAGGCGGGCGTAGAGATAGTCCTTGCCGTCGGCCTTGTTGAATTCGGTTTCGCTCGCAACCGTGCCGTCCGAGAGCGTGACCTTCTCGCCGCGCGTCCGGCCTGCCCATTCATAGACATCCTGGAAAAGATGCTGATGCAGGCCTTTCAGATAGGCCGAATCAAGCGTCGGCTTCGGGCCATGCCCCGCTTCGATCTCGATCCGCCGCGCGGCGACGAAAGCTGCTTCCACCGGGCGCAGTTTCGCTGCGATTTGAATGCCGAATTTGTTCTTGAGGACGCCGGTCTCCGTGTAAGTGTAATTCGGCATGAAGGATCATAATCCCAGAAGGGCGTGGATGCGCGGAGCGATCTCAGTCGCCGGAATTTCGCCGGCGACATAGGCGTCGAAAATCGCGTCGGTTTGCGGATCGCGAAACAGGCCATCGATCCGGTTTTCCGCATCGGCCGTGTCGAGATGCATTTTGCGGTCGGTGCTGGAAGGCGTTTGCGAGGCGTCGGCGGACACGTTTGGCTGGCTCCCCTGAGTCAAAGGCGGGATCAAGCGGCTATCGGAGTTCCTATGCAAGTTCCAGGCAATGCGCCGGAGTGAGAAGTTTCCATTCTTTGCCATGCGCCTCTGCGCACCGGCCTTTACCGTGCGTGTTTTCGCTCCGATGACTCAACGCTGGGTGATCGTGGCGAGTGCGACGAATGTCTGGCTCGGCAAAATTGGCGCAGCGCCGGCCATGATCCGCGGCCGCGCCAGAACCGGCAGCCGTTGCGTATAGGAAAGCGTGAGACTGGCCGGGCGGCTTGGCGGCAGCGGCACGTCGGCGGCCTTGTCTTCGGCCAGGGTCAGCTTCGAATCTGTCTCTTCCTCTGTCCCGCTGAGTTCCTGCGGACGGGCCGGCGGCAAGGGAAAAGCGGCGAAGACCACATCGGACGGTGCGGGTTTGGCCGGCTCGCGCGAAGCCAGTTTGACCGGCTCGCTTGGAACCGGCGGGGGCTGGCTCGCGCCTGTTCTCGACCACGCGTTTGCCACGCTATGCATCATGCCGGAGAGCGAGATGTCCGGATCGACCGGCCGCGGCACGGTCTTGCCGACCGACGCGACCATGATGCGCGGTTCGTTGCAATCCCTGATGCCAAGTTGAATCAATTCGGCGCCCGAGATGACTTTATATTCGCGCGTGAGCGTGCCAAGACGTGCCCGCACCGCGTCGGGATAGGAGTTGAACAGCTCGGACGAAACGCCGTAGTCGCTGATGTGATTTCGGGCATTATAGGCGAGATGGAACTTCAGGATGCTGTTTGGATAGACGCAAACATTCGGCAGGCTGAGCGCCAAAGTGCAGGCCGAACGGCACTCGTGCAGCCTGACTTCCCGATTCTCCTTGCGGTATTCCTCGGTGCGCGCCTGGTATTCGCTGACGAAGCCGCCGACATCTTTCGTGACGACAACCGGCGCCGGCAGAGGCGGGGGGACCAGATAGCTCAAAACGCATCCTTTTACTGGGGGATTTCTCCCTGGATTCTCAAAAACGTGGTGAACGCCGCCTTAACTTTTGGCTAGCATGATGAGACTGGGAATCGCATAATGTCCCACGTATCATTTTGGCACAGGTCTAGCCAAACCTGAGGCCAGCCATGACGGGTGTTTTCGGCAAGCGTATGGCGCGTCTTTTGCCCTCATCACTGTGTCGCGACGAAGGTTGAGTTCTTTTGGATCGGCCCTCTGCCGCGCAATCAGGACATAGAGCGAAAATGGCGAGCCAAACCTATGTTCCGGCGGATCCCGGCTTCGGTGTTTACGTGCACTGGCCTTTCTGCCTGTCGAAATGCCCCTATTGCGATTTCAATAGCCATGTTCGTGCCAATCCGATCGACGAAGAGAGATTTGTCGCAGCCTTCCGCACGGAGCTTGCGCATCGCGCCGCCCTGACAAAAGGCCGCAAGGTCGCCTCGGTCTTCTTTGGCGGCGGCACGCCCTCCTTGATGAAGCCGGAGACGGTTTCAGCCATTCTCGGGGCAATCGCCAAACATTGGACGATCCTGCCCGGCGCGGAAATCACGCTCGAAGCCAATCCGACAAGCGTCGAGGCCGGACGTTTCCGCGGCTACCGTTCGGCCGGCGTCAATCGCGTTTCGCTCGGCGTGCAGGCTTTGAACGATGCCGATCTGAAAGCGCTCGGACGTCTTCATACATCGGCGGAGGCGCTCGCGGCGGTGAAAATCGCGGCCTCGATCTTCGATCGCTATTCCTTCGATCTCATCTATGCACGGCCTGGCCAAACGGTGGAGGCTTGGAAAAACGAGCTGCAAGCCGCGCTGTCGCATACGGCCGATCACATGTCGCTCTATCAATTGACGGTGGAGCCGGACACGATGTTCGAGCGCCTGCGGGATGCGGGAAAACTCAAACTGCCGAATGCCGACAAGGCGCGCGCCCTTTGGGACATCACGCAAGAGATCATGACGAAGGCGGGACTGCCCGCCTACGAGATTTCAAATCACGCGCGGCCGGGCGCCGAGAGCCGGCATAATCTCATCTATTGGCGCTATGGCGAATATGTCGGCGTCGGCCCCGGCGCGCATGGGCGCATTAAGACCGCGAAGGGTCGCCGTGCGCAATCGACCGAACAGCATCCTGAAATGTGGCTGACGGTTGTCGAAACCGACGGCCATGCGCTTGTCGAAGACGAATTGTTGTCGACCGAAGAGCAGGGCGATGAGTTTTTGCTCATGGGCCTGCGGCTGACCGAAGGCATCGAGCCGTCGCGGTTTCAGGCGCTCTCCGGACGCAGCCTCGATCCGCAGCGCATCGCCTCGCTCGTCGAAGAGGGCATGGTGGAATATACGCCGCATGGCTGGCTGCGCGTCAGCCAGGAGGGCTTTCCGCTGCTCGATGCCGTGGTGGCGGATCTGGCGGCTTAAATTTGGGAGTCTAAAAGACGATCATGAGCGGAAGGACAAAGGCCGCCTTTTGCATAAGAGTCCTTATTTGAGCTGCCGTCGTTCTTCCCTATATTTTCATTGCAGATCCAAGCGACGCAGAATTGATCGATGCTTTTTACTGGCCGCTGCGCCGGTCGAAAATTATCGCCAATTGGATCTTACTAATAGTCTTGGTCGTTGTTTTCGGTGCGATAGCTGTCGAAGCTATCGCAAGGGAGCGTTGGTCAAGACTAAAACTGCTTATTGTAGGCCTATGCAGCTTCATACTTTGCACTGTTGCGACCGTTTTACTTAGTGATAAAATTCGAAACTCTATCGTCTTTCGTTGGCCTGATTCCTTGTCGTGACACATACAAGGTACGTCGGCGCGATGATTTGCAGCTTCCCTCATCCCAGGAGCCTCACGAGGTGAGCGTCTTGAAGGATGAGGCAGCTCACCCAGCCGGCGTCAGCGCCTTTTCGTCTTCGGCGATCATTTCCTGCAGCGCGCGTCTATATTCGACGGGCATCACCTTGCGGAATTTCGGCCGGTACTCGTCCCACTTGTCGAGGATGAGCTTCGCCCGCTGCGAGCCCGTATATTTCGCATGGTTCGAAATGAGCTGATGCAGGCGTTCGGCGTCGAAGCGCGTCATGTCGTGCATGATATCGACGAGGCCATGCGAGTCGAGATCGCCGCCCTGATGATATCTCTGCTGCATGAGCTCTTCTTCTTCCGCCATGGGTTCGAGATCGACCATGGCGAGATTGCAGCGTTTTGCGAAAGTGCCGTCTTCGTCGAGCACGTAAGCGATGCCGCCCGACATGCCGGCGGCGAAATTGCGGCCGGTCTTGCCGATGACGACGACGATGCCGCCGGTCATATATTCGCAGCCATGGTCGCCGGTGCCCTCGACCACCGCGACCGCGCCTGAATTGCGCACGGCGAAACGCTCGCCCGCGACGCCGCGGAAATAGCATTCGCCCGAGATCGCGCCATAGAGCACGGTATTGCCGACGATGATCGATTCCTCCGCGACGACTTTCGTGTCGTGCGGCGGATAGATGATGATGCGCCCGCCTGACAGGCCTTTGGCGACATAGTCGTTGGCCTGGCCTTCGAGCTCGAGCGTTACGCCATGGGCGAGCCAGCCGCCGAAACTCTGCCCGGCCGTGCCTTTGGCGAGAATGTGGATTGTATTATCGGGGAGCCCGTCGTGACCATGGACGCGGGCGATCTCGCCCGACAGCATGGCGCCCGTCGTGCGGTCCGTGTTGTGGATGGCGGTCTCGATCCGTATCGGAACACGGGATGTAATGGCGTCCCGCGCGGCTTCGATCAGTTTGCGGTCGAGCACGGCGTCGAGCCTATGGTCCTGACGCGTCGCATGGAAGATTGGGTCGGCGCCGACGGGTTGGGGCTTATGGAAGAGCTTGGAGAAATCCAAGCCTTGCGCCTTCCAATGCGCGACGGCCTTTTCTTTGTCGAGCATCTGCATCTGCCCGATCATTTCGTCGAAGCTGCGATAGCCCATGTCGGCCATCAGCTCGCGGACTTCCTCGGCGATGAAGAAGAAGAAATTGATCACGTGCTCGGGCTGGCCGACGAAGCGCTTGCGCAAGACGGTATCCTGCGTCGCAATGCCGACGGGGCAGGTATTCAGATGGCATTTGCGCATCATCACGCAGCCTGCCGCGATCAAGGGCGCCGTGGCGAAGCCGAATTCGTCAGCGCCGAGCAAAGCCCCGATCACGACATCGCGGCCGGTGCGAAGACCGCCATCAACCTGCACCGCGATGCGCGACCGCAGGCGGTTGAGCACCAAGGTCTGATGCGTCTCGGCAAGCCCGATCTCCCAAGGGGAGCCCGCATGTTTGATCGAGGTCAGCGGCGATGCGCCGGTGCCGCCTTCGAAGCCCGAGATCGTCACATGATCGGCACGTCCTTTCGAGACGCCGGCGGCGACCGTGCCGACGCCCACTTCCGAGACGAGCTTCACTGAGACATCGGCCTGCGGATTGACGTTCTTCAAATCAAAGATGAGCTGCGCCAAATCTTCGATCGAATAGATGTCGTGATGCGGCGGCGGCGAGATGAGGCCGACGCCTTGCGTCGAATAACGCACCTTGGCGATCACGGCATTGACCTTATTGCCCGGCAATTGGCCGCCTTCGCCTGGCTTTGCGCCCTGCGCCATCTTGATCTGGATCATGTCGGCATTGACGAGATATTCGGCCGTCACGCCGAAGCGGCCGGACGCCACCTGCTTGATCGCCGAGCGCATGGAATCGCCATTGGGCAGCGGCTTGAAACGGTCGGATTCCTCGCCGCCTTCGCCGGTGTTCGACTTGCCGCCGATGCGGTTCATGGCGATCGCCAGCGTCGTATGCGCCTCGCGCGAGATCGAGCCGAACGACATGGCGCCGGTCGAGAAGCGCCGCACGATCTGCGCGGCGGACTCGACCTCGCTGATATGGATGGGCTGGCGGCCATCTTCCACAGCTGCCTTCACGCGGAAGAGGCCGCGGATCGTCAGAGGCTGATCGAGCTGGTCGTTGATGAGGTCCGAATAGCGGCGGTAGGTCTCGGCATTATGGCTGCGCACCGCATGCTGGAGCAAGGTCACGGACTCGGCCGACCAGGAATGCGCTTCGCCGCGAATGCGGAATTGATAGTCGCCGCCGACATCGAGCGCATTGCGATAGATCGGCGCGTCGCCGAACGCATCCTTGTGGCGGCGCAAAGTCTCCTGCGCGATCTCCTTGAGGCCGACGCCGCCGATGCGCGTGGCCGTGCCGGTGAAATATTCCGCGACGAACTCTTCCGACAGGCCGACGGCGTCGAAGATCTGCGCGCCGCAATAGGATTGATAGGTCGAAATGCCCATCTTGGACATGACCTTCAACAGACCCTTGTCGATCGACTTGATGTAGCGCTTCACGGCTTCATAGCCGTCGACCTCTTCGGGAAATTCATCCGCCATGGAGGCGAGCGTTTCGAAGGCGAGGTAGGGATTGATCGCTTCCGCGCCATAGCCCGCGAGCAGCGCGAAATGATGGACTTCCCGCGCGTCGCCCGTCTCGACGACAAGCCCGACGGAGGTTCGCAAGCCTTTGCGGATCAGATGATGATGCACGGCGGCGGTTGCGAGCAGGGCGGGAATCGGAATGCGGTCCGGCCCGACCAGACGGTCGGTGAGGATGATGATATTATAGCCGCCTTGCACGGCCTGATCGGCGCGGTCGCACAAACGCGCCAGCGCTTCGGCCATGCCTTCGGCGCCGGTCTCGGCGGCATAAGTCGTGTCGAGCGTCTTCGTGTCGAAGGAGTCCTCGAACGTGCCGATCGAGCGGATCTTGTCGAGATCGCCGTTCGTCAGAATCGGCTGATGGACTTCGAGCCGCTTCTTTTTCGATGAGCCTTCATGATCGAGAATATTCGGCCGCGGCCCGATGAACGACACGAGGCTCATCACCAGCTCTTCGCGGATCGGATCGATCGGCGGATTGGTGACCTGCGCGAAATTCTGCTTGAAATAGGTATAGAGCAGCTTCGACTTCGACGAGAGCGCCGAAATCGGCGTATCAGTGCCCATCGAGCCGACCGCCTCCTGGCCCGTAACGGCCATCGGCGACATCAACAGATAGAGATCTTCGTGCGTATAGCCGAAGGCCTGCTGGCGATCGAGCAGCGAGACGTCGCTGCGCGTTGCGCGCGGCTCGACCGGCTTTTGCTCTTCGAGCTTGATCTGGGTCCGCTTCAGCCATTCGGCATAGGGATGCGATGTCGAAAGCTGATGCTTCATCTCGTCGTCCGAGATGATGCGGCCCTGTTCGAGATCGACGAGCAGCATGCGGCCCGGCTGCAACCGCCATTTGGCGACGATTTTTTCTTCGGGGATCGGCAGCACGCCCGCTTCCGAGGCCATCACGACGAGACCATCGTCGGTCACGAGATAGCGCGCCGGCCGCAAGCCGTTACGGTCGAGCGTCGCGCCGATCTGGCGTCCGTCGGTGAAGGCAACGGCAGCCGGGCCGTCCCATGGCTCCATGAGAGCCGCGTGATATTCGTAAAAGGCGCGGCGCTCCTCGTCCATGAGCTGATTGCCGGACCAGGCTTCCGGGATCAGCATCATCATGGCATGGGCGAGCGAATAGCCGCCCTGCACCAAAAACTCGAGCGCATTGTCGAAACAGGCCGTGTCCGACTGGCCTTCATAGGAGATCGGCCAAAGCTTCGAAATATCGTTGCCAAAAAGGCCCGACGCGACGGACGCCTGCCGTGCGGCCATCCAATTGACGTTGCCGCGCAACGTATTGATCTCGCCATTATGCGCGACGAGACGATAAGGATGCGCCAACTGCCAGGTCGGAAACGTGTTGGTCGAAAAGCGCTGATGCACGAGCGACAGCGCCGTCTCGAACAGCGGGTCCTGCAGATCCTTGAAATATTCGCCGAGCTGCGTTGCGAGCAACAACCCCTTGTAGACGATCGTGCGCGACGACAAAGACACGGCATAGAAGCCGCGCGTATGCGGATCGGCAAGTTTATAAATGCTGTTCGAGATCACCTTGCGCAAAAGGTAAAGCCGCCGCTCGAAGATCGTTTGGTCTTCGATATAGTCGGGCCGTCCGATAAAGACCTGCCGGATGACGGGCTCCGTCGGCTTGACGCTCTCGCCGAGCCCCGTTGAATCGACCGGCACGTCGCGCCAGCCGAGAAAGACGAGACCTTCCTCGGTGGTCGAACGCTCGACGATTTCTTCGATGATTTTGCGGCCGCCCGGATCGCGCGGCAAAAACAGATTGCCGACGGCATAATCGCCCGGCGCCGGCAGCTTGAAGCCAAGCTCGGCGGTTTTCGTCTCGAAAAAGCGATGCGGAATCTGGACGAGCATGCCGCAGCCGTCGCCAGCCTTTGGATCGGCGCCGACAGCGCCGCGATGGTCGAGGTTGAGCAGGATCTTGAGGCCCATCTGGACGAGATCATGCGACTTGCGGTTCTTCATGTCGGCGACGAAACCGACGCCGCAGGCGTCGTGCTCGTTGAGCGGCGAATAAAGCCCCTGCGCCGCGGGCAGGTTCGGGTCGAGGCCCGGCATGAAGCCTGCTTTGGACCCTGGGAGCGCGGCCATAGGTTTCGGCAGCCGGGCCTCGCTCTGGCCCTGCTCATGCTGCTTTCCTTGCTCTGCGCTGCCGCTCATCCTTGGGCTCCGCTCCTTGGCTTTACCTCGCCGGCGCCATACGTATGCCGGGCTTGATTTAAAATGGTCAGTAAAGCTGTCCTATCAATGGCGAAGATTGCAGATTTGATCGGGTTCCACAAGCGGGAACTCGGTTGCCCCGGACCATCGGATGAAAGGTCCCTCATGCTGAGGAGCCGCCAAAGGCGGTGTCTCGAAGCACGAGGGACCGCTCAGCCCAGAACGATCTTTTGCTCCGCTTCTCGCCCTCGTCCTTCGAGACGCTTGTATTCCAAGTCACTTGCGCAACTTGAATACAAGCTCCTCAGGATGAGGGCGAGAAGGCTGGGCGCGGGTGCGTCCTTATCATCCTTGCCTCGTCCAGGAAGACGGGTGAGAAACACGTCCGCTATTTGGAATTGGCCGCATGGATTTTACAAGCGACAATACATTCGGGGCGCACCCGAAAATCCTCGAAGCGATCGTCGCTACGAATTCGGGGCCCGTCGCCTCCTATGGCGAAGATCCTTTCACGCAGAAAGCCGCGGCGCGGCTCTCCGAAATTTTCGAACATGAAACCTCGGTCTTTTTCGTCGCGACCGGCACGGCGGCGAATGCCTTGGCGCTTGGCGCGGTCTGCCCGCCCTGGGGCGCCGTCTTCTGTCACGAAGATGCGCATATCAGCGAAGATGAATGCGGCGCGCCGGAAATGTTTACCGCCGGCGCCAAGATCGTCGGCATTCCGGGCTTTGCCGGTAAAATCTCAACCGCTAATTTCAAAAAGGCTTTGGCGTCCTTTCCGCGTGGCCAGGTCAAGCAGGTTCAGCCCGCCGTTTTGTCCTTGTCGCAATTGACGGAAGCAGGCACCGCCTACGCTTGCGAGGACATAGCGAGCCTTGCCGCGCTGGCGCATGAGGCCGGGCTCAAGGTCCATATGGACGGCGCCCGTTTCGCCAATGCGCTCGTCGCGCAAAATTGCAGCCCCGCTGCCATGAGCTGGCAGGCGGGCATCGACGTGTTGTCGCTCGGCGCGACGAAGAACGGTGCCTTGGCCTGCGAAGCGGTGATCTTTTTCGATCCCGCCATGGCCGAAGCCTTTGCCTATCAACGCAAGCGGTCCGGTCACACGGTCTCGAAGGGCCGTTTTCTCGGGGCGCAAATGCTGGCCTATCTCGACGCGGGGCTTTGGCTCGGGCTCGCGAAGATCGCGAATGATCATGCGGCACGGCTTGCGGCGGGTCTCGCCAAAATACCTGGCGTGCGGCTCCCGTGGCTGCCGGACGCCAATGAGATTTTCGTCATCATTCCGGGCGCGATCGACAACAGGCTGAAGGCGGCTGGAGCAGCCTATTACGAATGGGGCCTGCGCGATTATCCGCCGGAGGTCATCCCTCCGAGCGAAGGAGAGGTCTTCGTCCGGCTTGTCACGTCTTACGCGACGGCTTCCGCCGATATCGACCGCTTGATCGCAATCGCTCAAGGAATCGCCAAGTAAAGCTGCTTGGTGCGCCTTATTCCGACCGACATTTCCCTCGATCTTCGCGCAAGATGCGTAGAATACGTTGCGCGGGTACGTGGGAAAGTGCGGAGGCCTCTAATGAAGCCGGTCAACCCGAGTGATGTCTTGAGCCGATTCAAGCTGAAACGCGGAGCAAGCTTATTGGCTTTGGGCCTTGGCCTTGCAGCGTTGCTCCCGATCGCGGCACAAGCACAATATTACGGGCGCGGATACGGGCCTTACGTCGTTTCCCCATATGGCGGTTATGATGGCGGCGGCCGTTACGTCGTTCCGCCCGATGGGGCTCCGCCGCCACCGCCCGGCCCCTATGGCGGACCTTACGGCGGTCCGCCGCCCTATGGGCCTTACGACGATGCGGGGCCCGGCGGCCCGCCGCCCGGTCCGGCCTACGGCGAGTATGACCCGCCGCGGCGTCCGGGGCCCCGGCCCTTACCTTACGACGGTCCGTCCGGCCCGCCGCCTGCCCAGCACGGCGGTCCATCCGGTTTGCCGCCAGCCCAAGGCGGCGGCGCCGGCCCCGCGTCGCTCGACATGATCCAAGGCCGCATCAAGGCGGCCGGCTACAGGTTGATCGCGCCGCCGCGGCAGAAGGGCAATATTTATCTCGCCGAAGTCGAAGATTCGAAATCGGTGCGCCACCGTCTGGTCTATGATGCCAAGGATGGGCATCTCATTCAAAACATGCCTTTGGGGCCAATCAAAAAACAAGGCGGCCCGCTGCCTTCCGAAGAGAGCAAGGCGCCGAAAGAGCCGGAGCCAGGCAGGGCGGGCGGGCCCAAAGCCAATGAGCCGGTGGCCGACGAGGCGAAAGCCGTGACGCCTCCGCCGGCTCCGCATACGGACGAACCGGCGCCGCCGGCGCCCAGTGCTCCCAACGACGGGAAATGATCATTCTTCCGAAATAAATAAGGGCGCCCTTGAGGCGCCCTTATCGCTGATACCGCGGGAGATACGCGATTAAGCAGCCTTTTGGGTCTCGACGACCTTCGGGGTGGATTTGCCGATCGGAATTTGGCGCGGCTTTTGGGCTTCCGGAATCTCGCGTACGAGATCGACATGAAGCAAGCCGTTCTCAAGGCTGGCGCCCATCACCTGCACATGTTCGGCAAGCTGGAAGCGGCGCTCGAAAGCCCGCGCGGCGATGCCCTGATAAAGCACTTCCTTGGAAGCCGGGTCGCTCTCCTTGCGGACTTCTTTCGAGCCGCGGATCGTCAGGCCATGCTCTTTGGTTTCGATCGAAAGCTCGGCTTCCGAAAAACCCGCGACGGCGACGCTGATGCGATAGGAGTTTTCACCTGTCCGCTCGATATTATAGGGCGGATAAGTTGGCGTGGTCTCATGGCCGGCGGCCTCGTCGATCATATTGAAGAGACGATCGAAGCCGATGGTCGAACGGTAAAGCGGGGAAAGATCGAAGTGACGCATTTGAATATCCTCCTTCAAGAAGCGACATCGAGCTTGCCATCGGCACCCCTCAAGGTAGTCTCCGGCGCCGTCAAAAGCGTGGAAGACCAACTGCGCAGCTCAGCGATGCCCCGATCAACGAAGGCGGACGTGATACGATCGCCGTCATCCGACCGGAGATGCATCTCAGTAAACTGCGCCTAACCAAGATTACCGAGGTCAAGCTTGTCTTGCGCGTCCTATAAGCGGCCCGCGCTACCCTGAATTTGGGTGGCCTTTGGGCCTTTGCAAGAAGGGTTTTTGAAAAAATGGATTTAGTCGGCCTGCCCGAAAATCCGGTGCCGCCGGGCGCGATCATAGTGCCGGTTCTGGCCCAAGACGGGCTGACCTTGCGGGCCGTGCGCTGGGTCGCCTCGACGCCGCGGGGGACGGTGTTCGTCTCGCCGGGGCGCGGCGAATTTATCGAGAAATATTTCGAAGTGGTCGAGGAGCTTCTGACCCGCCACTTCGATGTCGTCGTCATGGATTGGCGCGGCCAGGGCCTGTCGGAACGCGAACTCGCCAATCCGCACAAGGGCCATATCGACGATTTTCTGATCTATGAACGCGACCTCGCGGCCGTCGGGCGGCAAGTGCTCGAAGCCTTCTGCCCGAAACCCTGGTTCGCGCTCGGCCATTCCATGGGCGCAGCCATTCTGCTCGCGCATGCGCATCATGGCGCCGATCTCTTCGAGCGCATGGTGCTGACCGCGCCGATGATCGATCTCTACGGCTTGAGATTTCCGCACCTGGCCCGTGCCTTCGCCGAAGGGCTCGATACGATAGGTCTTGGCGGCACCTTCATTCCCGGCGGCAGCCGGTGGCCGATCACGCGTCATCCCTTCGAAGGCAATGTGATTACCTCCGACCGCACGCGCTATGCCCGCTATGCGGCGGTCGCGGCGGCGGCGCCTGAACTGACGATCGGCGATCCGACCATCGGCTGGGCCAACGCCGCCTTCCGCCTCATGCGGCAATTCGAAGAACCGGATTTCGCGCGCCGCACCATGACGCCGATTTTGATTCTCGCAGCGGGCGCCGATCGCGTCGTGAAGACGTCGGCGACCGAGACCTTCGCGAGCAGGCTGAAGGCGGGACGTCATCTCACCATCCCTTATGCGCGCCACGATCTTCTTTTGGAGAGCGATCCGATCCGCGCCCAGGTCTGGGCGGCTTTCGACGCTTTCGTGCCGGGCACGCAGGAGGCGGCGGTTATCGCGGCGGCGAAACGGGCGTAAAGACCTATTCCGCCGCCAGCGAAACGCTCTCGGGCCCGCGCCGGAACTGCGCGAGAAGCTGCGCTTCTTCCGCTTTGGCGGCGGCGAGGTTCTTCATCTTGACATGACCATAGCCGCGAATCTGCTCGGGCAAGGAGGCCAGTGCGACGGCAATCTCGTGATTCTCGCGCGTGAGGCCAGCGAGGAGCTCGGCTAGAAGCTGCTCGTAGTCGCGGATCAAGGCGCGTTCGGCCCTGCGCTCTTTCGTAAACCCGAAAATATCGAAGGGCATTTTGCGCAGGCCCTTCAGGCCCGCGAGGAATTTAAGTCCCTTCATTGCCCATGGACCGAAGGTGATTTTTTGAGCTTCGCCCCTGGCGTTCCTGCGGGCCAGAAGCGGCGGCGCCATGTGGAACTCGAGCTTCAGGTCACCTTCGAAGGTCAGCGCAAGATCGCGCTCGAATTCGCCGTCCGAGTAGAGCCGCGCGACTTCATATTCATCTTTCACGGCGAGCAGTTTCGCAAAATTGCGCGCGACCGCTTCCGTCAGTCTGGCATTGCCTGGCAGTTTCGCGCGCTCGATGGCGGCGACATGTGAGACGAGGGCCAGATAGCGTTGCACGGTGGCGGCGCCGCCATAGGCTTTGAGATAGGATACGCGGCGCTCGATGATCTCGTCGAGCGTGGCCGCCGCCGGCTGACTGGCTGGGCTCTGCCGCGCCGTGGCGGCGGCTTCGACCGCCTGCGGCTCGACGGCATAGCGCCGGCCCCAGCCAAAGGCCGCTTTGTTCAATTCGATCGCTTCGCCATTGAGTTCGATCGCCCGCAGAATCGAGGCTTCTTCGAGCGGCACGAGGCCTTGCTGCCAGGCAAGGCCGAGCATCATCATATTCGCGCCGATCGAATGGCCGAGAAGGGCTGTGGCCATGCGGCTGGCGTCGAAGAAATGCGTGCGGTTGCCGCCCGCCTGGGAAATGCTGCGTTTGAGCCGTTCGAAGGGCAGCGAAAAATCCGCGTCGCGCGTAATTTCGCCGGGATAGATTTCGGCCGAATTGATGAGGACGCCCGTCTCGTCCTTACGCATGGCGGCAAGAACCTTCGTCGAGCCCGAGACGATGAGGTCGCAGCCGAGAATGAGATCGGCGCTTCCGGCGCCGACGCGGATGGCTTGAATATCGCCGGGCTTGTCGGCGATCTTCACATGGCTGAAAACCGCGCCGCCCTTTTGCGCGAGCCCGGCCATATCGATAATGCCGCAGCCTTTGCCTTCGAGATGCGCGGCCATGCCGATAATGGCCCCGATCGTCACGACACCTGTGCCGCCGACGCCCGTGACGAGAATGCCATAAGGCTTGTCGGCGAGGACAGGTTTTTGCGGTGCTGGCAGCGCCGACGTGATGGACGCATCGGGAGACATGGCTTCGACCTTACGCGGCGTCGCACCATGCACCGTGACGAAGGCCGGGCAGAAGCCTTCGAGACAGGAGAAATCCTTGTTGCAGCTCGATTGATCTATGACCCTCTTGCGGCCGAATTCGGTTTCGATCGGCTGGACTGCGATGCAATTCGATTTGACACCGCAATCGCCGCAGCCTTCGCAAACGCGCGTGTTGATGAAGACGCGGGTATCGGGATCCGGCTCTTCGCCGCGTTTGCGGCGGCGTCTTTTTTCGGAGGCGCAAGTCTGATCGTAGATCAGGACGGTAGTGCCTTCGGTCGCGGCAAGCTGGCGCTGCACCTCGTCGAGATCGAGCCGCGAATAGATCGACGTGCCGGCCGGCCAATGCGTGGAGGCCGCATATTTATGCGGCTCGTCGGTGACGATGGCGATCTGCGTCACGCCTTCGGCCGCGACCTGCCGCGCGATCATATCGACGGTGAGGCCGCCCTCGTGACGCTGGCCGCCGGTCATGGCCACGGCGTCGTTGAAGAGGATCTTGAAGGTGATGTTGACCTTACTCGCGACGGCGAAGCGCAAGGCAAGGCTGCCCGAATGATTATAGGTGCCGTCGCCGAGATTCTGGAACACATGCGGACGCTTCGAGAAGGGCGCTTCGCCGATCCAATTGGCGCCTTCGCCGCCCATCTGCGTATAGCCTTCGGTCGCGCGGTCCATGGATTGCGCCATGTAATGGCAGCCGATGCCCGCATAGGCGCGCATGCCGTCCGGTACATTCGTCGACGTGTTATGCGGGCAGCCGGAACAGAAATAGGGCGTCCGCGACGCGATATCCTGCTGGCTCGCAAACCGGGTCCGCGCGGCTTCGAGTTGGCGCACGCGGCGCTCGAGGTCGGCGTTCGGCGTATATTTTAAAAGCCGCGAGCCGATCGCGAGCGCGATATCGTCGGCGTCGAGCGCGCCGCTCACCGGAAACAGCCAATTGCCTTGTTCGTCTTTCTTGCCGATCAGAATGGGCTGATCGCTCGTGCCGTAGAGATGTTCGCGCACCTGCATCTCGATCAAGGCGCGCTTTTCTTCGACGACGATGATCATATCGAGGCCGCGCGCGAAATCGCGCAGGCCTTTGGGTTCGAGCGGCCAGACGCAGCCGATCTTATAGAGGCGTAGGCCGAGATCATTAGCCCTGGTCTCGTCGATACCAAGATCATCGAGCGCCTGACGCACGTCGAGATAGGATTTGCCCGCCGTGATTACGCCGACGCGGGCACGCGGGCCGCCCGAGAGAATAATCCGGTTCAGCCGGTTGACGCGCAGCCAGGCGAGCATGGCGTCTAGCTTGGCTGTTTGCAGGCGGATTTCCTGATCGAGCACGCCGTCGCGCGGCCTGATGTTGAGGCCGCCTTGCGGCAAAGCGAAATCGGTCGGCACTATCGGCATGAAGCGCCCGAAGGAGGCATCGATCGAGGCCGTCGATTCGACCGTATCCTTCACGCATTTGAGCCCCACCCATGCGCTGGCGTAGCGGCTGAGGGCATAGCCGAGAAGGCCGTAATCGAGAATTTCCTGCACGCCGGCGGGCGACAGGATCGGCATCATCGTATCGACGAACGTGAATTCGGACTGATGCGCCGTGGTCGAGGATTCGGCCGTATGATCATCGCCCATCAGGGCGAGCACGCCGCCGTATCTCGATGTGCCGGCGAGGTTGGCATGACGGAAAACATCGCCTGAGCGATCGACGCCCGGCCCCTTGCCGTACCAGAGACCGAAGACGCCATCGAATCGGCCCTCGCCGCGCATCTCGGCCTGTTGCGCGCCCCAGACGGCCGTCGCTGCGAGGTCTTCGTTGAGGCCCGGCTGGAATAGAATATCGCGGGCTTCGAGCTGTTTTTTCGCGCGCTGGAGATTGAGATCGAGGCCGCCTAAGGGCGAACCGCGATAGCCCGACACGAAGCCAGCCGTCTTCAGCCCCGCGCGGCGGTCGAGTTCCGCCTGCATCAGCAAAAGCCGGACGACCGTCTGCGCGCCGGAAGCAAAAATGCGCTGCTTGGCGAGATCATATTTATCGCCAAGCGAGACGGAGGCGAGGCCTTCGACGATGTCGATTGGTCTGACGACCGCGTCCGTCATCCTGGTCCCCCTGCCGTGCCATGGCGGCATCTTGGCCGCGCCCGCTTCAAAAGCATGGTTTGGTCGTAGTCACTTGGCACTGCCATTTTGATAGGCGGTCGGCCGTTTGGGATCAACCCATCATTTCCCAGTATAATCACCCGCATTCGCAGCGTATAGGAGGCGCAACGGGATTGCCCCAGCCTCTTGCCGGGGGAGGCCTGGACCTGCGGATAAATTGCAGTGCAATTCCCCTGTTTAAGATGCATTTGCATGGCCCGCCGCCTCGCTTTGGCCAGACTTCCTTCCCTAATAAATCAATCTCTTGCTTCAAAACCCATTTCGGGCGAGAGGGGTTGAAAGAAAGGGTAAGATTTCGTGATCGGAAAAGCCCTGCACGGAACGCTGCTCGCCGCGCCTCGGGCCGCCGCTTTGCTGGTTTGCTTTGCGATTGGCCTTATCGGCCTGGGGCAGCCAGCCGAAGCGCATCCGCATGTCTGGGTCACCGGGCGCACGGAAATCATCTTCGATCAGTCCGGTTTGATCAAGGCCGTTCGCAACGCTTGGGTCTTCGATGAAATGTATTCGGCCTTTGCGACCGAAGGCCTCGGCAAGAACGGCAAGCCGCCAACGCCTGAAGAGCTTGCGCCGCTCGCCAAGACCAATATCGAATCCTTGGCCGAGTTCGACGATTTCACTTATGCGAAGGAAGCCGGCGTCAAGGTCGCCTTCGGCGAGCCGACCGATTACGTGCTCGAAGAACGCGACGACAAGCTCGTCGTCTTGCGATTTACACTGCCTTTGAAGACTCCTGCACGCGCGTCAAAGGCCTTTTCGCTGCAGATCTACGATCCGACCTATTTCGTCGCTTTCAGTCTCGACTCGAAAGATCCCGTCACGCTCATCAACGCCCCGAAGGGCTGTTCGGCCAATGTGCTCGGCGCGAATCCGCTGCAAGCCGAGGAAACCAAGAAACTGTCGGAAGCCTTTTTCAGCGGCCTGTCGCCCGGCACCAATTTCGGCGTGAAGCTCGCCGACCGAATCATCATCGCGTGCCCGTAAGGTTTTTGCACCGATAAGAGCTTCAAATTAATGTGCACGGTCTGAAAAACCTGTGCCATTTTTCGGCTGAGATCATGCTTTAGGGTTTTGCGGTACGATCTATGGATCGTCATTGCGAGCGCAGCGAAGCAATCCATAAGAGTGCCTGAGCTTTTGTCTGGATTGCTTCGCTACGCTCGCAATGACGGCGCTATGTGAGTTCTGACTCCGTTGAAGGTTTGCGGATGAAATCATCCATCATGCGCAGGATTGAAACGCTCGATTCGCTTGCTGCGGGCTTAGCGCTAGGCTTTATCACGCTCATCATTTTCTCTTGCGATGGCGCTTTCGCACAAGGCGCGCATCATCCTTTCGCCGTCGGCGCGAACGAAGGCGCAGTCGGCAATGTGAGCGGATTCGGCGCCTGGATCATCGGGCAGGAAAGCGTTTTCTATCGCCAAATGACGCAGGCGTTGCACGCTATCAAGGCGCACGAATCGGCAGGTTGGGCGCTGGCCGGCGTCAGCTTTGCCTATGGCGTGTTTCATGCCGCAGGGCCGGGCCATGGTAAGGCGGTCGTGACCTCCTACATGGTCTCGAATGAAAGAGCGCTTCGGCGCGGTCTCGTCATTTCGCTGCTTGCCGCCGTGTTGCAAGGCCTTGTCGCCGTGGGTCTCGTCGGTATCGCCGCCTTGATCTTTCACGCGACCGCGCAACGCATGACCGCTGCCGCCAATCTGATCGAGACGGCGAGCTATTTCGGTATCGTCGCCCTCGGCGTTCTTCTTCTTTGGCGCAAAGGCGCGGCCTTCGCCACCGCGCTCAGCGCCATGCCGCGCGCACAAGATCACGATGATTTTGGATTTAACCAATCCAAAATCATGAACGTGATCGATTCCTATAGATTAGAGCGGGATGCGGGCGGAAAACCGGTACCCACTTTTCCTCATCCCGCTCTCGAAGAGATCTTCGCGGCAAGCGCACCGTCTCTGTCGACGATGGGACGAGGCACATCGGCTTTCTTCGCCGATAATGGCGCGCAGGATCATGTGCATGGTCCCGACTGCGGGCATTTCCTAGCGATGGACCCGACAAAACTCGATGAAGGCTTCGTCTGGAAAGGAGCCTTGCTAACCATGCTGACGGCGGGTGCAAGGCCATGCTCAGGAGCGATCCTCGTTCTGGTCTTCGCGCTCGCGCAGGATATGTTTTTGGTGGGCGTCGGCGCGACTTTCGCGATGTCGCTTGGCACCGCCATCACCACCGGCGCTTTGGCGGCTTTCGCGGTTTATGCCAAACGCACGGCGGTGAAATTCGCGGGTCCAGGTTCGCCGCGCGCATTGGTGTTCGGACGGCTGATCGAAGTCGGTGCCGCGCTCTTGGTTCTGCTCTTCGGCTGCGCTTTGCTCGCCGCGCAATGGATGGGATTTACGCTGACCGCCCTTTAGAGGCATGATCTCGATCATCGAGAGCGGCGGACGTTCAAATCGAATCTTTTGAAGGCGTCATGCGCGGACTTGATCCGCGCATCCAAGCACAACACTTGGTTGATGCCCGGATCAAGCCCGGCCATGACGCAATTGAAAGTTCGAGGCTCTAGACTGAGTTAATTCCGCGGCCGCGAAAAACTTGCAACGAGCTGAAGCGAATCGCGCGCGGAGGGCAGCGGTTGAACGGCGGCGCCGGAGAAATGCGACGTGTCGAGATCGGTCGCATTGCTTGCGAAGCGCGCGACATAATTGGCTGACAGTCTATTCGACAATGTGCCGGGCTGGATGCGGGCCGCGGCGCGCAGCCCCGAAAGGCTCGCGCCGAGTACCGACTGAGTCGGCATGTCCTCCGTCGCCGTATCGCTTGTGAGGCTGCGGAAATTGCTGCCGTCGAGCCTTGCCGACACGATTGTCCTACTGGCCCGCGACGGCGTGGTTTTATTCAGCGCCGCCGAACGCAATCCAGGCAGAGGCGCGGATAGGGAAGACTCAGGCGCAGCGGGCGTCGCGGCATAGGCCAAAACGTCCGCGGGCGATGCTTTCGCCCTGTCCGGCCCTTGCGTGATGACGGCCGGTAAGGCCGCATGTCCGAACTCGGCTGGATGCGCCGGTAGCGGGGTTGAAATCAGAGACGCGATCGCATCCGGTTTCGCGGCGGCGGGCAGTTTTTGCCCGGCCTTTGGCGCGTCGGTCGCAATCGATGCCGTCGTATCATTTGGTGCGATCGACGCGAATGTGGCGACGCCGGCGGGACGCGCCGGTGGCAGAGGCACGGCGGCCAGGGTCATCAGCTCGCTTGGGCGCTTCGGCGGAATCGGAAGCACGCTTCCATAAGCCGACGTATCGGCGTCCTGGGATGCGGTGTCCGCATCGGCCTGCTTGCCGCGGAGTGCCGGGGTCGCCGTTGGCTGGAGACTCGCGACCTGCTGGCTGCTCGGTGCGGGAGCCGCCGCAGTCTGAGCCGGATCGGGAGCGCGGCGTTGGCCATAGCGCTCGGCAAGCGATTGCGCAGCAGGCGGATTAGCCGAGGCTACAAAAGATGTGTCCGGATTGCGGCTGGCGCCGCGGGCCGGGCCGCCGCGCGGCGTCGGGACGGCGGAAGCAACTTCCTCGACATCGTCCTCGCCACCGCTGCCGCCGCCGAAGAGCCAAGCAAAGAAGCCCTTCGACTTCGGCTGCTCTGCATAGGCCGGCGCCGAGCCGCCATTCGCCTCGATTTCGGCGCGGGCTTCTTCATAACGGGCAAGCGGTTGTCCATTCGACGGAATATGGACAGTTTTGCCGTCTGGGAAGAGCCGGGCGAGCTGGTCATAGCTCATGCGGGGCCAATGCCTGACGCTGCCGACATCGAGATGGACGAAATTCGAACTCGGATAATAACCGACGCCGCCTCTTTGCATGCGCATGCCGATCTCGCGGAGTTTCTCCATCGACATGTCGGGCATGGTCGTATCCATCGCCTTGCCCAGCATGTGCTGCGAATGTTCGGCGACCGCGCGCGAGCGGCGGCGCAACATGGCATTGGTCTCGGGAGAGCGATAGGCTGAGAGGACGGTGATCGGCTCGGTCGCCCCGGCGGTCCGGTAGACCTCCCAAACGACGTCGAAGAGGCGCGGGTCCATCTTCGTCTGATCGTCGTTGCGCCAGTCACGCAGGAAATAATTCAGTTTTTCGAGGACGGCCGGGTCGTAATGGCCGTTGACGCGATAGGTTGCCTCGATCGAATCGTGCCGGTGCGCATGGTAGAGGCTGATTGTCCGTGTATCGCCATTCGCCTCGGCCGTTTCTGTGGCCGTCGGGAGAAAGGCACCCGCCCAGAACGCCATGACGCTCGTCGTTACGACGACGCGCACGCGATTCCTGGTGGCCTTTTTGAGGCTCGGTTGTCGCAAATGATGGCTCGCGGTTCTCGGGTTACGCGGCTTATGCCGCCCGTTTTCGTTGGACTTAACGTTTAAAACCGAGAACCGTTAATACCCCGTGCCCATCGGACCCATGGCATTCCCCCGCTCTCCCCACGATCCAGTTAAGCACCGTGGTTGGCCGGAAGAAAGCCGGAAATTATGGCGAAGCTGTGTCAGAGGCCATATGGCAGCCGCATATGCGGGCAGCTTATTGGCGGAAAACAAGCACTTAAATGGCTTAGCCCTCAAGCCCGAGCGCGACTTTGACCTTGTGTGAATAGCCATAAAGATCGTCGCGCAATTGCAGCCGGCCGGTCTCATCCACATAGGTCGTGAAATATTCTATGTGGATCGGCAAGGGCGTCGGCAGGTTGATGTAGCGCTCGCCAGACCCGATCAGACCCTTCAGTCTTTGTTCGCTCCAGGAATGATTGAGTATGATTTCGGCGAAACTGAAGGGCTGGTCGACGCGGACGCAGCCGTGACTGAAGGCGCGCTTCGCCGAAGCGAAGAGAGCCTTCGACGGAGTGTCGTGGAGATAAACGGAATAATCGTTCGGGAAGAGGAATTTGATGCGTCCGAGCGCGTTCCTTTCACCGGGCGGCTGACGCACGGTGAGCACGCCGTGACGCGAACTCACCTGCCAGCCTGAGGCGGCGAGATAGCTGAGATCGCCACCGGACTTCGGCAGGAATTCCTTGCGGATGATCGATTGCGGCACGTTCCAATAGGGGTTCACGATCAAATATTGCATTTTGTTCGAGAACACCGGCGTCGGCGTGTCGGGCTTGCCGACGACGACGCGATGGCGCGTCAAAAGCTGGTCGCCGTGAATCACCGAAACCGTGAAGTCGGGAATATTGACGGCAACATAGGTCTCGCCCATGTCGCGCGGCATCCAGCGCCAGCGCTCCATATTGGCGAGGATTTCGTTTTCGAGCCGCGACGGCTGACCGCCCGACAGAGCCGCGATCGTGCGCGTGGTGAGCACGCCCGAAGCGGGCAGGCCGGCGGATTTCTGGAAACCGGCCACGGCGGCTGCGACGCGCGTGTCATAGACGAGGTCTTCCGGCGCGGCAGGTTGCTGGACGTCGAGACCGAAGCGCGCCCGTATCAAAGTCACGCGCGGGTCGCGCATCCCGACCGTCAATTCTGGACCGGAGGGGATGGGCTGATGCGCGACGGGCGCTTTCTCACGGCGCATTTCGGCGAGCTTCTGGCGCAGCGCCTGATAGGCTTTTTGCGGCGGGTTGAAACCCCAAAGAACCTCTCCAGCCTTGTCGCCCGCGTCCGCCACGGCGGATAAAATGGCGAAAGGCTCGGCTACCTCGGGCTTCTCGCCGATCAAAGGCGAAATCGTCTTCGGGTCGATTCGGCCGCCCGAGGCGGCGCGGCCGTAGGCGATCACGGCTTCCGACAAGGCGAGATCGGCCTTGACCCGGTCCGCGTCGCTGCCGCCTTGCAGATCCGGCACGAAAGCGAGCGGCAAACCGTCGTCGGCGGCGTGTTGAAGCCGGTCGATCACGGCCTTCGCGGCTGGCGTCGCCTGTCCGTCGGTGCTCCAGAGCGGCGCGAAATCGTGCAACGTGTAAAAGGCCGCCAGTTCTTCGCGAATCTTTTGCGTCTCGGCGGCGTGCGGACCCTTCACGTCCGAATAGACGAGATTTTCAAGCGCCGTCTGCAAGAGGCCCAGCAAGGGCGATTTTTCCGGTGTGGCCTGCTTTGCCTCGTCGGTGGGGGGCGCAATGATCTCGGCGGGCGGGGCGACGGCCGTATCCGTCGGCTCGGCCGGAGCCGCAGGGGTGGCTGTCTCGGCTGGAGCGAGGGGATCTTCCTTGATCGACCCTGTCGTATCCGTGTCGATCGAAGCCTTTTCCGCCGATGGCTCGGGCTGGGACGAGGGCGTCGCGGGTGCGTCAGCCGCCGCGGCGGCCGGTTCGGGCGATGACTCGTCCTTGGATTGGGTCACGTCCGGCGGTGCTGCCCCGGCGGGCGCATTCGCGTCAGGCGCTGGGTTGAGCGTGGCGAGAGGCGTTTCGCTCTCTGCCGATGGCACGGTGACTGGCGTGCTCTCGGCGGCTTGCGCTTGAGCCTGCTCCGGGGCCGTCGCGTCGAGCCCTTTCGCCGCCTCCTGGGCGGGGGCTTGAGCCTGTTCTTGGACCGGCCCTTGGGCGAATGCGGTCGAATCGGGCAAGCCCGAGAGCAGGAGCAGGGCGGCGGCGCCGCCAAGCGAGAGAGCCATGAAAGGCGCGCAGGCGCCGAGGCGGGACGTGCCGCGCTTAGAAAGAACGTTCATCTGACGACGCATTGAAACCTCGACACCCCCGTAGGTAAAGAAGGGGTGAGTTGGTTACGAAATCAATGCACGAACGGCTGTGCCTCTGCACACGATGCCGTTATCTCATAGAGCGTGGCAGGGCGGCCACATTTGCTGGTTCCAAGCGCAGGATCTTTCAGGCCGCGGCATCATCGGCCTTGTCGCCGCCTTGTTCCTGCTCTTGTTCGGTGAGATGGAAGCCATATTCCTTCATCTTGCGATAAAGGGTCGAGCGGCCGATTCCGAGTTTGCGGGCAACTGCCGACATCTGGCCGCGATAATGCGCCAGCGCGAAACGAATCGTTTCAGCTTCGAGCTGATCGAGCCTGCGGATATCGCCGCCTTCGCTCAACAGGCTTAGGACATTCGGGTCGCGAACCTCGACCCGCACCACCTCCCGCTCGGGCTTCGGCTGGGACAAAACCGCGGGAATGGCCGGAATGCGCAGATCGAACCCGTCCACATGCGCGGCGATCTGCGGAAATTCGGTGATTGTCAGCTCGTCGGCATCGGCGAGCACGACGGCCCGGAACACGGCGTTTTCCAATTGCCGGACATTGCCCGGCCAATCATAGGTCTTGAGCAAGGCGACGGCCTCGGAACTGAAGCCGCGGATGCGCTTGCCTTCCTCGGCGCCGAAGCGGGCGGCAAATCGCCGGGCGAGGTCCGGAATATCGTCGCGCCGTGATCGCAAGGGCGGCACCGAAATCGGAAAGACGTTCAAACGATAATAAAGGTCTTCGCGAAAACGGCCGCGTTTCACGAGCTCGATCAGATTTTGGTTCGTGGCCGAGATCAGCCTGATATCGACCTTGACCGGCCGCTTTCCGCCGACGGGGTCGATTTCGCCCTGCTGAAGCGCCCGCAAAAGCTTGACCTGGATTTCGAGGGGCAATTCGCCGATTTCATCGAGAAACAGGGTGCCGCCATGGGCCTCCGCGAATTTACCGATATGTTTTTCGCTGGCGCCGGTGAAAGCCCCTTTTTCATGCCCGAATAGAATCGATTCGACGAGGTTTTCGGGCAGGGCACCGCAGTTGACGGTGACGAAAGCCTTGCCGCGCCGGTCGGATGCGCCTTGGATGGCGCGCGCGATTACTTCCTTGCCGACGCCAGATTCGCCTTCGAGAAGGACGGGAATCATCGATTTGGCGGCGCGTTCGCCGAGCCGTACGACTCGCTCCATATCTTCGCTTGAGCTTGCGATGTCCTTGAACGACAAGGTGCCGGCCGCCTGCCGGTTCATGCGGCGCACTTCATCTTCGAGCGCGTCGACCCGCAGCGCATTCTTGATCGAGACCTGCAATCTTTCGGCGCCGACGGGCTTCACAACGAAGTCCAGAGCGCCGGCACGCATGGCCGAAATGACGGTTTCGATCGAGCCATTGGCCGTTTGGACGATGGTCGGTACCTGACAACCGCGATCGCGCATCCGCTCCAGGACCGCCATGCCGTCGAGATCCGGCATCACGAGGTCAAGAATAACGAGATCGACCGGTAGCCCGGCTGTGGCTTCGAGCCGCGCCAGAGCCGCTTCGCCTGTTTCAACCACCTCGACCTCGTAGCCAAAGCGCCGCACGAGTGTTTCGAGAAGACGGCGTTGGACGGGGTCGTCATCGACAACCAGAATCAAACAGGACATGCGACCTCATGAGGGGCGAAATGATTTCGCCGGCCGCCATGCTGGTCGATCAGAGTAAACGCCGTGTTAATGGCCGTGCCGTTTGGGAGCAGGCATGGGGTCAAAATTATGCGCCGGCGGTTTCGGCTTGGCCCAAGTTCGGAAATTTTTTCGAAACTGCGCCCGTGGAAGCCGAGCCGGAGCCTGGCGTGCCGCTCGAAAAGAAAAGCGCGGCATCAGATGCCGCGCTTTGCAGAACCCGCTCGGAGTGAGAATTAGTCGCTGAAGTTGCCGGGGCCTTCCGGATGGAAGGGGCTGGCGCCAAGATCAAGGCGACCGCGCGAACCGGAGTGATCGTAGCGGGCAATGTCGCTCAGCGCGCCGAACTGGCCTTGAACCTGATACAGAGCCTGGAACTGATCGGTCGGAATCCAAGAGACGGGAGCGGCCGAAGCGGCGCCCATCGAAGCGATCACAGTCAAACCGGCAAAAGCCAAGGTGCGAATCGTGTTCATTGTCTTATCCTCCTTGAGGCATTCCGTTGGAACGAAGATCATCTTCCATTCCGGGGCTGGCCAATCGCGCCTGCCTTGCCCTTAAGACGTTTGAGGAGGGGCTTTTGTTGCATCGTTTTTTAAATTCCAGTTCAAGAAACTGTGAGACTTCGGATCACGCTGGCGTGATCTTTTAGCTCGTCCCTATAGAATATTAGCATATGCCAATATAAATCCGCTTGAGACAGCGTAGAGGCCAAAAGCAAAGCGCGGCGAAAACGCCGCGCTTTGTCTTAGCCCGTGCCATTTCTAACTGGGCCGGAACTCTCAATCGCACGAGACGCCGCAGGGGACGCCCTGGAGGTCGCGATTGTAGGCGGCAAAATAATCACGTGCCGCCCGGACGCTATGGACCGACACATGATCATGTGTCACCTGAGGCTGATACATGCTGTAGAACTGGTTGGCGTTAGCAGCCGGAGCCGCGGCGGCGGCCCCGATCGAAGCGATCACAGCCATTGTGGTGAAAGCCAAAGTGCGGAACATCGTCATGTCATGCCCTCCTCTGAGGAAAATCGGAACGAAGATCATCTTCCATTCCGGGCCGGCCAGTTGCACCTGCCTTGTCCTTATGACGCCGGAGAAGGGGCTTAGTTGCATCTCAGGCGTGGGCTTTGGTTCAAGAAAACGTGAGTCTTTCGATCGCGCCCGCGTGAGATGCTAGCATATGCACTATTTTGCGCTTAGGCGGCGGGAGTCGGACTTGCGATGCCCGGAAGGCTAGCTGGCAAAATTAAAGCGCGGCATTCCCGCCGCGCTTTTGCTGGTGACTTACTTGCAGTCGGATCTTACTCGACACCGCACGTTTGGATGCGGAAGGGCAGTACGCCGCGATAGCAGGACGAGCTATTCGAGGTGCTTTCATCGGCCATGCCGGTGACGCCGGGGAAAGCGGCCTGCTGGTTCTGGTAGTAGCTCTGATACTGATTGGCCGGAACCTGAGAACCATGCGAAGCTGCGAAAGCGGCTCCGGCCGAAGCGATCAAGGTCAAACCGGCAAAAGTCAAAGTGCGAATGTTGGTCATGTCATCTCCATGCAAAAGTTTGTGCATCGAGTCTTGTTGCTCGATGCCGGCAGACGTGCTGCCTTGTTGCTGACAGGCGGGACATAGGGAGATGCATGCGCGGCGTACATCATCTTTCATTCAAGAAAGAGTGAGACGGGCAACATGTCGCAGAACTATGTTTCGCGCCGTAACACAGCGATGACTTTTGTTTCGATACGTAGCCAAAACGATCGTTGGATACGATCATGATGATTGACGAAAATGAACGCTATTTTGAATTCGCACGATAGGAATAGTTGATCGGAGGATCATCGTTCCTTATGAAAGAGTCGAATGCCGTTCTTGGCGATGTCCCTCGAATCTCGTGGTTCTGCGATGACCCTTTTCCGCTCTTGCTCCAACTTTAAATATTCATATGCGGCGCCGGAGGCCTTGCGCGGCGCCGGTGACAACGAGCTTGGTGTTCTTCCGGAATGGAATCTCGCGGATCTCTATCCCGGGATGGAAGATCCGGCCTTCGCGCGCGACGTTCAAAAGGCGCAAGCGGACTGCAAGGCTTTCGCGGAAAAATATCGTGGCAAGCTCGAAACTTTGGCGGTCGAGAACAATGGCGCGGGCCTCGCCGAGGCCGTCAAAGCCTATGAGACGCTTGAAGAACTTTTGGGCCGCATCGCATCCTATGCAGGCTTGATCTATACCGGCGATACGACAGACCCGGTGCGCGCGAAATTCTACGGCGACGCGCAAGAGAAACTCACCGACGCATCGTCCGATCTTCTCTTCTTCCAGCTTGAACTCAACCGCCTGGACGATGCGCTGCTCGACAAAGCGGCGGCAGGTGCGCTCAGCCATTACCGGCCTTGGGTTGAAGATATCCGCAAGGAAAAGCCCTATGAGCTCGACGACAAGCTCGAGCAATTGTTCCACGAAAAATCTCAGACCGGGCGTGGCGCCTGGAATAGACTCTTCGATGAGACGATCGCCTCGCTGCGCTTTCATGCCAATGGTCAAGAGCTGACGCTCGAACCCGTCTTGAACCTGATGCAGGATGAAAAGGAGGAGGTTCGCAAGGAGGGCGCCGATGCTTTGGCAAAGACGCTCAAGGAAAATCTGCGGACCTTCGCGCTCATCACCAACACGCTCGCCAAGGATAAGGAAATTTCCGATCGCTGGCGCGGCTTCAAGGATGTCGCGGATTCCCGCCATCTCTCGAACCGGGTCGAGCGCGAAGTGGTGGATGCGCTTGTCGCGGCCGTGCATGCGGCCTATCCGCGTCTGTCGCATCGCTATTATAAGTTGAAAGCCAAATGGTTCGGGCGCGAGACCTTGAACCATTGGGACCGCAACGCGCCGCTGCCGAACGTCCCGTCGAAGACCTATCCCTGGACGGACGCGCGCGATACCGTGCTTTCCGCCTACGGCGCTTTCTCACCGCAGATGGCGGGCATCGCCAAGCGTTTTTTCGATGAGCGCTGGATCGATGCGCCGGTGCGTCCCGGCAAATCGCCCGGCGCTTTCGCGCATCCGACCGTGCCCTCCGCGCATCCTTACGTGCTCTTAAATTATATGGGCAAGCCGCGCGATGTCATGACGCTCGCGCATGAGTTGGGGCATGGCGTGCATCAGGTTCTCGCTGGGCCTAACGGCGCGTTGATGGCGCCGACGCCGCTGACGCTTGCCGAAACGGCTTCCGTCTTCGGCGAGATGCTGACCTTCCGCGCTTTGCTTGCGAAAACGGATACAGTCTCCGAGCGGCGCGCCATGCTCGCCGCCAAGGTCGAAGACATGATCAATACGGTCGTGCGGCAGATCGCGTTTTATACGTTCGAGCGAAAGGTCCATACCGAGCGCCGCAACGGCGAATTGACGGCGGATAAGATCTGCGAACTCTGGATGAGCGTGCAGGCCGAAAGCCTGGGGCCGTCGATCAAACTCGGCGAGGGCTATGAGTCCTATTGGGCCTATATCCCGCATTTCGTGCATTCGCCCTTTTACGTCTATGCCTATGCCTTCGGCGATTGCCTTGTGAATTCGCTCTATGGCGTCTACGAGAATGCGCGCGAAGGCTTCGCCGAGCGCTATCTCGCGATGTTGTCGGCCGGCGGCACCAAGCATCATTCCGAATTGCTCAAGCCCTTCGGGCTCGATGCGCGCGATCCGGCCTTCTGGCAGATCGGCCTCACCATGATCGAGGGAATGATTATCGAGCTGGAGGGGCTGGAAGGGAAGTGATCGGGGCGCAGGTTCAACCTTGAGGCGCTCCGCTCTGCTTCCTTCGCCATTGGTCGAGCGTCCTCCGCGCGGATGCGCGCTCTCCCCCATATTTGCCATTGGCGATCGATTCGAGAATCGGGATCGCCCGGTCGCTTGCAATAGACAAACAAGAACTCGCGGCCACACGCCGAATAATAGGGTTGGGGTGTTCCAGGAAAGGCAGCAGGGCCGTCAGGGCGTGGCCTGCTTCAAGCTCACGGCGGACGTCCCCGATCTCTCCCAAGATACGGTTGTAAGTTTTAGTGTCGGGAAGCCCATTTTCGTCCGATATAAACTCCGCGGCGGCGTAGAGTCTCGTCGCGGCGTCGTTATAGCGCTCCGCCAGATCTGCGATCGACATGTCAGACAGAGCAGGCTGTTTCTGCGGCTTCTTTTTAGCTCTTTGAACGAGCGCAATGACCTCGCCGGTCGACAAATTCTCGCGGACCGCGCCATAGACAGCATCAGACCACTCGGGATCGATGGCGCGGAACTGACCCGCCGCCCAATAGCGCACGTCTTCGTTCGGATGATCATAAAGAGGGCGAAGGTCGGAGATCGGCTTTCTTGCCTTGAGTTCTTGTCCGATGAGCTGCATCTTGTCACCGATAGCCTGAGCTTCCGCACTTTGCCGGTTCATCTTGAATGGAAGGTTGAACACGCTTCCGAGGCGGCTCGCTCCGTCAATGAAATGGGTGATAAGATCAGCCGTATTCATGTGCGAATAATCGGTCATTTCAGAATCCCATAATCGCGTAAGGCAGCCAACCCAATCTGCTTTTGTCCCTCGAAATCGAGCGACGATATCGATTCTCTGAAAGATGGACCATCGTCGCTTATTCCGCGGTTATAATCCGCCGTGATTTTCTCATGCTTCAATCGAGGAATCCAAATGATGTTATCTGGGCCATCGATCATCGCATCTCCGAATTTGGCGCGATTGGCATCATTTTGCTCGACGATATGGTGTTGCTCATAGCCCGCTGAATATTGTTCCGGCCGAAGTCTGAGTTCATCTAAAGTTTTTGCATGAACGACTAAACAACTCGCTTGTCAGCCCGCGCTATGTAGGGGCTGACGGATAGCGTGCTCTCTACTTTGAGGCTGTACCGGATGCGGCGGAGCGCCATTTTCGTAAAATCTCTGCGGCCCCGATCGAATCGCCAAGTATATTGCGCCCGGCCATGTCCTCAATGATCGGGATTGCGCGATCGGGATCGAGTGGCAAGCAATGGATAGCCGCGACATAGCGAGCGATGAAGTTTGGGTGATCGAGGAATTCGGTGAGCATACCAATCGTGCCGCGCTTCTTCAGCTCTTCGACGACGAGGTTGGTCTCCCTCACAATCCGATTGCGCGTCTGCCAATCCTGGAGGCCCTCGTCATTGGTCAAAAAACAGGCGCCATATCGGCGCGCGCACGTATCTTCGAAGCGGGCCAGGAGCTGAACGAAAGACATTTCACTTAAGGCGGGCTGCTGGGGAGGCGGCTTCAAGGCATGCCGCATCATCTCGACAACTTTTTGCGTAGGCAGTTTTTCGCGAATGGCTCCATAAACAGCGGAGGCCCATTCTGGATCGATCTCTTCAAATTGACCGGCCGCCCAGGCTCGGACATCGAAATTGGGATGGTCGAACAGCCTGCGCAGTTCCGCCAAGGGTTTACGGATTCTTAACTCCGCTGCGACCTTCTGAATTTCAGACGAAATTCTCTCGGCTTCAGGAACAAACGGGCTCATCTTGAGAGGAAGATTGAAGGCGCTCCCGAGACGGCTCGTTCCGTCGATGAAAAGCTCAATCAGGGCCGGGGTCGTTGTTTTTGCATAGTCCGTCACTTGAGCACTCCGTATTTACGCAGCAATTCCAGGCCTTTTTCCCTTTGAGTTTCGAAATCTTCTGAACGCATGCGCTCGCGTAAGGTCGTCGTTTCCTCGTCTTCGATGCTATTATATTCGGCAGTGAGCTGCTCATGTCTCAGTCTTGAGATCCAAATGATATTGCTTGGATCATCGATTCGCTCATTTCCAAATTTCCTGCGATTTTCGTCATTTTGTTCGACAATGTGATGTTGCTCATACCCGTCCGGAAACATGTCGGGGCGTATTTGAAGTTCTTCCAGCGTTTTGGGTGAATCATGATAGGCGTGGAGTTGGGCTGTGATCAAATCCTCGCCGACGTTAAGTTCCATCCGCCCAAGTTCTTTGAGTAATTCAGCGATCACTTCAAGATAGAAAGATGTCGCGTTTCCGCGCGGGACCTTTGGAGAAAGCTTGGGGTTATCAGCGGCCCATACTCTGATTTTTTTATTTACTTCCTTCGGTGGCCATCGCCGAGATTGGTCAAGTTCTCGCGACTGATCTTCCTTCGGTACAGGTGCGAACCAACCTCGATTAGGGGACTCATTGGTTCGCGGATGTTTCCTGTTCCAGTCTTCGTCGGCTTTGAGCAGCCCGCTCCATTGCAGCGATGCGAGAAGCTCACCGTATCGATCTTCCGCTTCGTCATCGAAAGGCGGCTGATCTGGAAATTGAAGGAAGATCGTTACGAAGCACGCATGCGTAACATCGCCCTTATTGAGGGTGCGTGCGACGGCGTGCAATCCTTCGATCTTGCCGGTCAGATCGATAGGGCATTGATAATGAGCGGTCAGAAGCGCATTGAGAGTGTCCAAATCGCGAGGCGCCCAAACCTCGTCGCCGTATTCGTCGAGCGTCCGCTTCATCAAGCGGACATTCCCAACCTTGGGACCCAGCTCGTCGCACGAGACAGAACCGCCATTGCGTGGCGGAGATAATTTGAATTTCGCGAACTGCATGTTCCACCTTTCGGAAAGAACATACAGTGAACATTTGTCTTCGCTGAAGAGGGACCGCTCTATGCGGAATGGCGATTCCACAACGAGCAAGCCTTGCCGATGTCGGAACTGCAGGACCTCTGGGCTCGACGCGCCCGCCGATCTTCTGGCAGGTCAACTTGATCGTGGGCACAATTTGCGGAGCTGGAGGGGAAACGGCTTAGAATCGGGCCTCCGCGGGACTGGAAGCCTTCCAGCTCTGCATTATTTATGTTATACAATCTGTATAACGGAGTTTTGCCATGGGCATCGAAGGACAGGATGCAGAAATCGAAGGCGCCGTCCTTCAGATCCGCAAGATTGGCAATTCGGTTGGGGTCATTCTCCCGAAGGAACTTCTGGCACGTCTTCGATTGAAGGAAGGCGACAAGCTGCACATCGTCGAACAGACTGAGCGTGGCTTAAAGCTCAGCCCCTATGATCCGCATCACGCGAAGGCAATGGAGATCGCGCGCAAGGCTTTCCGCGATTACGCGGATACATTCAAAGCGCTCGCCAAATGACGGAGCCTTTGTGGCTCGACGTCGATATCGTGCTTGATATTCATGGTGAACAATTGGCGCTCTTCGGAGGCCCGGAAGGTATCCGGGACTTAGGTCTTCTAGAGTCCGCGCTGGCGAAACCGCTCAATCGCTTCGCCTATGGAGAAACCGATCTCGCCGTGCTTGCGAGCGCCTACGCATTCGGCATTGCCCGCAATCATCCGTTCGTTGACGGCAACAAGCGCGCGGCTTTCGCGGCATTCATCGTGTTCCTTGGTTTGAACGGAATAGACTTCAAAGTGCCCCCGGCAGATGCGACAGCGAGTTTTCTGGCACTTGCCGCCGGGGAAATCGGTGAAGAGGCCTTCGCCCAATGGGTCAAAGACCACTGGCCTTGAGATTTCGCCATGCTTTCGGGGGTCGGCACCGAGCATCATTCCGAATTGCTGGCGCCCCTCGGGTTCGACGCGCGCGATCCGGCCTTCTGGCAGATCGGGCTTACGATGATCGAGGGGATGATCGCGGAGCTGGAAGGGCTGGAGGGGAAGTAGACGCCGAGGTCGGCGCTGACGCGGCCACCCGGTCAATCGGGTGTCGCGCTGTAACTTTCTGCTACGAGTCCGCGAATAAGCTCTGTGCCTATGATCGTTTAGGCGATAGCGAAAAAGCAGATTTTCATGTGCTTTTCGTTTTGAAGAGAGAGGAATGTCGCATGAACGTAAAATTGTTCCGTTCTTTAGCCATCGCCGCGGCCATTATCGGCGTCGCTCCTATCGCGTTGGCTGCTGGCCTCGACGGCTTGCACTATCAAAAGGAAATGACCGTCAAATTGAAGAGCGGCAAGACGGTCACGGTTATGGTCGGCGAGATGAACGGCAAGGCTATGGCCGTTATTCCCATGGAAGACTTGAATGACTTTTACGAACGGGCCGAAGGCCATAGCATGTCGACTTACAACTGACGTCGATCGCCTGAATCGGGGTCTGTCCGCAAAGCTTTGAGCCTTTGCGCGCGGCAGCCGCATCTTTGCGCGACAGGCCCTGATCCAAGCGGTGAATATATCTTTGGCTGTTTCGCCAGCGCCAACCGTCAGGCGCCTCGACGATTTTGACTCGGCGCGTCATCTATCAAGACAATTCGACGCAACAATTTCTCGCTTTGGAAAGGTATTATCTCCGGCCAACACCGGAGGTTCGATGTCTGACAATAATGGCAATGCCGACGTGCTCAAGGGTCTGCTTGCGCAGGTGATGGCGCTGGACGAGATCGTTTGCCTGCTCCTTGCAGAACATGTGCAGCGCACCGTCGATCCCATGGATAGCTTGCGTATGCTTTCGGACCGCCTGACCCGGAAGCTCGCCGATGCCGCCGGCGCGTCCATCGACGATCGTCTACTTGTCGACATTCAGCGCGAGTTCGACCGGATCATCGCGACAGCGCGGGATATTTTGGGTTAGGCGGCCTGATGAAAAAGCCGGTTACAGGACCCACAGTTCGGATTACGCCCGCGCGAGGTTCGGATCGGCGTCATTCGGAAGGCGTATATGGAGCTTAGCAGGGCGATCAGCCGCTCCGCATCACTAATGCGCTATAAGCTAACCCGCCAGGGATTTGAGGATTATATACGAGGCCTCAAATGGTCCCACGGCAGAAAAGAACCCATGAACGACGAATCAAACCGCCTTTCGGCCCGCGCCGTCCGCTATGCGCGGGTCGGCGCTAATGTCGGCGGGATCGCCGCGCGCATCGCGGCGGCGCGGCTTCTCGGTACCGGCGGCAATGACGCGTCGAGCGCCGCCGCGCTGACGAAGGCGCTCGGCTCGCTCAAAGGCCCGATGATGAAAGTCGCGCAAATGCTCGCGACGATTCCAGACGCCTTGCCACCGGAATATGCCGAAGAGCTGGCAAAGCTCCAAAGTGATGCGCCGCCGATGGGCGCGGCTTTCGTCAAGCGCCGGATGCAGGCCGAACTCGGCCCAAATTGGCAGGCGCGTTTCAAATCCTTCGACTTGAAGCCTTCCGCGGCGGCTTCGCTCGGCCAAGTGCATCGCGCGGTCAGCCTCGAGGGCAGGCAGCTCGCCTGCAAGCTGCAATATCCCGACATGACGTCTGCCGTCGAAGCCGATCTGCAGCAGCTCGATGTGATCTTCGCTTTGCACCGCAGGTTTCGCCCGGCGATCGACACGCGCGAAATGACGAAAGAGATCGCGGAGCGCATCCGTGAAGAATTGGATTATGGCCGCGAGGCCAAACACGCGCGGCTTTATAGCGACATTCTGGCGCCGCTCGCCGATGTCCGTGTGCCTGCGGTCGATGGCGCGCTCTCGACTCATCGCCTTCTCACCATGGATTGGCTCGAGGGCGAACGCATGCTGACCTTCAAGGAAGCAGATCAAGACTCGCGCAATCGCATCGGCGCCGCGCTTTATGCCGCCTGGTGGAAGCCGTTCAATCAATATGGCGTCATTCACGGCGACCCGCATCTCGGCAATTATTCCGTCTTCCGCGACGCGGCGACAGGCGAGGCGCAAGGCATCAATCTTCTCGATTATGGCTGCGTCCGGATCTTTCCGCCGTCTTTCGTCGGCGGCGTTGTCGATCTCTATGAGGGCCTGCTGCACAATGAGCCAGCCCGCGTCGTACATGCTTACGAGACCTGGGGCTTTCGCGGCCTCACCAAGGATCTGATCGAGACCTTGAACATCTGGGCGCGGTTCATTTATGGGCCGCTGCTGGAGGACCGGGCGCGGACCATCGCCGACGGCATCGCGCCCGGAAAATACGGCCGCAAGGAAGCCTTTCACATGCATGAGGCTTTGAAGAAATATGGCCCGCTGACGGTTCCGCGCGAATTCGTCTTCATGGACCGCGCGGCGATTGGGCTCGGCAGTGTGTTTCTGCATCTCGATGTGAAATTGAATTTTTACCGTCTGTTCAATGAGGCCATCGCCGGCTTCGATCAGGCGGTCTTGGGCCGGCGCCAGGCCGCGGCACTCGACAAGGCGGGCCTCGCCGGGGCGGTTTCTTGAGACCCATGCTGGAATTTTAAGCTGTCTGACAGGCCATCTCGCGGAATTTTTGCGGATTTTGCTTAGAAACCCTCTTGCATCCCAACAAAATCGTTGCGATGCCTATGGCATAAAATGACCAGGCACTGTTTGGAGGGCACTCATGGATGAAGTTCATGCCGCGGCGGGAGACCATCCCGATATGGATTACGCCGAACACGACCGCACCTATCACCTCTTTCTGAAGCTTCTCAAATACGGCGGCGCCGGTGTGATCCTGATCGTGATCCTGCTGGCTGTTCTCTGGGGCTGATCCTGCCCGACAGATAATTTCCGACGCTTTCGTCTACGTCTCTGACACGCCGCCATTGCGGCGTGCTGAAACGACTGAAGTTATTGTGGCATCTCAGCTCTTCGGAGACATCATGCGTATCGCTGTTCCAGCCGAGTCAGATTCCTCCGAAGCGCGGGTTGCCGCGACCCCCGAAACCGTCAAAAAATTCATAGGCCTCGGCGCCGAGGTCGCGGTTCAGGCTGGCGCCGGCCTGAAATCCGGCTTCCTCGATGCCGATTATGCGGCGGCGGGGGCGAGCGTGGTTCCCGATGCCGGCGCGGCCGTGGCGAATGCCGACATTATATTGCGCGTCCGCCGCCCAAGCCTGGCGGAATTGGCCGGCGTCAAAGCCGGCGCGGCGGTCATCGCCGTCATGGACCCCTATGGCCATATCGATGCCCTGAATTCGTTGGCCTCCGGCGGCGTCTCGACTTTCGCCATGGAACTCATGCCGCGCATCACGCGCGCGCAGGTCATGGACGTCCTGTCGAGCCAGGCCAATCTCGCGGGCTATCGCGCCGTTGTTGATGCCGCCGCCGAATATGGCCGGGCGATGCCGATGATGATGACCGCGGCAGGCACGGTTCCGGCCGCGAAGGTCTTCGTCATGGGCGTCGGCGTCGCGGGTCTGCAGGCGATTGCCACGGCGCGCCGCATGGGCGCGATCGTGACGGCGACCGATGTGCGCCCGGCGACCAAAGAGCAGGTCGAATCGCTCGGCGCCAAATTCATTGCCGTCGAAGACGAGGAATTCAAACAGGCCGAAACGGCCGGCGGCTATGCCAAGGAGATGTCGGCCGACTATAAAGCCAAACAGGCGGCGCTGACGGCCTCGCATATTGCGAAGCAGGATATCGTCATCACGACGGCCTTGATCCCCGGCCGTCCGGCACCTGTACTGATCACGGCCGAGATGGTGCATTCGATGAAGCCCGGCTCGGTCATCATCGATCTGGCGGTCGAGCGCGGCGGCAATTGCGAATTGGCAAAGCCTGGTGAAACCGTCGTCACTGCCAATGGCGTGAAGATCGTCGGAAATCTCAATGTCGCGGGGCGGCTGCCTGCCACCGCGTCCGCGCTCTATGCGAAAAACCTTCTCGCCTTCGTGGAAACCTTGATCAACAAGGAGACCAAGGCGCTTGCGATCCAATGGGACGACGAACTCGTCAAGGCGACCTTGCTCACCAAAGATGGTGCGCTGGTGCATCCGAATTTCCAATTGGCGGCCTGATCCTGCTGCATTCGCAAGGATCGACAAAAATAAAATCTTATTGGCTGGAAACCTGGAGGGACTGTCCAAATGGCGACGGGCACCGAACAGCAATTACTTGATAAGGCCCAGGCCGCGGCCGACGTCGCACGTCAGGCGGCGGATGCGGCACAATCCTATGCCGATCAAATCGCGCATATGGCCGGCACCGGCGCTCATATAGCGACGGGCGGGGCCATCGATCCTTTCGTCTTCCGGCTGGCGATTTTCGCTCTCGCCGTTTTCGTCGGCTATTATGTCGTCTGGTCGGTGACGCCGGCTCTGCACACGCCTTTGATGTCGGTGACCAACGCGATCTCATCGGTGATCGTCGTCGGCGCATTGCTCTCCGTCGGCGTCAGCGCCACGCAGATCGGCGACGACGGCCCGATCTGGGCCCGCATCTTCGGCTTCATCGCGCTCATATTGGCATCGGTCAACATATTCGGCGGCTTCCTCGTCACCGAGCGCATGCTCTCCATGTATAAGAAGAAGGGCTGAGCCGATGAACGCCAATCTCGCGGCCCTTCTTTATCTCGTCTCGGGCATTCTCTTCATCCTCGCGCTGCGTGGATTGTCTTCGCCGGCAAGTTCGCGCAAGGGCAATCTCTTCGGCATGATCGGCATGGCGATCGCCATCGTGACGACGCTCGCCTATCAGATCCCATCCGGCATAGGCGCCTGGGTGCTTGTGGTTGTCGGCATCGCGATCGGCGGCGGCATCGGCGCCTGGCGCGCCCGCACCGTCCAGATGACGGCCATGCCGCAGCTCGTCGCCTTCTTTCACGCGCTCGTCGGCCTTGCCGCCGTGCTCGTCGCGGCCGGCGCGCTCGAAGCGCCGCAGGCTTTCGGCATTGGTGTGCCCGGTGCGATCCATGGTGCGAGCCTGATCGAAATGTCGATCGGCGCGGCCATTGGCGCCGTGACCTTCACAGGTTCGGTCATCGCCTTCTTGAAGCTCGACGGACGCATGTCCGGCAAGCCGATCCTTCTGCCGCAGCGCCACGCCATCAATATCGGGCTCGGCATCCTGCTGGTCCTGCTGATCGCGCTCTTCTGCACGTCGGCGAGCCATTTGCTCTTCGGCTTGATCGTCCTCGTCTCGTTCGGGCTTGGGCTTCTGCTCATCATCCCGATCGGCGGCGCCGACATGCCGGTCGTCGTGTCGATGCTGAATTCCTATTCGGGCTGGGCGGCGGCCGGCATCGGCTTCACCCTCGGCAATCTCGCACTGATCATCACCGGCGCGCTCGTCGGCTCGTCCGGCGCGATCCTGTCCTATATCATGTGCAAGGCGATGAACCGCTCGTTCATCTCCGTCATTCTCGGCGGCTTTGGCGGCGAGACGGCTGTTGCTGCGGGCCATGTCGAGACGCGGCCGGTCAAGCAGGGCTCGGCCGAGGACGCCGCCTATATCATGGAGAATGCCGAGAAGATCATCATCGTGCCGGGATACGGCATGGCGGTGGCTCAGGCCCAGCATTCGCTGCGCGAGATGGCGGACGCGCTTAAAAAGAAGGGCGTCGACGTCAAATATGCGATCCATCCGGTTGCCGGCCGCATGCCCGGCCATATGAATGTGCTGCTCGCCGAAGCCAATGTGCCTTACGACGAAGTGTTCGAGTTGGAAGACATCAATTCCGAATTCGGCCAGGCGGACGTCGCCTTCGTCATCGGTGCGAACGATGTGACCAATCCGGCGGCGAAGACCGACAAGACATCGGCGATCTATGGCATGCCGATCCTCGACGTCGAAAAGGCGAAGACCGTCCTCTTCGTCAAACGCGGCATGGGCTCGGGCTATGCCGGCGTCGAGAACGAGCTTTTCTTCCGTGACAATACGATGATGCTGTTTGGCGATGCCAAGAAGGTCGTCGATAATATTTTGAAGGCGCTCTAAGGTTAGAATCCCAATTAGAGCCGAACGCGCAAACCCTCTCCCAGAGGGAGAGGGTGGTTTGCGAAGCAAACCGGGTGAGGGGTTACGATCCTTGTAAGTTCTGAAGGATCATAACCCCTCATCCGTCATGCTTTGCATGACACCTTCTCCCACAGGGAGAAGGAGACGCGCCGACCTCCGAAGATCCGCTGCTCTAAGCCCGGAAACTCGCGGCATTTATTCGTCTTCGTCGAATTTGTTCGCAACGAGCTTTTCAAGTGCGTCGAGCACGTCTTGCGCCTGGGGTCCCTTGGCGCCGACATAGATCGATGTTCCTATCCCGGCGCCGAGCGTCAAGATCCCCATGATGGAGAGGCCGCCGACCGTCTCGCCGCAGCGGCTGACGGTGACTTCGGCCTCGAACATCTCGACGCATTGCACGAATTTCACCGTCGCGCGCGCGTGCAGGCCTTTCTTATTGATGATCTTGATCTCGCGCAGAAAGCCGCCTTCGGGCGCGGGCGGCGCCGGGCAATCCTCTTCGTCCGGCGCAGAATGCCCGTCGGAGCTCATTTGCCGGCGAGCACCCGGCTCGCGACATAAATATATTTGCGCCCGGCATCCTGGGCTTGAATGACAGCTTGTTCGAGAAGCGCCGTATCGCGCACCGAAACGAGCTTGATCAGCATTGGCAGATTGATGCCGGCGACGACTTCGACATTCGCGCCATTCATCACCGAGATGGCGAGGTTCGACGGCGTGCCGCCGAACATATCCGTCAGAATAACGACGCCCGATCCGGTGTCGACAGAGCCGATCGCCTCGAGGATTTCCTGGCGCCTTTGTTCCATGTCATCTTCGGGCCCGACCGAAATGGTCGCGATCTGCGGCTGCGGACCGACCACGTGTTCGAGCGCCGCGCGAAACTCGTCGGCGAGATGACCGTGGGTCACCAAGACCAATCCAATCATCTGCGGCGTCCGTTCATTCGGGAACTCCGTACGTGATCTCGGCTCATATGATGGGGTGGGTCATAATAGGGAGGTCAGTTGTGAACCAGACGTTGACCAGCCCGCGAGGCTGGGCTGCTAGAAACACGCATTTTTGGCGCCGGGCTCGTTTCGACGCGCCATTTTGTGCGTTGCGGCGAACTTGGCAAGCGAAATAAGGCCCGGTTCCAAAGGGTTTTTCGGGTGTGTGGCGGAATCGAAGAAGAATCATCTCGACGTTAACTTTTCCGCGTAAATGGCCGAACCGGCGTAGGACGTCTCATTACTCGCTAAAATGATATCAAAACAATACCTTATATATTCTTTAAAGCTTTTTGCATTGCAACGGTTCCGCATATGACGGTGCTGCGTCAACTTGGACGCGGCGAGGCCATCTCTCCTGCCTCGGTTTGGGAAAGGACGGCCATGACCAGGGCGGCGCGTTCGGCGGCGTCGAGATTCGGCGGCAGCGTCAAGACCGGCAGCTCCACGTCTTCGATGCGGGTGGTGGCCGCAGATGTTGAAGCGGCTCCGGGGGCCCCGAGATCGATCACATAGCGCGCGACGGCCGATGGCTCGAAGGCGACGTCGAGAATGCCTTTGCCGCGCTGTTCGATCTTTCCTTGAATCGCGGGATGGCCGCGCAACACAAGTGTTTTGCCCTGACTCTCGACGCTGACTCTATCATCTCCGACGAGCCGGCCGAATAGAGAGAGCCGCGCCGCCTCCGCGAGCAAGGCAAGCGCGAGGCTGCTTTTGCCGGCGCGGGAAGGCCCTCGGATCAGAATGCCGGCACGGCCGATCACTACGGCCGTCGCGTGAATATAGATGGGCTTTGCTTCTGCTAGGAGAGCTGCGCTCATTTCGGCGCGGCCGGCAGCCAGACACTGAAACGCGCGCCGAGCACGACGGGCGCGCGGCTGCCGTCGGACATAGCCGGCGCGAGGCGGTTGGTTGCCGTGATGCGGCCGCCATGCGCTTCGATGATCTGCCGCGAAATCGACAGGCCGAGCCCGGAATTCTGACCGAACCCCTGATTGGGACGGTCGGTATAAAAGCGCTCGAAGATCCGCTCGAAGGCATCGTCCGGAATGCCCGGCCCGTCATCGTCGATGATGACTTCGAAACCATCCCGCATCGGACCCGCCCGCGGCGCGCCACGCGCCTGCCGCAAGGCAACGCGGACATTGCCGTGCTGGACCGAAAAAGACCGGGCATTGTCGAGCAGATTGTTGAAGACTTGCCCGAGACGGGAATCAAAACCCATCACCTTGAAATTGCGGTTGCGGCCGTCCTCGTCACGGGCGCGTGGCGCAATATCGAGACTGATGTGGACGCCGTCTTCGCTTTTCACTTCGTTCGCCACCGCGACGACGGCGCCGAGCAGACGCGCCAGATCGACGACATCCATATCGGCGCGGGCCAATTCCGCATCGAGCCGCGAGGCGTCCGAAATGTCGCTGATCAGACGGTCGAGCCGGCGGATGTCGTGCTGGATGATCGCGAGCAGCCGCTGATGCGCTTCCGGCGTGCGGGCGATGGGAAGCGTCTCGACGGCGCTGCGCAGCGAGGTCAGGGGATTCTTCAATTCATGCGCGACATCTGCGGCGAAACTTTCGATGGCCTCGATGCGATTATAAAGCGCCGTGGTCATATCGCGCAGCGCGCCCGAGAGATGTCCGATCTCGTCGTAACGGTCGGTGAAATCGGGAATCTGCTGCCGCGATTTAATGCCCCGCCGCACGCGCTCGGCTGCTTCCGCCAGACGCCGCATCGGTTCGGCGATCGTGCCCGCGAGGAAGAGCGACAGGATCAGCATGACGGCGGCGGAGGCGAGAAAGATCCGCAAAATCGCCCAGCGTTCGGAGGCGATGATCGAGTCTATATCGCCGCCTTGCGTCGAAAGCAGAAGCGCGCCATGCACGGCCCGCAGCCTTTGGATCGGCACTGCGACGGAGACGATGGTCTCGCCTTTGGCATTGACCCTGACGATCGATTGCGCCGCGCCGGTCAAAGCATGAGCCACTTCCGGATAGAACTTGCCATTGCCCGAGTCGCGATCCTCATAGAGCGGCATGTCGCTTTGGCCGAAACGGCCCTTCACCGCGTTCCATGTGCGTTCGATCAGAGGCAGCGACTCTTCATGTGGCTCCGCCGGCAGGTCATAGCGTAAAATATTGGAGCGGCTCGTCAGCGAGCGCGAGTCGAGCAGCATATAGCCGTCGCGATCATAGATCCGCGCTCTTGTGCGGGTCGGCGAAACAAGCCGGCGCAGCACCGGGCCGATGCGTTCCGGGTTGATCGAGAATTCGAGCGACGGCTGGCTTTCATCCGCGACGCCATAGCTTTCCCCGGGCGCGAGCTGCAACAGCTTTTCGGGATCGATGGTGATCGCATCGGTCTCGACGGTGGCGGAAGCCGCGATCGCCGCGGCGATGATCTCGCCCTGCGTCTGCAAGCTTTGCACGCGCGCGTCGATCAGGCCTTCACGAAACTGATTGAGGTAGAGAAAGCCGAAGGCGAGCGCGACGAGGCCGCCCAGATTGAGAACGACGATGCGCCGCGTCAGCGAGGACGAAAAGCGAGACCCGATCGCGCGCCAGATCTTGCGCAGCCGCAAAGCCGCCGTGATCTGCATGCGCTTGAGGCGCCGCAGACCGTCGAAGTTGACAACCTTGTCTTCGCGTACGTCGAGGCTCATCTCGGTTTAGCCACTTCCTCCGCCTTGAGCTTCATGAGGCAACAAGAGCGGAAAGCCCGATGTGAGTCCAGCGGGACCGACTATTCCTTGAAACGATAGCCGACGCCGTAAAGCGTCTCGATCATTTCAAAATCGTCGTCGACCGATTTGAACTTCTTGCGCAGCCGCTTGATGTGGCTGTCGATCGTGCGGTCGTCGACATAAACCTGATCGTCATAGGCCGCATCCATCAAGGCGTTGCGGCTTTTGACGACGCCCGGCCGCGTCGCCAAGGCCTGGAGGATGAGGAACTCGGTGACCGTGAGCGTCACGGCCTCGTTCTTCCAGGTGCAGGTATGGCGCTCGGGGTCCATCTTGAGGAGACCGCGCTCGAGGAGCTTCGCCTCGGATTCCTTTTGCGCCGCGGCTTCCTTGGGATTGGCCCGGCGCAGGATGGCGCGGACGCGCTCGACCAGCAGACGCTGCGAAAAGGGTTTGCGGATGAAATCGTCGGCGCCCATCTTGAGGCCGAACAATTCGTCGATTTCCTCGTCTTTCGACGTCAGGAAAATCACCGGCAGATCGGATTTCTGGCGCAGGCGGCGCAGAAGCTCCATGCCGTCCATGCGCGGCATCTTAATATCGAAGATGGCGAGATCGGGAGGATTGGTCTTCAATCCGTCGAGTGCTGTCGATCCGTCGGTATAGGTCTGAACGCGATAGCCTTCCCCCTCAAGGGCAATCGACACCGACGCGAGTATATTGCGGTCGTCGTCGACGAGAGCGATCATTGGCATGAAGAATCCTAACCTTGATGGAGCTCCGAGGATCTGGCCCCGTGACTCGGATGATCCGCTGCCGGTTGGTTATAGTCCCGGCTTGCTGTCTCAAGCTTACGGCGCCGGAACGCTCGGTGCCCGAGTAAATGCCCAAGATCAGCCACGCGACCTTAGGGGCTTTGAAGGCCGAAATGTGACGCTTGAGGCCGGAAACTGCCCGGAAATCAAGAATCAGGCTCTAGAGCGCTGACTATAGACGAGTTTTCCGGGAGCGCCACCCTATTAGCATTGATCCGGTGCCGCTACCGGACGCAATGAGCTTTATTTCGCGTCTTTCGGGGGTTCGACGTGATCATAGTCGAAGCGAACCGACGAATGGGTCTTGCCCTTATCCTTGAGGTCAAGGTCGATTTCCTCGCGCAAAGGCAGGCCGTTAACCTTTGAAATCCAGATCTGGACTGCCGATTTGCCCGCGGGCGTCTCGCTATGGGCGTCATAGACGGAAGCTTCGCCTTCGCTGCTATCGTCACGCAGGAAATGGCAGATTTCATTGGAATTCTGCCGGCTTTCTTCCTCGTGTTTCATCAGATCTTGCGGCGTGTACGGCACTTTCCGCCATTGGTCGTTGAGCTTGACGTAGGATGTATCGCTCGTCGAAATGCTCTCGCTTGTCCGCATTTTCCCGCCGTTCTGCAAGGCGTAAGTGGCAGAGCTCTGGCTCATATATTGATGATTGGGCGTCTGTAGCAATTTCGTGATCGCCGTGAACATGGGCTCGCAGGCCGGATCCGGCGCAGCTTCCGCGGCGAAGGGCAGAACGAGCACCAAGCCGAAACCGGCGGCGAAAATCGGCCAGGATCTGAGACGTAAGCAGCGGTTGGGCAGAGAACTCTTGTTCATGGACAGATTTCCTCCTTTCGTGGTTTCGCTTTCTCGTTAAATGCAGCTTCTGTAAATGCTTTGTCCAATCAGGCAAGTTTATTCGCGTTCATCCGACAGAGGCTTTTATGACCAAAGCTGTGCAGGAAAGCACCCCGGCTCCCTATGATGCGCTTGCCGAGGCCAAGGCCTTGCTGCGCCGTATCCGCGCCGCCGCTTTGGCGACGCTCGCGCCGCCCGATGGCGAGCCTTTCGCGACGCTCGTCAATGTGGCGACAGAACCCGACGGCAGCCCCATTCTCCTCATGTCGCAATTGGCTGCGCATACGCGCCATCTTGCCAATGATCCGAGATTGTCTCTGCTTTTGGCCCAAAGCGGGGCAGGCGATCCGCTTGCGCATCCGCGCCTCACCCTGACCGGCAAGGCTGAGAAAGTCACCGAGCCCAAGCGGCGCGCGGCTTTGAAGGCGCGCTTTCTCGCGCGGCACCCGAAATCCGCGCTTTATGCGGATTTTGGCGATTTCGCTTTTTTTCATGTCGAGATCGCGCAAGCGCATTTGAACGGGGGGTTCGGCAAGACCGGCCGTTTCGACGCGGCGACATTGCTGACGGATGTTCAGGGCGCGGACGCCCTTCTTTCCGGGGAGGCCGATGCGCTCGCGCATATGAACGCCGATCATAAAGATGCGCTGGCGCTTTATGCGACTGTCTTGGCGGGCGCGCAGCACGGGGCATGGCAGGTGACGGGGATTGATCCCGATGGGCTCGATCTGGCCGACGGCGATCTCACCGCGCGATTGGTGTTTCCGCAGCGCGTGATAGATGGTGAGGGGTTGCGGAAAATGCTCGTCGAGCTTGCGAAGGCGGCGCGGAGTTAACTGCGCTACTGCTATTTCAGCCCCCGCGCGGCGAGCGCCGTCTTAACGGATGCGGCCAAAGCCTCGGCAGGTTGCGTGCCGTCGAGGATCAAATCGGCTGTCGATGCCATCTTCTCGTTCATGCTCAGATATAACTGACGGAGCAGGGGATAATCCTGCATATAGCGCGTCATCCAGGCGATGAAATCACGCGCGGTCTCAGGCGTCCGATCGCGTTGCGCGGCGAGAAAAACCAGACTCGCGCGCGACAGAGCGATTTCCAGCGGCGTGTCGATCCAGACGAGGAAATCGATGAAGGCGCCGGTCGTCTTATGAACGCGTCCGAAGGCGGTTTCGAAAAAGACGAGCGGCCTTTGCGCCGCCACGGCTTGAACTTGCGTTTGGCGCGTGAGTTCATGAACGAGGCCCGCGAAAACGAGTTCGTTCGGATCGCCCTTGCGCGCAACCCAATCGCAAATCTGCGCGTCGGTCATGCCGGGATCGAACCGGTCGTAATAGACGGCCTGCGCGGTGCCGAAGTCGTGCAACAGCAGATTGAGCAGCGTCGACTTGCCGGAGCCGGGCACGCCCGATAGGCCGATAACGAAAGCTTTATCCGGCATGGCCAATGTCGCTAGCGCTTGCGCGCGACGATCTTGCGCAGGTCCGCATCGATGCGTGATTGCCACTTCTCGCCCTGGCCCTTGTAATAGGCAAGAACGTCCTGGCTCAGGCGGATCGAGACGGCGACCTTGGTCGGCTCCTTCTGCGGACCACGACTACGACGGATGCTCTCGGCGAGTTCCGGGAAGACTTCCGCAAATGGCTTTGCATTGCGAAGCTCTTCGTCCGTAAGTTCAGGACTGTCGATCGCATCCCAGTCCTCTTTGCTGTACCCATGGCCCGGTCGGAATTCTTTCTTTTTCATAGAAGTTTTCTTTCCTTTGCGGACGCAGGGCGCATGCTGATGATTGATATGGCACTCGTCCCCAGGATAGCAAAGACGACAGTTATGGCACCGTTAAGATGCCCGATTGCCATGAGGCGTCCGTTTTTGGCCTCAACGATGGTGGAAGACTCGAAGAACAAAATATTCAGGTCAGCGAAATCCATCCCGTGCTTGTCGAGATTAGCCAGCCGCTTTCGCTCGTCCCAAACCAATTTCAATATAGGTGCTCAAAACGTATATACAATATAATATGAAGCGCTGCTAGGAAAATATAGTCCGATCCTTAATGCGCCTCGTCCCAATTCTGCGCGGCCTTGGCATCGACCTGTAGCGGGACGGAGAGATCGAGCGCCGGATGCGGCGCATCGACCATCACGCGACGCACGAGATCGATCGTCGCATCGACCTCGGCATCCGGCACTTCAAAGACCAATTCGTCATGCACTTGCAGCAGCATTTGCGCGGAGAGATTGGCCTTCACCAAAGCTTCGTCCATGCGCACCATGGCGCGGCGGATGATGTCGGCGGCCGAGCCTTGGATCGGCGCGTTGATCGCGGCGCGTTCGTTAAACGCGCGCTCGGATGGGTTCGAGGCTGTGATGCGCGGGTAATGGCATTTGCGCCCGAAGATCGTGGCGACATAGCCGTTCTCGCGGCAGAATTTCTTGGTCTGGTCGATATAGTCGCGAATGCCGGGAAAGCGCTCGAAATATTTCTTGATATAGGCGCCAGCTTCCTCGCGCGGAATGCCGAGCTGATTGGCGAGGCCGAAAGCCGAAATGCCATAGACGATGCCGAAATTGATCGCCTTGGCGCGCCGCCGCACGTCGGACGGCATGCCTTCGATCGGCACGCCGAACATTTCCGATGCCGTCATCGCGTGGATGTCGTGACCTTGCGCGAAAGCCGATTTCAATTGCGGAATATCGGCGATATGCGCGAGCAGCCTGAGCTCGATCTGCGAATAGTCGGCCGAGATCAACTTATGGCCCTCGCTTGCAATGAAGGCTTTGCGGATCTTGCGGCCAGCTTCGTTGCGCACGGGGATATTCTGCAAATTCGGCTCGGAGGACGACAGCCGTCCCGTCGTCGTCGCGGCAAGCGCATAGGATGTATGCACGCGATGCGTCGACGGATTGACGTACGTGGGCAGCGCATCCGTATAGGTCGATTTCAACTTGGAGAGCTGCCGCCAATCCAGGATCAATCTTGCAAAAGGATTGCCCTGTTCGGCCAGATCTTCAAGCACGCCGGCCGCTGTCGACCAAGCGCCGGTCGCGGTTTTCTTGGCGCCGGGCAGGCCCATTTTGCCGAAGAGAATATCGCCCAATTGTTTCGGCGAGCCGAGATTGAAGGCCTCGCCCGCGAGCTCGAAGATCTCGGCTTCGAGCCGCGCCATATCTTGCGCGAATTCGCCCGACAGTCGCGAGAGGATGGTGCGATCGATCGAGACGCCGCGCCGCTCCATGCGCGCCAAAGTGTCGATCATCGGCCGCTCGAGCCCTTCATAGACGCGCGACATGGATTCGGCCGGCAATCGTGGTTTGAGTACCTCCCAAAGCCGCAAGGCAACGTCGGCATCCTCGGCCGCATATTCCGTCGCCTTGTCGATTGGAACGCGGGCGAAGCCGATGAAGCTGCGGCCGGAACCAGCGACCTGCGCGAAGGAAATCGGCTTATGGCCGAAATATTTTTCAGCTAGCACATCCATGCCGTGATCGGTGCGGCCGGCGTCGAGCACATAGGATAAAAGCAATGTGTCTTCGAGCGGCGAAACCTCGATGCCGTGCTGTTTGAAGATCAGCCAATCATATTTCATATTATGCGCGATCTTCAGCACGCTTTGATCTTCGAGGATCGGCTTCAAATGCGCGAAGACGGCATCGGCCGGAAGCTGGCCGGGCACAAGATTGCCGCCGCCGAACAAATCCGTCGCGCCTTCTCCGACATGACCAAGCGGGATGTAGCAGGCACGTCCTGGCGCCGAGCAGAGCGAAATGCCGACGAGATCGGCTGTCATCGGATCGAGAGAGGTCGTCTCGGTATCGACCGCGATCAGGCCCCGATTGCGCGCCGTCGCAAGATAGGAGTCGAGCTGCACGAGATCGGTGATCGTCTCATAGGCTTTATGGTCGAAAGGCAGGGTACGAAAGGCCTCCGCCCGCGCGGCCGCGAGATGGCCGGGGCCTGAGGCGACCGCCGTCGGTTCCACAGGCTCGCCATAACGCGCATTGCGCTTTGGCCCTTTGGTGGTGACTGGATCTTTCTGCGAAGCAGAAGCTGAAATTGGCGACGTCAGCTCCAGTGCCGGCGGCTCTTGGGCCTCACCATTGCGACCGCGCCAGCCGGCTTGGCCCACGAAGGCAGGGTCCGGTTCGATCAGATTGGCATCGACGCCGAAGGTTTCCGCGGCGCGCTTGGTGATGGTCGTGAACTCCATCGCCTTGCAGAAGGCAACAAGCGTCTTGCCTTCCGGCATGGCGAGACCGAGATCGTCGAGCGGCACTTCGAGCTGCACATCGCGCACAAGCCTCACGAGTTCGCGCGAGACTCGGATGAGCTCGACGGCTTCCGGATTTGTGAGGCATTCGCGCCGCTTTGGCTGCTTGATTTCGCCGGCGCGGGCCAACAATGTATCGAGGTCGCCATATTCGTTGATGAGCTGCGCGGCGGTCTTGATGCCGATGCCGCGCGCGCCCGGCACATTATCGGTCGAGTCGCCCGCGAGCGCCTGCACATCGACGACCTTATCCGGCGCCACGCCGAAATAATCAAAGACTTCGGCCTCGGCGATCTTGCGCTCTTCGCGCGAGCCTTTGGCGCCGGCTTCGCCGGAGGCCGGGTCATACATGGCGACGCCCGGCTCGATCAGCTGCATCAAATCCTTGTCGGCGGAGATGATGAGCACGTCCGCACCGCGGTCGCGTGCCTGCCGCGCATAGGTGGCAATCAGATCGTCCGCTTCATAGCGGTCCTGCTCGATCGGCAGCAGGTTGAAGGCGCGCACGGCGGCGCGCATCAGCGGAAATTGGGGGATCAGATCTTCCGGCGGCTCGGAGCGATTGCCTTTGTAGGCCGGATAGATTTCCTTGCGGAAGGAATTCTCGGATTTGTCGAAGATGATACCCAAATGCGTCGGCTTGAATCCGGCCGCGCCGTCCTTCACGAATTGAAAGAGCTTGGTGCAAAACAGCCGCACGGCGCCCGTCGGCAGACGGTCGGAGCGGTAATTATATTTGGCGTCCTGCCGAATCGACTGGAAATAGGCGCGAAAGACGAAGGACGAGCCATCGACCAGAAAGACATGGTCTCCCGGCTGGACGGGGCGATGGATGAGCGCGGACACGGGTGACGGAACTCCTCGTGCATGATCCCAAAAACCTGACTTTCGTCAGAGGTCATGCGTCAAATGAAACTGAGGGCTGGACGGCGCGGCGGCGCAGGTTTTCGTATAAGATGTAATCGCCATTGAATTCAAAGCAATCGCTCTTCCTATTCGCGCCGCAGCATAGAGAATTCCTCAGCCCCAAGCGCGCCCTTATTGCCTTCAAGGCCGGCAAAACAGTGATTTGCCTCTAGTTTACCGCGCAATCCCCGTGCTAGCCTACAATATACCACCGACTGGCAAACCGGCGGGAGGGATCACGCCGCGGCAAGCCGGCGAACAGGGGATGGAAACATGGCAGAGGTCGTCTGGGCCCGCGACGCGGTCGCGCGTCCGCATACCAAGCTCAATCGCCAGCAAATCATCGGCTTCTGGTCCGCCTGGACGGGCTGGATGCTCGATGGCATGGATTCCTTCATCTATGCCATCGTTCTTGCGCCGGCGCTGACGGAGCTCCTGCCGAAATCCGGCTATGCGGTCACGCCGGCCAATATAGGCTTTGGCGGTTCGATCCTCTTCGCCGTCTTTCTCATTGGCTGGGGCTGTTCCTTCATCTGGGGTCCGATCGCGGATCGGTTCGGACGGACCAAGACGATGGCCGCCACCATCATCATGTATTCGATCTTTACCGGCGCCGCCGTCTTTGCCGATCAGGTGTGGCAGCTTGCCTTATTCCGCTTTTTGGCGGGCATTGGCATCGGCGGCGAATGGGCGATGGCCGGAACCTATGTCGCCGAAGCCTGGCCGGAAGACCGGCGTAAGATGGGCGCGGGCTATTTGCAGACGGGCTATTATTGCGGCTTCTTCGTCGCCGCGGCGTTGAATTTCACGGTTGGCGCGGCCTTTGGCTGGCGCGCCATGTTTCTTTGCGGCATAGCGCCGATCGTCGTCGCCCTGTTCACGCTCGCGAAAGTGAAGGAGCCAGAGCGCTGGAAAGCCCAGGTCGACGATGCGAAACGCGTTCAGCCTTTGGCCGAAATCTTCGGCTCCAAATATCTGAAGCGCACGATCGTCAACGCGGCGCTTCTGTCGATTGCGATCATCGGACTCTGGGCAGGCGCCGTCTACGAGCCGGCGGCTTTGACGCAGCTTGCCAAAAAGGCCGGCTTCGAGGGACAGGATGTCGTGCGTCTTGTCTCGTCGGGCACGGCGGTCTTGTCGATCGGCACGATTTTGGGTTGCCTCGCCTTTCCGGTGTTGGCGGAAAAGATCGGCCGCAAATCAGCGCTGGCCTGCTATTTCGCGATCATGATGGTGACCATCGTTGCGGCTTTCGGCTGGGCTTTCTATCTCGAAAAAGGGCTTGTGCCATTCATTATCGTGCTCTTCTTTCTGGGCTTTGGCGGCGGCAATTTCGCTGCCTTCAGCCTCTGGCTGCCGGAGCAATATGAGACGTCCGTGCGTGCGACGGCTTTTGCTTTCGCGACATCCTTCGGACGGTTCATCGGCGCCGGGGTGAACTTTTTGCTTGGCGCGATGGTGCTGCAATGGGGGACGCTCGGCTATCCCGTGGCACTCACGGCGATCGCCTTCGGCATTGGGATTCTCATCGTGCCTTTTGCACTTGAAACGAAAGGTCAGGTGCTTCCGGATTGACGCCGGGCCTCAGCTCGACTTATGCCAAGACAGCAAATGTCTTGGCATTCGAATAGAGCGGGCAATGATCGGCGATACAATGAGCACGTCTTATAGCGGCACGTCCAAAACCAAACCGGCGCAGCCGCAACAGCCCGTGCCGCCAAAGCCGGCGGCTCCGCCGTCTTTCATGCTCAGAAAGCCGAGCTGATATCACGGACACAGAGGAGCCCTCATCCTGAGGAGGGTCCGTTAGGACCCGTCTCGAAGGATTGAGGGCGTCAGGCGTTCCTCTACGCCGCATCCATCAAGAGCGCTCCTCGTCCTTCGAGACGCAAGCAATCCAATAGGAATTGGATTGCTTGCTCCTCAGGATGAGGAGCTTGGGTCCTATTGCTTCGGATTGCCCATCTTATCGATGAGATGCAGATAGTCGTAGACGTCGCTCAGCATGAAATGGCGGTTCTCGACCACTTTCATATGCGCGATCGTCGCCTCGTCGCCTGCAAGATAGCGATAGGCCGTGGTTCGAAACGGCTCGGGGAGCGTCAGATTGAACGCGGATGGCTGGGCGAGCAGCCGTAAAATCTGGTCGAAGAGAAACCGGAAGCGTTCATCTTCGGGTTCGAGATAGGCATCGCCGAAATCTTTTCCGTAGCGGCGGAAAAGATCCATATAGTCGTCGAGTTCGGGCTTGGACACGGGTTGGGGCCTGCGAAGGTTGATGGTCGTTTGCCGTCTTCTAAAGCAAGAATCGGCGCGATACGACCACTTCGCTTCACGTCATATGCGGATTTCGTCGGCGCCCCATTGATAGACGCCGTCCTCGGTCGCCTCGAAATCCTTGAAGTGGATATATTCCTCAAGCGCCATGACGATATGATCGCATTCGGTCCCGGTCGGGGCCTGAAACAGCACGCGCGCCGGGCGGCGCTCGCTCGCGACCGCGTTGATCGCCGCGATCACAGCCGGATGCGTCTGGAGCTTGCCTGCTTCGGACAGAGGGATATCGCCCGGCGTGGTGATTTTCGGATCGCGATAGTTACGAATCTTGTCCATGAACAGAAGTCCCGATGATTTGCCTTTTGAGGTTTGGATGGGCTTTCCACGATCGAATGGAGGCGCGGCCGGGAGGCACGCAAGGATGGGACCATGTCTCGCGGGGCAGGCGCTCCTGTCGGCCGCTTATGTCATTTTAGCCGCCGGGAGCGCAAAAATGAAATTGCCGCGGCCCAATATAAAGCGGCCGATGCAAAAAGCCGCCCGGCTGGTTCGCCGGACGGCTCTCAATAGAGCTTTGTTCCTAAATCGCTTCGTGCTCGAAAGGTAGAATTTACTGCCTCGCTCAAGCTGGGGGCAAAGTCATCGAGCGAGGCGCAGGATGATCCCGCGCGCCGCGCGCCCGGTAAATTGGGCTTTAAGGCTTAGTTCGGCTTAGGCCTCCGGCGCCGCGGTCCCGGCCTTGCCGAATCCCTTCGCGGCGGGCGATACAGGGACGTGATGAAAATCTTGATTGTCGACGATCATGGCGTTGTGCGCGAAGGCTTGGCGGCTTTGCTGCGCCAGTCCTCCGATGACATGTCGGTGCTTCAGGCAAAGGATGGCGCCGAGGCGCTCGACATCGCGCAGAGCCATACGGACCTCGATGCGGTTCTGCTCGATCTGTCCATGGCCGGCCTTGCCGGCATGCCGGCCCTCGTCGAATTCGGCAAGCGCCATCCCGTGCTGCCGGTCATCGTTCTCTCCTCTTCGGAGGATCCGGAAGATGTGAGGCAGGCGCTGGCCGCGGGCGCTCTCGGCTATGTGCCGAAATCGGCAAGCCCGAAAACCCTTCTCTCGGCATTGCAGCTTGTGCTCCAAGGCAATGTCTATGTGCCGCCGTTGATGCTCGACGGCGCAGGTTCGGCCATGAACAGGGCCAAAAGCGAGCGTGCGCCCGGCGGCAATCCGCGCCTGACGGAACGCCAGATCGACGTGTTGAAGCTTCTCGGCAGCGGCCTCTCGAATAAGGAGATCGCGCTCGAACTCGGCCTCTCCGAAAAGACCGTGAAAGTCCATGTGACCGGCATTTTCAAGGCCTTAAACGTCGTCAACCGCATGCAGGCCGCGAGTGCCGCGCGTCAGGCAAACTTGATCTGACGGTTCTAATCTGACTCGTGCGAAGGCTCGTCGTGGTGCGGGCTCATCAGATGGCTGATCGTGGCACGCAATTTCACATTGGCCACGGGCTTGTGCAAAAGCAGAAAGCCGCTGGCTTTGGCCTCCGAGAGGCGATCGGGTGCCGTGTCGCCGGTGATCAAGACGGCAGGGATATCGTCGTTATATTCCGATTGAAGCCGCCTTATGACATCGATCCCGTTTTCGCCGGCGCGCAATCTGTAATCGCAGATGATGAGATCGGGACGCTTCGGGCAATCGGCGAGCTGCTCCAGCATTTCGGCACCGGAGCCCGCGAGGATCACTTCATGGCCCCAGCCGGACAGAAGACTGTGCATGGCTTCCCGAATGGTGATTTCATCATCGACCACGAGGATCAAGCCGCGCCGCAACAGGCCTGGCGATACATCCGCCAGCTGTTCGGCGAGTGAGGCGGCATTGGTAATCGGAACCGATATCGTAAAGACGGTGCCTTTGCCCGGCTGCGAGCGAAGCTCGTAGGGGCAATCGAGAATGACCGTCAACCGCTTGACGATCGCGAGCCCAAGCCCGAGCCCCTTGGTGCGATCGCGTTCCGGATTGCCGAGCTGATAGAATTCCTCGAAGACGCGATCATGCTGGTTTTGCGGAATGCCTCGGCCCGAGTCCCAGACTTCGATCTTGAGACGCGTGCCGCGCGGCCTGCAGCCGACGAGCACGCGGCCCTTGTCCGTATAGCGCACGGCATTCGAAATGATATTGCGCAAAATCCGTTCGAGCAGAATGGGATCGGTGAAGACGGTGAGCGAGCTTCGGCAATAGATGAGCCGTATATTTTTCTCTTCCGCCTCGCTCCGATTGTCGCGGCAGATCCGTTCCAGCAGCGAATCGATGCGGAATGTCTGCGGATGCGATTGAACGACGCCCGCGTCGAGCCTCGAAATGTCGAGGAGCGAGCTGAACAGACTGTCCATAGCCTCGACCGAGCCTTCCATATGCCCGACGAGGCGGCGCATTTCATTGCTCATCTCATGCTGGGACAAGGCGCCGAGAAACATGCCGAGCGCGTGAATGGGCTGGCGCAGATCATGGCTGGCGGAAGCAAGAAAGCGCGACTTGGCGAGATTGGCTTCCTCGGCGCGCTCTTTTTCAAGGCGCAGCTTTTCGGCCAAGACATCCTTATCGAAGCGCAAGCGAAGCGATTCGATAAAATTCTCATTGGTCCGGTGCGCCAGTCCGAGCATGGCAACGATGTAGACGACGGCGAGAATTGCCGAGGCCTCGTGGATCGGATCGCCTCTTACGAGGCACATCGCGAGGAACGGCAGCGTAATGGGAAAGAAAATCGCGTAGAGGGCCGGCATATAGCTCCCCAAGGCGCTGATTGATCCGGCTGCGACCGATAAAGCGACGACGAGGACGAGATATTGTTCCGTCTCATGCCCTGGCGTGACCAGAAAGATGACGGCCCAGCCCCACATGACGCCGTCGGCCAAACTCGCCGCGACGAACCAGCCTGCCCAGATGCGCCAGTCTTCATTGCGCCTCGGGCTCTTCCAATAGAAGTGCCGGAGCGCCAAATGCAAAAACGTGCAGGCGGAGGCAAACGCCGCAAAGAAAAGCGCGTTACCTAGTGAAACAGCGCCTATGAGATGAAGCGATATGGCGAGAATGATGGCGGCGCAACCCGCGCCAAGAACGCCGACGAGAATATAGCCGTAAAGCGCAGCCACCTGTTCGACGCTTATGCGTTCGGCATGGATGCTTGGCTGCGGCCCGTCTCTCTCGAATGCACTCATCTGCGGAACTTGAAGGACGATTTAAAAAATAAGCCAAGTTTCCGGCTTCGTTCTGTGCGTTAAGTAGCATAAAGCGTCAGCGCGGCGCGAACTCAAGCGCTCACGAGCGTGTCAATCGGGCCCGTCCACCGCCCTAATGCACCAGCCGCTCGAGAAGGTCGCGGACATGAACCTGGTCGGCTTTATAATTGCCGGTCAGAGTATACATGACCAGATTGACCCCGCCGCGCAAGGCGAGCTCATGCTGGCGCATGCCGCCGGGCACGAGGGAATAAAGGCTCTCGCCGCTGCGGTCGCTCGCCCATCCGGCGGCAAGATCGTTCGACGTGATGATGATCGGCGAGACGCCGTCGCCGGAGCGGGCCGGCCGGGCGCTGCCGTCGCTCGGCGCCGGCGGAAGCGCTTCGATCCAGGTCTGCCCATTGGCGTAGCGGCCGATGAAACCGTCGAGCAGATAGAAGGTCTTGGTCACGACATGATCGGCCGGCACGGGCTCCAATTCCGGAACGTCGAGACCTTCGAGCATTTGCTTCAGCCAGCGGCCTTCGGGAGTAGGTGGACCTTCGGGGCGCGCCGTCAGCGCATCGCGCGTGTCGAAAATAATGGTGCCACCCTGCTTCATATAGGCGGCGACCTTGGCGAGCACGGCGGGTGTCGGCTGGCCATGGCCGGGAACGATGGGCCAATACAACAAGGGATAGAAGGCGAGCTCGTCTTGCGCGAGATTGAGCCCGATCGGATCGCCCGGCGTTAGCGACGTGCGCGCGGCAAGCACGCGTGACAGGCTGAGCAGACCTTCCTGGCTGATCTCGTCGACATGCGAATCGCCGGTGAGCACATAGGCGAGCCTTGTCTCCAAGACCGATTCAAGCGCGTTGGGCGACAGCGGTTCCGTGATCGCTTGTGCCGGTTGCGCATGGGCTTGAGACCATAAGCCGATGCCGCCGAAACCGCAGCAGGCGAGAATCACCATGGTCGCCGCCGCATGGCGGCCCGGCCGCCGCAAACCGCCGACAAGCCAAAGAGAGGCCAGCGCGTCGATCAGGAAAAGCACGAAGGCGAGGGTAATCAGCCAAGGCCGGAGATCGACAGGCTCCGTCGTGTGCAAAGCTTCGGTCTGGATTTGCAGGCCAGTATAATCCGCAGTCTGGATCATATCGTCCGGTGCGAGCGCATTCACGGCGAGAAGCGCATCGGGCGGCCCGTAAAAGCCAGGAGGGTGTTCGGCATCGCCGATACCGTCGAATGTCGTCGGAATCGATTTCGCCGTCGCGGGCGGCGCGCCGAGCACGCCGAAGCCATCCAGCGTCCGGCGCGGAGAGGCGAGAACCGTTTTGTCGCCGGCCGCGGCATTGGCGGCCGTCGCCGTCTTGTCCGTTTGATCTTTCGCGGTCTGGGTCGAAAGCGCGATGATCTTGCGCAGCATGTCGACGAAGAGGCCGGACAGCGGCAGGTTCGACCATGTCGTATCCGCCGTGACATGAAACAGAACGATCATGCCTTTGCCGCGCTGTTCGGCGGTGACGAGCGGTGTTCCGTCCGAAAGCTGCGCCCAGGTTTTGTCCGGAAGGCCGGACTCGGGTTCGGCCAGGACCTGACGCGAAATTTTCACCTCGTCCGGCGTCTTCAACCCGTAGAACGGACTCTGCCGATCGAAGGGCGCCAGCGTTTTCGGCGTTTCCCAAGACAGCGAGCCGCCAAGAACGCGGCCGCCGCGGCGCAGTTGAACAGGAACGAGATCGTCGGATGCGCTTGCGAGATGGGTGCCGGCGAAGCGCAGCAACAGGCCTCCGTCTTCGACGAATCGCGTCAGCTTTTCATGCACGGCACCAGAGACGGTGCCGATGTCGGCGAGGATGATGACCGCCGGATGATCGTCGAGCGCCGCGGCAATGGGATCGGCTGTGCCTTGGTTGATCTCATGCACATCGGCATAGGGGTTCAGCGCGCGGGTGAGATAATAGGTGGGCGAGAGCAAAGGCAGCGAGAGATCGGCGGTTTCGCCGCTGACGATGTCGACGCGCCGTCTTTTCCAGCGCTCGTCGAGAAGCGTGACGGCGCCGGTCGAATGTTCGCCGGCGATTTCAAGCCGCGCGATTTCATTGCGCAATTCCACCGGCAGATCGAATTGCGCTTTGGCTTCCGTCGTCGAGCCGAAATCGAAAGCGGCTTCGCCCATCCGGGCGCCTTTGAGATCGAAAGCCTGGACCTGACCTTGCTCGGCGCCGCGCGCGGCCGAGCGCGAGACGCGGACGTTGAGGGAGCTGCCTTCGTTGCGCGGCGCGGTCAATATGCGCACCGGACGGTGATCGGCGATCAATGTCAGCGGAACGCCGAGGCCCGCGAGCTTTTGCGCGAAGGCGCGGCCATTGCCGCGTTCGACACTGTCTGCCACAAAAACCAGCGCCGCCTTCGGTTTGGATGCGATGAATTTCTCGATTGCCGGAAAGCTTGCAAGCCGATCCGGAATATAAGGCACCGGCTTGATGGCGCGCAGCCGCTCGAGCGCCTTGCTGGCATTGGCCGCGACGATCTCGCGCCCGGCGTCAGAGGTCGGAACCACGGCAGCGAGACGGCCATAGCGCCCGGCTGCCTCGATCCGCTGTGCCGCCGCGGTGACGCGATCGTCCCAGGTCGGCGCTGCCGGCCAGCCATCGTCGAGCACGATGACGAGCGGCCCTTCGCCGGCTTCACCGGCGGGCAGTGGATTGAGAATGGGGCCCGCCATGGCGAAAATGACGAGCGCCGCGATCGCGAGGCGCAAGAGCAAAATCCACCACGGCGTGCGAACAGGCGTTTCTTCCTTCGGCCGCAGATCGAGGATGAGGCGCAGGGGCGGGAAGGGGATGCGCCTTGGCCGTGGCGGGACGATCCGCAACAGAAAGTAAAGTGCAGGCAGCCCTGCCAGGGCAACGAGCACGAAGGGAACGGTGAAAACCAGCGGCAAACCGAACATCAATTGGCTCTACCAGTTTCGGCGCCGCTTTCAAGGCGGGTGCGCAGGGCGAGCAAGGCTTCGGACGCTGGCCGGTCTGTCCGGTGCAAAGCAAAGGTCCAGCCGCGTTTGCGCGCCACCTCGGCGACCGCGTCGCGATGCGCCGCGAGGCGGCGGATATAATCTTCGGAAAAGCTTTCGGCCTGCCCCACGCGCAAGGTCGCCGTGGAATCGACATCCATGAATTCGGTATGGCCGCGAAACGGAAAGGTTTCTTCCACCGGGTCGGCGATCATCACGAGATGTCCTTTGGCGCCGCGCGCCGACATGGCATTGACCGTGCGCGCGATGTCGTCTGGATCGCTCAGGAAATCGCTGAGGAGAACGGCGCGGGTGCGCGGCGCGAGCGGCGCGGCCTGCGGCAGTTCCTCCGGCGCGTCGGTTCGCGTGCGGTCGGAGACGAGGATCGCTTCGGCGAAGCGTTCGATGATGGTGCGGGTCGCAAGCGGCGGCGTCAGGCCGAGCGCGCCCACGCGCTCGCCGCCGCGCACGAGAAGATCGGCGGCGGCGAAGCCGAGCACGATGGCGCGTTCCAATTTGGATTGCAGCGCGAGCGTCGAGGTGAATGCCATCGAGACCGAGCGGTCCATCCAGATCCAGACCGAATGCGCCGCCTCCCACTCGCGTTCGCGCACATAGATATGCTCGTCGCGCGCCGAGCGGCGCCAATCGATCTGGCTTGTGCTCTCGCCCGAAACGAAGGGACGGAATTGCCAGAAGGTCTCGCCGAGACCGGCGCGACGGCGTCCGTGCATGCCGTGCATCAGGCTCGATGCCACTTCCCGCGCCGCGACGACGAGGGCCGGCAGGCGGCGTGCGAGATCGATCGCAGCCTGCTGTTCGCCATGGCCTATCTGTTGCTCGGCGGAATCGAGGAGCCGGACCTCCGCCATGCCTATCTGAACCTTTTGAGAAGATCGGCGACGACGCCTTCGATCGTCTCGCCGTCGGCTCTGGCGCTGAAGGTCAACGCCATGCGGTGTTTCAGAATCGGCGTCGCCAAAGCGACGACATCATCGATCGAGGGTGCGATGCGGCCATCGATCAGGGCGCGGGCGCGGGTCGCGAGCATCAGAGCCTGCGCCGCGCGCGGGCCGGGCCCCCAGGAGACATGGCGCGTGGCGATGGGATCGCCTTCGCCGGGGCGCGCAGATCGCACGATATCGAGAATGGCTTCCAGCACAGCCTCGCTGACCGGGAGACGCCGCACGAGCCTTTGCGTCGCGATCAGCTCCTCGGCCGTCATCACCGGTTTGGCTTTGACCTCGGTGTCGCCTGTCGTCTCGATCAGGATGCGGCGTTCGGTGGCGCGATCGGGATAGGTGACATCGATCTGCATCAAGAAGCGGTCGAGCTGCGCTTCCGGCAAAGGATAAGTGCCTTCCTGCTCCAGCGGGTTTTGCGTCGCGAGCACATGGAAGGGGGCAGGCAGATCGTGCCGTTCGCCCGCGACCGAGATATGATATTCCTGCATGGCTTGCAGGAGCGCCGATTGGGTGCGCGGGCTTGCGCGGTTGATTTCATCGGCCATCAGAAGCTGGGCGAAGATCGGGCCGCGCTCGAAGCGGAAGCTGCGGCGATGGTCTGCCGTCTCTTCCATGATCTCGGAGCCGAGAATATCGGCGGGCATGAGGTCCGGTGTGAATTGCACGCGGCGCGCGTTCAGCCCCAAAACCGTGCCGAGCGTTTCGACCAGTTTTGTCTTGGCAAGGCCCGGCACGCCGACGAGCAATCCATGACCGCCAGCGAGCAGCGTGACAAGCACCTCCTCGACGACTTGCGGCTGGCCGAAAATCACGGTGCCGATCGCAGCGCGCACCGCGGCGATCCGGTCGAGCGCCTGCTCGGCCGTATGGGCGACCGCGGTTTCGAGCGCCATTGCTTCAGACATTGATCGCCACTCCTTCAAAGATTTCCAAATTCGAAGATTTCCAAGAGTCCCGCCGGTCCAGGGGAAAACCGGCAACAGCATCCGTCACGTGTCAAATTAGTCCCTTGCGCGCCTTTGTCGATGCGGCGGCTGCGGGCACCGGTCTATGTCATAGACAATATAGCAGATGCCCTGTTCGAATGGCCGATTTTGCCAAACATAGCTAAGCTTCAAAAGAGAAGCGCCAGTCATATTTGAATAATCACGTGCTTTCACAGGAAAGCACCTTAATTCTCTTCCACAATGCTGGTGCGATGGCGAGATTATGGCTGAGAACACGCCGCCGGATAACGAATATGCGAGCCAGGGTGACGGTGGCGTCCGGTTCGAGGCTCTGGCGAACCTCGCGGAGGTATCGCGCGGCTTTGGCGAAGCCCTGCCGGTGGACACCTGGAATCCGCCTTTTTGCGGCGACATCGACATGAAGATCGCGAAGGACGGCGCCTGGTTCTACCACGGCTCGCCGATCGAACGCCCGGCGATGGTCAGGCTGTTTTCCCGCCTCCTGCGCAAGGACGAGGACCGCTATGTGCTCGTCACGCCGGTCGAATGCGTGGGCATCACGGTCGAGGACGTGCCGTTCATCGCGGCGGAAGTCGAGACGGCCGAGAGCGCCGCCGGCCGGGCCCTGAAATTCCGCACCAATGTCGGCGATGAGGTTTTGGCCGATGCCGATCATCCTTTGCGCTTCGAGACCGGCGCGGCGGATGGGATCATTCCATATGTACGCGTGCGCGGCGGCCTTTGGGCACGTTTGACGCGATCTCTGACCTTGGACCTCATCGCGCGCGGCAGTGCCTTGGACATGGACGGGCGGCGCATGTTCGGCGTGGTGTCGGGCGGGGCGTTTTTTCCGATCGCGCCGGCCGATGATTTTGAGTGAGGTCCAGGACGCTATTTAGCGAAAGTGACCGCGCGCTCTGGTCTTCATCTTCTCGCCACAACTTTCTAGATTGTCTTAGTTGCTGCCAAATCATCGAGTGGAGAATCCGTGGACACCGTCAAATATAGACTCTGCCATCCAGGCCTCAGGCCGCGCCGAACCAAACTCGAAGTTCCAGGATGGGCGGGCAGCACTGAACCGCGTGCGAATGGGTCACATGAACATCCGTGGCATTGCTTGCCCTTCGCTGAGAGCGCCCGCTACGGGATCGAAGTGTTCTATCCTTTTGAAAACGAATTGCAGGTGAGCACACGTGAAGGCAAACTCATTCTCGATGGCGATTTTGGACCTGATCCAGGCACAGGATTACAATGGCCACCGTTTCGGACTTTCGGTGAGACTTATTACACCTACCAAATTCTTCTCGACTTGAAAGTTGACGAAGGGTGGGCGATCCGCACCGAGCCGCATCCGCGATTCTACACTGACCCCACCGACAGCGTGCCCATCGCGGTACCCGCTTTGTTACGCCATTGGTGGCCGATGATGTCTTTCATCGTCTTTAAATCTCCGGCAGAAGGTCGGACGCATATTTTCAGACCGGGAGAGCCGTTCGCTCAAATCATCGTTGTCCCTGCCGAAGCGAATTATGAATTGCTCGATATGAACGAAGAAGAAGCCGCTGAACGTGAGCTGCAGTCGCGCCGAATCCATCAGAGCCGCACAACGCTTGGTGCGGATACGGAATGGATTTCTTCGACGAAAATAGTGTTTGACGGTACCTACCGCCATATCCTGGGCGTTGCGAAAACGCGTGCCGGTAAGGATTCAGAATAAATTTCTCCAATGGAAACGATCTGTTTCCATTGGAGAGTTAAATCGTTTTCTTTCTTTTTCGCCGATGTCAGGCACTCAGTGCTGACAGATATCTTGCGCGCATAGTACGCGCCACCACCACTCTCAATAGCGGTAATAGGGATAGGGGTAAGGATACGGATATGGATATGGATATGGGTACCGATAATAATAGCCGTGATGATGGTGGTGGTGGTGATGGTGATAATAGGGTCCACCGTATCCATAGTGATGGTGATGGTGATGATGGTAATAATATTGAACCTGCTGCACCGAATTAGGCTCGGCGGCTGGCTCTGCATCAACTGCGCGTAACAGCGTTAGGGCGTTTGGGATCGGGTCCAGCAACTCTTCATAGGACTGAACGCGGAGGATGTCCTTCACATCTGGCCCAGCAGCTGGCATAGCCTGAAGGACCTCTGGCGCGACGAGTGTAGACATCGCACCAACAAGGCCCACGATTTTCTTATCCATATTACCTCCGACAGAACCAAACCAAGGTAGGTAAGTACCGAGATTATTTCAAATGAGGGCCGCAGCGACTCAGCAAATGCCCTTCTATAAAGAACCCTCAATAATGTCGTCTTCGCGGCGAAACCATTCGTAAGCGGACAGCGAAGCTCCTTGCGAATGAACTCTCCAAGCACCCGAGAATGCCAGACATCACAATCTAGATGTCGCCTTAGATTGACATCAAATATCTAAACCGCAGTTGAACGGACTTACAAAGCCAGTTCGCTTCGTCAGAAATGGCCGCATTCGGCTGTGACGGCCGCGCGAATCTCGTCTTGAAGTTTTGTGACGGCCGGATGCGTGGCGGAGCCAAAACTTTTTCTATCGAGCGCGCTACAAGGCGCAAGCAGCCGCAAACTATTGGTCACGAAAATCGCGTCGGCCTTGAGCCATTCGGTCAGAGGCAAGCTCTCTTCGGCGGGCTGAAGCCCACTGGCCTTCGCCTGTGCCAACACAAAGGCGCGGACCGTTCCGGCAAGCACGCCGTCGGACAGCGGCGGCGTCACGAGCCTCGACCCAAACACGGCAAAAAGATTGCCCGTCGCGGCGCAGGCGACATGGCCGGCGCTATTCTCGAACAAAGTTTCGTCTGCGCCCCTGGTCTGCGCTTCTTTATTCGCCAGAATCGCGTCGAGATAGGAAAGCGTCTTGATCCGCGAGGAGGGTGATGTCTCGTTGCGGCGGATCGGTGTCGTCGCCAGCGCGAGGGTCGAGAAGACGAACGCGCTGCGCCCTGGTGTCGCCGCACCAAAAAGAACGGGCTTCGGAGCGTCGGGGATGCGCAAGCCGCGCGCGCCGCCGCCGCGCGTCAAGGTGAGACGCAGAGCGCCATCGCCGATTGATCCGGCTAGCGCGTCGAGCGCCTGCGCCGCCGCTTCGACCTTCAAGGGAATGCCAAGCGCCGCGGCGCCCTCAGTGAATCGCCGAAGATGCGCCTCGCGCAGAAACACTTTGCCGTTACGAGCCAGCGACGTATCGAACAGCCCGTCGCCCAGCGTCAGGCCGCGATCCGTCAGATCGAACGGCTGCAGCGGCTTTTCATGCAGGCATCCGTCAAGCCAGAACACGTGTCGACTGTCTCGCTTCGGCGAGCCGCAGGAAATTGGCGAAGAGCCTGTGACCGTGATCGGTCAGGATCGACTCGGGGTGAAATTGCACGCCATAGGTTGGCGCGATCTTATGCGACAAGGCCATGATCTCGCCTTCCTCGGACACCGCATCGATATCGAGCGCGGCCTTGAGCGCGGGCGTTTCCTCGACGATCAGTGAATGATAGCGCCCGACTTTGAGCGGGGCCTCGAGGCCTTCGAAAAGATTGCGGCCATTGTGGGCGATCGGCGTCGCTATGCCATGCAGCGGCCTCTTCGCGCGTGCGACAGGCGCGCCATACATGGCGCCGATACATTGATGGCCGAGACAGACGCCGAGGATCGGCATTTCGCCATTGAGCGCGCGGACGGCTTCGAGCGAAATGCCGGCGTCCTGCGGCGTGCCGGGACCGGGCGAAATCACGAGCGCGGCAGGATCGAGCCGCCTTATGCCTTCGATATCGATCGCATCATTGCGCACGACCTTCACCTCGCGCCCGAGCTCTTCGAAATAGCGGGCGACATTGAAGACGAAGGAATCGTAATTGTCGATGACGAGGATCGGCCGAGTCATTTCACGTGTCATTTCGTTTGGCTTTCCGAGAAAGCGGCGAAGAGGCGCTTCACCTTGGCGAAGGTCTCGTCATATTCGGCTTGCGGTTCCGATAGGCGGGTGATGCCGCCGCCCGCCTGGATCTGAACCTCGCCATCTTTCATGACGGCGGTACGGATCGCGATATTCAAATCCATCGCGCCGTCGAAGCCGAGATAGCCGATCGCACCGCAATAATAGCCGCGCGGGATCTGCTCGATCGCCGCGATGATCTGCATCGCACGGCGTTTCGGCGCCCCGGTGATCGATCCGCCCGGAAAGCAGGTCGCGATCAGATCGACCGCATCCTTGCCGGGGCTGAGATGTCCTGTCACGACCGAGACGAGATGGTGCACGCCCGCATAGGATTCGAGTCCGCACAGGATCGGCACTTGGACGGAGAAGGGCTCGCTCACGCGCGACAGATCGTTGCGCAACAAATCGACGATCATGATGTTTTCGGCGCGATCCTTCTCCGAAGCGAGAAGGCTCTCGCGGCGCAAGGCATCCTCCGCCTCGTCCGGCGAACGGGCGATCGTGCCCTTGATCGGACGCGTCTCGATGTCGCCGCCGCGCTTGCGCAGCAAAAGCTCCGGCGAGGACGAGGCGATGACGATATCGCCGCAGGTCAGATAGGCCGCGAAAGGCGCGGGATTGGCGGCGCGCAGCGCGGCATAAAAGGCGAAGGCTGAGAAGCCGTCCGGCAGTTTCGTCGTAAAACGCTGCGAGATATTCGCCTGATAAATATCGCCGTCGAGAATATGGGTGCGGACCTGCTCGACCGCCGCATGATAGGCGGCCTGCGTGAAATTCGAGATCCAGCCGGAGATCGGCGGCAGGCCGCGGGCGGAAGCCGGCGCTTTTTCCAAAGCCGCCAGTATCTCGTCGAGCCGTTGCACCGCGCGGGCCTGGCGCTTCAAGAGATCGGTTTCGGGAAAGCCCGAGGAGAAGATAAAAGCCCGCCGCTCCGCATGATCGAAGGCGAGCACCAGATCGTAGAAGCTGAAATGAAGCGGGTCGCGGCCTTCCGGATGCGGACGGTCGCGCAATTCGAGCCCGTCGAGCCGCCAGCCGAAATCATAAGGGATCGCGCCAATGGCGCCGCCGCGAAACGGCGGGACGCCTGCGACAGGCTCGAAAGCAAATTGCGTCAGCAGGCGGCGCAATGCCTCAAGCGGCGGCTCGGCGAGCCGTGTACCATTCCAGGTTGTCTGGCCCGCGATGGAGGAGAAAACCCCGAAAGGCTCTATGCCTATATAGGAATAGCGCCCGAGCGATTCGTGCGGCAGCGCGCTGTCGAGAAAGGCAAAGCCCGGCCGTTCGGCGAGGCGTTGCGCCGCGTCGAAAGGATCGCGCCAAGCGATTTCATGGCAAAGAACCGTGCCGCCAGTGCCCTGGGCGGCCAGAAACTCCATGCCCATGCGTTTTGCCTTCCTTTGCAGGAATTGGTCGAAGATCAAACCCGTGGGTTTGAGAATCGGTCTAGCCATGATCGGGCAGATCACCTGCCGATCAAGGACATAGAGCATTTCGACCGAAGCGGCACCCCCGCTATCCAAAGCGGAAATCGCCGGAAAACCCCATCTTCGAAAATGAGATAAGATGTGACATTGATCTTCGCTACCTTGATCTTAAGGCTGCGACAGCGTGGCGTCGGCCAGGGATGGAGTATAAATCGTGCCTGAGCCGTCTGAAGGAGGGCTGGCCCACGGCCGAGCCCCATTCGCCCCGGAGAAGGTTTTTGCGCTCGCCAAGGCGAAACTGAGCCTCGATCCGGTCGAAGATGGCTTCGACGAGCATGGCTTGCCGCGCCAGGGCGATCACCGCCTGCCGGCGCTACACACCCCGCCGCCACGGAGCGCGGGGTATCGGCCGGCCGCCGTTCTCGTCGGGCTTGTTGCCCATGTGGCCGAAGTCAGCGTCATCCTGACGACCCGCGCGAGCGCGCTCAAGGCCCATCCCGGGCAGATTGCCTTTCCGGGCGGCAAGATCGAGGCGATTGACGCCGACCCCATCGCCGCGGCGCTGCGCGAGACGCATGAGGAAATCGGCCTCAATCCAGGCCACATCGAGCCGATCGGCTATCTCGATCCCTATCTGACCGGTTCGGGCTTTCTGATTCAACCTGTCGTCGCCAGGATCGCGCCGGGCTTCGAGCTTCGGATCGATCCTCGGGAAGTCGAGGATGCTTTCGAAGTCCCGCTGTCTTTTCTCATGAATGCCGATCATCATGAGCTTCACACGCGGGAGGCCGAGGGTGTGTTCCGGCGGTTTTATGCCATGCCTTACGGCGAGCGCCTGATCTGGGGCGCGACGGCAGGCATTCTGCGCAATTTATATGAGAGGCTTTATCTCTAAATGCTGCGCGTGATCCTCGAACCAGCGCTTCTCTTTCTCTCGCCTTTCCTGGCCTATGCGGCCTATCTTTATCTGCGCAACCGCTATCCTTTCGCGGTCGATCATTGGACCCGCAGCGCCGTGTCGTCGTTGGCCTTGGCCGGGCTTGCCATGGCCGTCGCAGGGCTTTTCGTGCTGGGCTTTTTTTCCGAGCGGCGCGGCGGCACCTATGTGCCGGCCCATATCGAAAATGGCCGGCTTGTCCCCGGGCATACCGAATGACGGGCGTGATGGTTCCGGCGCCCGCCGCAGCACTGGCCCTGCTGCAGGATAAAGCGCTCGCGCGGCTTCTCGATATTCTCTGCGAAGGCGAAGGGCAGGCGCGTATTGTCGGCGGCGCTTTGCGCAATGCGCTCCTTGGCCGTTTCGTGCATGAGATCGATGTCGCGACGACCTTGCTTCCCGAGACCGTCGCCGAACGCGCCGCGGCCGCGGGCTTGCGCAACATTCCGACCGGCATCGCGCATGGGACCGTGACGGTGCTTGTCGATGGCAAGTCCTTCGAGGTCACGACGCTGCGCGAAGATATCGAAACGGACGGACGCCATGCCGTGGTGCGTTTTGGCGCCGATTTCGCGCTTGATGCCTTGCGCCGCGACTTCACGGTCAATGCGCTCTCGATGGATCGCCAAGGCCAGCTTTATGATTATACCGGCGGCATCGAGGATCTTGCGGCCAAGCGCATTCGCTTCATCGGCGATGCGCGAACCCGCATCCGCGAGGATTATCTGCGCATCCTGCGCTTCTTCCGCTTCTCCGCGGATTATGCCGAAGGCGCTCTAGATGCCGGGGGGCTTTCCGCTTCGATCAATGAGCGCGGCGGTCTCGCACATCTGTCGAAAGAGCGGGTGCGAGCCGAGCTTTTGAAGCTGCTGATGGCGCGGCGTGCCGGTGCCGTGACGCAGGACATGTCGGAAGCTGGCCTGCTCGATCCGCTGCTGACTTTGGCGCCCAATCCGGGGCGGCTGCAAAGGCTGATCGCGTTTCAACCCGGCGCGGATGTGATGCTGCGGCTCGCTGCGCTTTGCATCTATCTGCCGGAGGATGCGGACAGGCTGCGCGACAATCTGCGGCTGTCGAACGAGGAGCATCGGCGGCTCGGCGAAGCGGCGCGGGCTCTCCTCACGCTGCATGGGCGCGACGTGCCGCCGCCGGCAGGAGATTTGCGTATTCTTCTTTTCGAGCATGGCCGTCAGGTGGCGCTCGACGCGCTTTTCCTGGCGCAGGCGGATGCAAGATATCGCGGCGGTGAAGTCTGGGCCGCGGCGGAAGCCTTTTTGCGCGACACGCCCGAGCCACGCCTGCCTTTTTCAGGGGCCGATCTTCAAGCCCGCGGATTCATCGAAGGACGGGCGCTCGGCGCGGCGTTGAAAGATCTTCAAGCCCGCTGGATCAAGGCGGGCTTTCCGCAAGATCCGCATAGCTTGGCGCTATTGCTGGATGAGGTGGCCAAGCAAAAATAACAGGTGCCGCATAGCCAATCGCCCGGACGTTTCCATCCGGGCGATTGAATGCAATTCTTTTGAGCAGCTATGCGCAGCACTTTAGTTGAGCGCACCATTTAATCCGAAAAGTCGAGCCAACTTTTCGGGAATGATGCTTAGCGCATGATGCCCGGCTGCTTCGGCGGTGCGTCGAGGTAATTCGGCTCGATGCCCTCGATGTCGACATAAAGCACGCCGTCCTCGACCTTCGACGGATATTCGGCCAGCGCGCAGGGCTTGCCCTTCACGCATTTGCCCGTCGTGCCGTCGAACTGCCAATCATGATGGTGGCATTCGAGGATCTTGCCGTCGAAGCGAGCATCGGCGAGCGGCTCCTTCTGATGGGGGCACATGCCTTGGAACAGCTTGGGTTGGCCGCCTTCCGGCCAAATGACGAGCATGAGCGTCTTTTTGACGACCGCGACATCATATTTTCCCTCGATCAGCTCTGACATATCGACGGCTTTTTCGAACATGGATGCGAACTCCTCTAGCGCTATTTTGGATAAGCAAACTTCGCACCATTAAGGCGAGCCGGGGGCCACGCGGCGGAGCGGATTTGCATATCAGTTTGGATTTCTTACAATCTTGGCGGCCTCTATGTCGGTCTTGAGAGGTCCGGTCAAGCGTTCATGTGCAGTGCAGCGAGCTTTTCAGCTCAAGCTTTGCTGGCGGAAATCAGACAGTCGGAGGTGCGTTGTGGCCCCGGAACGTCAAAAACCCGCGGATATCGCGCGAAGGCTCAGCCAGCGCAGCGCGAAAAACCGCAGCGGCGATAGCTGGCGGCGTGAAACCTATACTTTGCCGCGCGGTGAGGCGCGCGACAAAGCACGCGAATGGTTCGTGAAATATCCCAAAGCCGCCTATATGACCGAAATCGAGTTCTGGCGGGAGCTGTCGGACGGCCAAATCGAATTCACGATCCGGCGGCTGCCGAGCGCGGATTGAGGCTCATTTGCTCTGAGCATCGAGCAGACCCTTGAAGTCTGCGATGCCCAATGTCACGACCGAGTTCAAGTCGTTGTCCAGAAACTCGTAAATGGCATCTTCCACATTCCGGTTGCTGAAGAAGACGATCGTGTCCTGGTCGCCGCCGCCTTCCCGGTGCGGTTCGCCATTCGCCTCGGTGGACACATAGCTGCCGATAGGACGGATTTCCTTGAGCTCGCCATCCGCCCGGTAAATGCGAAGCTCGCCTTGGATGACGAGCGTCCGGTAAGGACACTTATGGCGGTGAAGCATGACCTGCTGATTCGCCGCCAGCTTGAAGACGACATCAACGATTCTGTTCTTTTCGTCGACATCATAGACATGATAGGCGGCGTGCTCGAAGCCATCGAGCGTCTTCCATTCGATATTGCGCTCATCAAATTCATGAAGCGGCATGATTTCCTCGGTTCATTTAGCGCGGCGGCGGGCTGGACTGCCATTTGATGAGGTGGATATTGCGCGCATCGAATTCATAAAGCGTGTGATTGTCTCCCGTTCATTACGGGCTTTTTGCCCGTTTTGACTCTGCTGGATCTGATGTGCTGCGGCTCGCCTCGAAACGCCGCCGGATTGACGGCGGCTTTCGGTGGCGTACTCACGGATGTGAGGAAAAGTGGGCACGGGTTTTCCGCCTGCATCCCGATCTCGTCTATCGTGATCTATGGTCCTGGTTGCCAGGCACATTTTGCGCCGCTGCCGTCCTTCTGCTTCACCTCATTGGGATTGATCGAACAGTCGAGGTGCGAGAGCGCCTCGTAGATCGAACCGGCAGCACCATCTGACGGGATGCCGTTCTCGACGAGCGTCGCATAAAGTTCATGCGCCTCGCGGCCTTTGAGCAATCGCGTCACGGCTCCGAATTTCAGCGTGCAATCATGCTCGGAAATATCGACGTTGCTTGCCCGGCAAGAGACGGAGTCGGCGACGACGGCAATTTTTGTATTCCCGGAGATAGCGAAAGTGAGATTGCCGTCGAGGAGATACGACAAAGCCTGCTTGTCGCCGCTCGATACATATGGCGATTGGGCTCCCGCGAGCGCTGCCAATGCAAGAGCGGCGCTGCCGGTTGAAGAGCCGCCTGCGTGAGCGCTCACCGGGCCGAGCATGAGCGCCGAAGCGAAGACAAATATTCTTTTCATAATTCCCTCCACACAATGCCTTGGATTATTCCCGCAACAGAGCTTCCAGCGTCTCGATCCGGTCCGCCTCGCGCGCGGGCTTGTCCCAGCGGATGCGCGCGATGCGCGGAAACCGCATGGCTACGCCCGATTTATGACGGGTCGAGCGGTTCAGGCCTTCAAAAGCGATTTCGAGCACAAGACCTTCATTCTTGCTGTGCACGACTTCCCGCACGGGTCCGAAACGATTGATCGTATTGTTGCGGACATAGCGGTCGAGCTCGGCGAGTTCTTCGTCGGTGAAGCCGAAATAGGCTTTGCCGACAGGGATCAGATCCTCGCTGCCATTATCGCCGCGCCAGACGCCGAACGTATAATCCGAATAGAAAGACGAACGCTTGCCGTGCCCGCGCTGCGCATACATGAGCACCGCATCGACCGTGAATGGGTCGCGTTTCCACTTATACCAAAGACCTTTCGGGCGTCCGGGAACATAGATCGAATCTGCGCGCTTCAGCATGAGGCCTTCGATCGCCAGGGCGTCGTCTCCGGCGCCCGCCGACCCCGGATCGAGCCGCGCGGCTGCCAGCTCCGTCCAGCTTTTGAAAAGCACGAGGGCTGAGAGATCGAGGCGCGGATGCGCGCAGGTGGCAACGAAGGCTTCGAGCTTTTTGCGGCGTTCTGTGAAGGGCAGGGGACGCAGATCTTCGCCGGCTTCGCCCAGAAGATCATAGGCGCGGATATGCGCCGGATAATCGAGCAGCAGTTTGGCGGTGACGCTCTTGCGGTTCAATCTTTGCTGCAAAACCGAAAAGGGCTGCACGAGGCCCTCGCGCAAAATCAGCAATTCCCCGTCGAGTGAAAAGCCGTTGGGCGCGGCAACCTCCAGAGCATCGACGAGGTCCGGAAAGGCCGGTGAAATCTCTTCGCCGGTGCGCGAATAAAGCCGCGTCACGCGGCTTCCGTCCGGTTTCAACCCCGATACCGCCTGCACGCGGATGCCGTCCCATTTCCATTCGGCACGGAAGGCCGCGGGATCGAGCGTCTCGAAATCCTTGTCCTCGATCGCGTGCGCCAGCATGGCCGGATGAAAGGGCGCGGGGTCCGTGAGATCGGGCTTGTCTTCGCGCCCTTCGAGCCAGGCGAAGAGATCGAGATAGGGCGGCTTCAATCCGTGCCAGACCTCCTCGATCTCATTTGCCGTCTTGCCGCCGAGGTCGGCGACCGCGGTTTTGGCGAGCCGTGCCGAGACGCCGATGCGCATCGCGCCGGTGATCAGTTTCAACAAAGCCCAACGCCCTGTCTCATCGAGCTCGTCGAGCCATAGGGCGAGCTTCGCCGGCAAAGCGAGCTTGCCGGTCGTGGCGAGGCCTTCGACGACATCGCTCAGCAAAAGCGGCGGATGGTTGGAGCCTGGCGCTTCCGCAGTTTGCGGCGCGGGCCAAAGCAAAGCGACCGTTTCCGACAGATCGCCGACATAATCATAGGAGAGGTCGAAGAGGAGAGGATCGACGCGCGTTGCGATCAAGGCGCGGATGAGGCCCGGCTTTGCATGCTGAAACGACAGAACGCCGGCGAGCGCCGCCAGCCCGTAGCCGCGCTCGGGATCGGGCGCGGTGCGGAAATAATCCGTCATCAGCCGCAATTTATTATTGCGCGAAGCCTCGAAGCCGAGACGGTCGAGAAGCGCGGCGAAACGGTTCACGCGTCCTCCGCTTCCACGGGAGGCTCAACCTCTTCTTCGCCATAGCCCATCAGATGCAAAGGCTCGGCCTCGATCCCCTGCGACTTCGCCCAATGGACAAGTGCGTCGGCCTCGCCATGCGTGACGAGAAGGCGGGAGCAGCCCGTGTCGCGCACCGTCTGGCAGAGCCCGTCCCAATCGGCGTGGTCGGAAATGACGAGAGGCAGTTCGACGCCGCGCTGGCGGGCTCTTGCCCGTACACGCATCCAGCCTGAAGCGAAAGCCGCGACGGGGTCTGGAAATTTGCGCGACCACAGATCCTGCAAGGCGGTTGGCGGGCAGATCACGATCTCGCCGCCGAGATGCGGCCGGTCGGCCGCCGTCACCTTGCGGGTCTCGCCGAGATCGATGCCCTCGCTCCTATAGAAGGTGGTGATTTTTTCCATCGCGCCATGGAGATAGATGGGGCGGTCGTAGCCCGCTTGCCGCAGCAGCGCGATCACCCGCTGCGCCTTGCCGAGCGCATAGGCGCCGACGAGATGGGCGCGCTCCGGAAACAGGGCGCGGGAGGCAAGCAGCTTGTCGATCTCGGCCATGCTTTGAGAATGGCGGAAGACCGGCAGACCGAAAGTGGCCTCGCTGATGAAAGTGTCGCAAGCGAGCGGTTCGAAGGGCGCGCAGGTCGGATCGAACTCGCGCTTATAATCGCCCGAGACGACAATCACTTGGCCGGGGGCGGCGAGCCGGATCTGCGCCGAGCCCAACACATGGCCGGCCGGATGGAAGCTCACGTCGATATTGCCGAGTTTCAGCTTTTCGCCATAGGCGACGGCTTGTGTCGATCCGGCAAATCCCTCGCCGCAGCGCAAAGCCATGATCGCCAGCGTTTCGCGCGTTGCCAGAACCGCGCCATGGCCGGCGCGGGCATGATCGGAATGGCCATGGGTGATGAGCGCGCGGGGAACCGCGCGCAGCGGATCGATATAAAAATCGCCCGCCGTGCAATAAAGCCCGGCAGGCGTGATGGTAAGAACGTCGGCGGCCCGCATATCTTAGGAAAGATAGGGGCCGCCGGATCGAATATCAAAGAGGGTTTTTAGCGGGCGCAGACAGTTCCGCGTGTGGCGTAGACCGTCCCGTCCGGGCCGGTGACGCGGGTTACGCGGACGCAATCTTCTTCCGCGCCGCCGCTGGCTTTGCCGAGCTGCATGGACGGGCCAGCCGCCAAGGGCGCCAGAGCCGTACGCTCTTGACCGGCCTGAAGCTGCGCGTAAATCTTGCTTTTCGGGGTGATCGAGAGAGGAGCCGCTACGACAGCAGCGCCGAGGCAAGAGATGGCAATACCGGCCATCACAACCTTGAAAGTCAGCTTCCCGATGCTTTCGCTCGTCTTGATCATCAACCCCTCCTCTGTCTGGACGTTTACGTCATCGACTTGAGGACCATGACAGCAGGCGTGGCTGTCGCCGGTGCGTTATCGCACGGGAGAGAAACGAACGAAGGCCGGAAAAGTTTCCGGCCTTCCTTAGAAAGCTTAATAAAAAGTAAATATTCCGCCTAAAAAGCGGGATATTTATTCTGAGGTCGAGCTAACCCTTGGCGTAATTAACAAACGGCTACCGGGCGGTAGCCCCGGAAATTGCCATAGGCATCGTAGACCGGCTGCTGCTGCCAGCAGCCACCGTAGCCGTAATAGGGGTAGCCATAGCCATAGTAGGGATAGCCATAGGCCGCGCCTGCCGCAACGGCACCTAAAGCGAGGCCCGCGCCGACGCCACCCCAGCCCCAGCCGCGACCACCCCAACCACGGCCACCCCAGCCGCGACCGCCCCAGCCGCCGTGAAATCCGCCGCCGCCCCAGCCACCGCGGCCCCATGCCATGGCGGGCGTCGAGGTTTCAGCTACGGCCAGCCCAAAGGTCAAAGCGGCAAGACCGCCGATAAGAGCCTTTTTTATAATGCTGCTCATATTACGCTCCTCTGCTGTCGCGTTCGGGGGAATTGGACGCGAGCTTCTAATACCTAAGCTTGTCAGGCCTGAATTCCATATGAATGGCTAGGCTTTACGTCATTCATGGGCCCGCGGATTGACGCAAAGGTGAACGCTTAACTTCTTCTGGCCAAAATCGGACACCGCCTTGATGCAAAATAATGTTCCAGCCTTCCGCTCGTCCGGCGATCTCCTCGCCGACCGGCGTTACGCCTATGCCAAGGCGGCTGTGGAGGCGGGAGATCATGCCGAAGCGGTCGAGATCTTGGGGCAGGTGCTCGAACTCGTGCCGCATTGGGCTCCCGCTTTGTTCATGCTGGGGATCGCCGAAGACAAGCTCTCTCATCGGCGGGAGGCGATAAGCGCCTTCGAACAGGCCGCCGAACTCGATGTTCGCGACGAATTGGGCGCAGGCCTCCAACTCGCGAGATTGGGCGCGCGGCCGGCACCCCCTGCCGCCGCCGAGGCCTATGTCCGGCGCCTCTTCGATCAATATGCCGTGCATTTCGAGCGGCATCTTGTCGGCACGCTCGCCTATCGCGCTCCCGCGCTTTTGCTGGAAGCCGTGTCGGTAATAAGGCCTGGGGTTTTTTCGTCCGTCTTAGACCTTGGATGCGGCACCGGCCTTTGCGGCATGGCCTTCCGGGCGAAAGCGAAGATGCTTTGCGGTGTCGATCTTTCGCCTGGGATGATCGAAGAGGCGCGGGCCAAGGCAGTCTATGACCGGCTCGAGGTTGCGAATATCGAAACCTTTCTCGCCGCGGAGCCTGCGGAGAGCGCCGATCTTCTGCTCGCCGCCGACGTGCTCGTCTATATCGGCGATCTCTCGGGCGTTTTCGCTATGGCGGGGCGCGTGCTCATCCCGGGCGGGCTTTTTGCCTTCACCGTCCAAGCCGGAGAGGAGGGTTTCAGGCTTGGGCCGGATCTGCGCTTTGCGCATGCGCCCGCCTATATAGAGAAAGAGACGGCCAAAAGCGGTTTGAGGATCGTCGCAATGGAATCCGCCGTGACCCGGCAAGACGCAGGGCATGATGTCCAAGGCCTCGTCATTATCGCCCAAAAGGCCTGAGCGCTTGCCGGCTCGCAAAGCTCCGAAGCGGCCTGACGGCCTGCTTCCGCCGCGGTTCCAGGATTGGTTCACTGCGCGCGGCTGGGCACCACGCCAGCATCAGCTCGATCTCCTGGCCCATGCTCAGGCCGGCAAGAATACGCTCTTGATCGCGCCGACGGGCGCCGGCAAGACGCTCGCCGGATTTCTGCCGACGCTTGTCGAACTCGAGCGTCCGGTCAACCGCTCGGCGCTCCATACCCTCTATATATCGCCGCTGAAGGCGTTGGCCGTCGACGTTCATCGCAATCTGCAAATCCCCATTGCCGAAATGGGCCTCGACATTCGCGTCGAGACGCGGACCGGCGATACCTCGGCCTCGAAGCGCCAGCGCCAGAGGCGCGATCCGCCCGCGATTTTGCTGACGACGCCGGAACAATTGGCGCTGCTGCTGGCGACGCCCGACGCGAAGCCGCTGTTTTCGACTGTGCGGCGCGTGATCTTCGACGAGCTTCATGCGATCGCGGCCTCGAAACGCGGCGATCTTTTGAATCTAGATCTCGCGCGGCTACGCAGCCTTGCGCCCGCCATGACGACCATCGGCCTGTCGGCAACGGTGCGCGATCCGGATGAATTGCGGCGCTGGCTGGTCGGCCGCGATGATAAAAAGGCGCTTGCCGAACTCGTCGTCGCGCCGCCGGGGGCTCCGGCGGATCTCTCGATCCTCGATACGAGCGAACATCTGCCCTGGGCCGGCCATATGAACCGCCACGCGATGGCGGAGATTTATGAGCGCATCAAAGCCGCGCATATGACGCTCGTTTTCGTCAACACCCGCGCGCAGGCCGAATTCGTCTTTCAGGAGCTTTGGCGCCTGAACGAAGATGCTTTGCCGATCGCGCTGCATCACGGCTCGCTTGATGTCGCGCAGCGCCGCCGCGTCGAAGATGCAATGTCGCTCGGCCGGCTGAAAGCTGTGGTCTGCACCTCGACGCTCGATCTCGGCATCGATTGGGGCGATGTCGATCTCGTCATCAATGTCGGCGCGCCGAAAGGTGCGAGCCGGTTGATGCAGCGGATCGGCCGGGCCAATCATAGGCTCGATGAGCCCTCGCGTGCGATCCTGGTGCCGTCGAACCGGTTCGAAGTGCTCGAATGCGTCGCCGCCGTCGACGCGGCGCGCGCGGGCACGCAGGACACGGCATTGCAACGCGCGGGCAGTCTCGATGTTTTGTGCCAGCATATTCTCGGCATGGCTTGCGCCGAGCCCTTCGATGCCGAGCTTCTCTATCGCGAAGTGATCTCGGCCGAGCCTTATGCTGGCGTGTCGCTGCAGACATTCGACGATGCGTTGCGTTTCGTCGCCAATGGCGGCTATGCGCTCGCGACCTACGATCGTTTCGCCAAGATCAAACCCACGAAAGAAGGCTTGTGGCGCGTCGCAAATGGCCGCGTCGCGCAAGCCTATCGCATGAATGTCGGCACGATCGTCGAAGCCGATATGCTGAAAGTGCGCCTCGTACGCGGTGGCGGAAAACCGGCTTCCGGAAAAACCTATACCGGGCCTTTGCGCCGCAGCGGACGCATGCTCGGCGAGATCGAGGAATATTTCATCGAAATGCTGGCGCCGAAAGATACGTTTCTCTTCGGCGGCGAGATTTTGCAGCTTGAAGGCATTGTCGAGAACGAGGCGCTTGTCTCGCGCACTTTCGCCGAGCAGCCGAAAATCCCGTCTTACATGGGCGGCAAATTTCCCCTCTCGACCCATCTTGCCGCGCGGGTGCGCCAGATTCTGTCGGACCCCGGCCAATGGAAGGACCTGCCGCCGCAGGTTTCCGAATGGCTCAATTTGCAGCAGATCCATTCGGCGCTGCCGCCGCCGGGCGATCTTCTGGTCGAGACCTTTCCGCGCGGCGGACGGTTTTATCTGGCCTGCTATCCGTTCGAAGGCCGCCTCGCGCATCAGACGCTCGGCATGCTGCTGACGCGGCGGATGGAGCGCGCGGGCCTCAAGCCTCTCGGATTTGTCGCCAATGATTATGCCTTGGCCGTCTGGGGGCTCGCCGACATAGGCGAGCGGATCGATCACGGGCTTGTCTCGCTGCAGGAGCTTTTCAGCGAGGATATGCTCGGCGACGATCTCGAAGCCTGGCTACAGGAATCCTCGCTGATGAAGCGCACCTTCCGCAATTGCGCGATCATCTCGGGCCTGATCGAGCGTAATTTTCCGGGCAAGGAAAAATCGGCGCGGCAGGTGACGATCTCGACCGATCTCATCTACGACGTTCTGCGCCGGCATGAACCCGATCACATCCTTTTGCGGGCTGCCCGCGCTGATGCCGCGACGGGCCTCCTTGATATTGCTAGGCTTGCAGGAATGCTCTCGCGTATCCGGGGCCGAATCATGCATAAGGACCTGGATCGCGTCTCGCCTCTGGCCGTGCCGATCATGCTCGAAATCGGCCGCGAGCCGGTCTATGGCGAAGCACGCGAGGATATTTTGGCGCAGGCGGAACAATTATGGGCGGAAGCAAGCGCGCCTCCGGAAGGGACGCTGCATTGAAGGGGGCTTCCGCGGTCATGACTCAAATGGAAGGGTGCGACCTTCTCCCTGTGGGAGAAGGTGGCATGCGGAGCATGCCGGATGAGGGGTTACCATCTCAAACGTCTGAAACCGCAACCCCTCACCCGCCGCCATCCGGCGGCACCCTCTCCCTCTGGGAGAGGGTTTGCGCATGGGAAGTGGAGCAAAAATTTGTCTCCTAGTCCCAAGGCCGCTAAAACCGCGGCACGCTTGCATCTGGCCGGTGCGAGCTTCGTGATGGACCCGTCCGGCGCGCTCTATTGGCCGGATGAACATCTTCTCGCCGTCGCCGACCTGCATTTCGAAAAAGGCTCGTCCTATGCGGCGCGGCGGGTGTTTCTGCCGCCTTACGATACGGCGGCGACGCTCATGCGGCTTTTGGAGCTTGTCTGCCTCTATGAGCCAAAGCGCATCGTTGCGCTCGGCGATTCCTTTCACGATGCCGCGGCGAGCACCCGATTGATGGCGCAGGATCGCGCCCGCATCCGCGCCTTGCAGGCTGGCCGTGATTGGATCTGGATCACCGGCAATCATGACCCGCAAGCACCGTCCGGTCTCGACGGCGATGTCGTCGCGGAATTGGCGATCGGCGCCATTCGCTTCCGGCATGAGCCGCAAGGAGATGGCGCAGAAGGCGAGATCGCCGGCCATTTGCATCCGATGGCGCGCATCGGCGGGCTCGGGGGCACGGTGCGGCGGCGCTGTTTCGTGAGCGATGGCAGCCGCTGCGTTCTGCCGGCCTTTGGCGCCTATGCGGGCGGTCTCAATTTGAGGGATAAGGCCTTCGGCTTTCTGTTTCGTGAGGCGGACCGCTTCGCGCATATTCTGGGGCGCAGCCAAGTCTATCGTGTGCCCCACCATTTTTGTTTGCCGGATTGAGCGAACCCTCTCCCCTTGCGGGAGAGGGTGGCTTGCGAAGCAAACCGGGTGAGGGGTCATGCCGGTCTATAAGTTGTGGACTTGGTCACCACGGTCCACGTGAAAGGGTTCATACGACCCCTCATCCGCCTCGCATTCGCTCGGCACCTTCTCCCGCAAGGGGAGAAGGAGCGCTAATCCCGCCTAAAGATCACGCTCGCGATAAAGCCGACGGAAAGCGCCATGGCGATGACGGCAAGGCCGTAAAGCACGCCATGTTGGCGCGCCGCCGTTGCCAACACATGTTCGAACCCGCTGCGGTTCACCCAGAAGCCGGTTTCCGTCATGGCGACCTGTTCGCCTTCGGCGAAAGCCCGCACCTCGACATCGTAATGTCCGAGCGGCGCTGCGCCCGGAAGCCTTATCATGGTGCGAAACAAGGTCGAACTTAGAAAGAGGATCGCGTCCGAATCGTCGCCGAAGAGCCCTTGCGCGCGGCGGATGCGGATCAAGGCCGCGGCAAAATTTCCGCTCTCCGGCCCCGTTGCTTCATGCGCCGCGAATTGGGCTTCGACGCTTGCAGGGAGCTGTGCGTGCCCCTTTTGGTCGATGACCTCTTCGAGCGGCCGGTCGGTGAGAATCGAGAGAAAGCTCGGAACGGATTGAAACGCATGCTGGGCGCGATTGAGCCAGAATGGCCCGACGGGCATTTTTTCCCGCACCATGACCGAGCCCTGCGGCCCGCGCACGATCATGACCGCGTCATAAGGCCCGTTTCGCTTCGGGTCTTCGGCCCCGCGTTCAATGCCGCCGAAGACCGTCAGCTCCGCGCCGCTGAAATCCGAGCCGATGGCAATATGGTCGGAAGAAAAAGCGACGATGAGTTTTTCCGCCCATGCGATTTGCGCATGGCAAAAGAAAAGCAGGAACGCCAGCGCAAGGGCCGTCAATTGCGCTTTCATCGCGCCACATCCGTCCGCGTCGCCGAATAGGTATCGCGCGGCGGGATCAAGACATCGGCGGCGAAGCGCAAAGCCACGCCGAAGACGAGAAGACCAAGCAGCAGCCGGAAATAGTCGGGCCGGATGCTGATATGGGCGCGCGCGCCGAATTGCGCGCCGAAGGTCGCGCCGAGCATCAGGATCAGGCTCAACAAAATATCGACGGAATGATTGGTCGCGGCATGCAGGAATGTCGCGATCACCATGGTGATCAATTGCTGGACGAGCGAGGTGCCGACGACGACGGCCGTGGGCACGCGAAAAATATAGATAAGCGCCGGCACGAGAATGAAGCCGCCGCCGACGCCGAGCAGCGCGCCGAAGAAACCGATGAACACGGCCAGAAGAAACAGCGGGATGGTGCTGATCTCGAGGCCGGAATGATGGAATTGCATTTTAAAGGGCAGATTTGCGGCCCAGCCGTGGCGCGCGGCAAGCGGTTGCGCAGCGTCGCCTATGCGCGGAAATAAAATCGCCTTGAGGCTTTCAAACAGCATCAACCCGCCGATGCTGCCGAGAAGCGCGATATAGGAAAAGACGATCACCGCATCGAGATGGCCTTGTCGCCGCATCGCGTTGAAAAAGACGACGCCGAGCACGGCGCCGACGATGCCGCCGAGCGTGAGGATGGTGCCGAGTTTGAAATCCACAGCGCGGCGGCGCCAATAGGCGAGCGCTCCGGTCACGGACGAGGCGGCGATCTGGCTCGACACGCTGGCAACGGCGACTGCCGGCGGAATGCCGAGAAAGATCAGAAGCGGCGTCATCAGGAATCCGCCGCCGACGCCGAAAAGCCCGGAAATGAAACCGACCGCGACGCTCAATCCCAAGACGGTGAAAACATCGACCGGCAGGCCGGCTATCGGCAAATAAATCTGCACGTCTGGGGCGGTCTCATCGGTTAGCGCGAGCGAAGCCAACACACGCGTCGTGCAAACCCTCTCCCTGTGGGAGAGGGTGCCGCCGAAGGCGGCAGGTGAGGGGTTACGATGCTGCAAATTGGCAAGGATTGTAACCCCTCATCCGGCCTCGCATTCGCTCGGCCCCTTCTCTCACAGGGAGAAGGGGGGTCGCGCCATAATATGCGTAAGTTACAGGCGCGAGATTTTCGGCTTGGCGAGTTTCGGCAGGGTCTGCACCGGAGCCGGGGCCTCCCAGCCGCCAGGTGGCGTTTGAACCTCGTTTGCCGCATGGTCGGCTTCACGAGGCTGGAAGGAATCGACGGCTGCCTTCGCCTCGGCAAGCGCCTTGGCATCGAGCTTTGCCGCGACGTCTTCGCGCTTCTTGCCCGCGTCTTCGTCGCCCTGCGCCGCCGCCACCGCGAACCACTTATAGGATTGAACCAGATCCTGCTGCACGCCTAGCCCACGGGCGTAGAGAATCGCGAGATTATATTGGCTGTCGCGAATGCCGAGTTCGGCCGCCTTGCGGAACCAGATCGCGGCGGTCGCATAATCCGGCTTGCCGTCGCCGCCTTCGGCGATGAGAACCGCGAGATTATGCATGGCGTGAGAATGGCCCTGATTGGCGGCCTTTTCATACCATTCTCTGGCACGCGCCAGATCGCGGGTGACGCCAATCCCTTTCTCATAGAGCGAGCCCAGACGATATTGGGCTGGACCCAATCCACGGGCGGCGGCCTTCTCGTACCAATCGGCCGCGAGTTTGAAATCGCGCGGGATCAGCCGTCCTTCGGCATAGCGGGTCGCCAATTCATATTGGGCTGCCGCGTTGCCTGCATCCGCCAGGTCGCGCAACGCCCGCGCGGCGGCAGGTGACTCGGGCGCCGGTGCAACGGTTTTAGACGCGGTAATCGCGCCGGTGACGATCGGATCGCTACCGGCGATCGATCTCTGCGGTTGCGGCTGAGCGCCTCCGCCGATCGCCATCAGCGGGAGACCGCTCGGCGGGGCCTCCGGGTTCGGTGCCGGCGGGTTTGGCTTCGGACCCGGGCTTGAGTCGCCGGGTGGCGCCGGAGTGACGTCGCGCGGCATCTGCCGCTGCGGTATGTTGAGCGCGATATCGTTGGTTTGGCCACGCGGACCGGCCTTACGGTCGGCATGCGTGTCCAATCGAGACTCCGTCATGCTGTGAACGGCGGCATTGGCCGTGTTCGAGGACACATCGGTGGACGAGTGGCTCATGGTTCTGATCACGGCATAGGCGCCGACCGCCAGAAACAGAGCCGCGATGCTCAAGGTGAGCTGACGTTTGTGGTTTGTGAGAAAATCACGGGCTTGCGTGATGATGCCGGCGGAGGGAGTCGTGTCTTTCGGTCCGCCGATCGGTATGCGCGGCCGCGCCATCTCGTGATCGGCCTGCGCGGCCTGTGCCGCGCGGCGCGCCGCTGCGATGAAATCGGCACGGCTTCGTGCCGGATCGGAGACCGTGCCATCGGCGGAGTGGATTTCCGCCGAAGCCTCCTTGGCATTCGGGAATAGAGTGCCGGGCTCGATCAGAAAATCGGTGGTGGGACTCGGAGCCGGCCGTTTATCATCGGCGGGCCGGGGCTCGCGGTTGCCCGGCTGCACCGAGGCCGATTGGCTCGAAGCCATCTCATTGCCGCGATAGCGCGCGAAAATGGCGTTTTGTTCGGAAAGCCGCTGCTCCTGCGCGGCAACTTCCCGCGCGTCGCCCATCTCTTCTTCGAGCATGGCAAGGCGGTCGACGATTTTTTCTAGCGTCTCGTGAACGGCATTCAAGGTCGAATGGGTCCGCCTGCCGGCTTCGTCCTGAACGGCGCGCAGATCCGCGATTTCGCGCGTGATCGCCGGTTCCTCCGAGGCGTTGCCGGCGATCAGGTCCTTGTGCTCCATCACCTCGCGCACGGCTTCATGCGCGGCATTTCGCGCGGCGCTCTGCGCGGCCTCATGGGCTGCGAAGCGCGTTTCGTCGAGATGCGTGAAAAGCTCGTTCACCGAGCGTTGCAGGGCCGGGAGCGCCGAAAAGCCCGAATCGGTTTGCTCCAGCCGCCGGGCCAATTCGGCGATCTGGCCTTGCAGGGATTCGAAGGCGGCTTGTCCGGCACGCGGGTCTTGCGCGGCGGTGAATTTATCGGCCAGCACCTTGACCACCGCCTCGAGCGACTCCGCGTCCATCTTGGAGCCTGCGGCGGGACGTCCGACGACCGCCGTCTCGATCTTGCGCGAAAGATCGTCGAGCCGGTCTTCGATCTTGGCCAGGGAGTCGACTTGCGTTTGCTGCAGCCTTGGCGACAGAAACTCCTCATCGGACGGCATGGGTCCGAGACCCTTTTGCCGCTCCATCTGCTCGCTGAGCGCCGCGACTTTTCTTTCGATCTCTTCGAAGGAAAAAGGATGCGAGGCCGCAGCCGTCAGCAGGCCGTGAATCTCCTGAATTTGCGCCTGGACGCGACCGAGCTGGGCCGGCTCATGCGGCTGGCCGGCCATGGCTTCGAGCCTGTCGCTGATCGTCTTGATTTCGCGTCCGAGCCCATCGATCGAGGGATGCGGATCGATCGACCCGAGCGAATTGCGCAGACCATCGACGAGTTCTGTGATGGGCTTCAGCAAAGTCTCGCGCATTCCGTCTTCGCGCGAGGTTTCGATGCGGGTCGTCAGATTGCGGATGGCCGATTCGATCGCCGTCACAGAGTCGCGCGGCGCGAGATCGGCCATGCCGGCCGACATGGTGCCGATATCGGTTCGCATCCGTGTCAGATCTTTTGCGAGATCCTGCAGCTGCATCTCTTCGAGCTTCACGCCAAGCGCCGCGATGTCGCGCTGCAGGGCCTGTAGATCGGCTGCATGGGTTGATGCCGGCTGCCTGTCGAAGGCGGCGCGCCGCGCCAGAGGCCTGCGATCCGATGCTTCGCCGTTCAAAAGCTGTTGTTTGCGGCCGATCTCGGCGACGGCCGATTGAAGCGAGTTTCGCCACTCTTGTTTTGCAACCGGTCTTTGCGTCGAAAGCGCCGAGCCGCTGAGGAGCGCATCGAGCTTGCTTTCAAGTCTTTTCAGTCCGGCATCGTCGCGCGGCGGGGCCGGCGGCGGCGTTTGCGCGAATGAGTCGAGCCGTTCCTCGAGCCGCGCCAGGGCGCTCCTGATCGGCTTGGTGCCGTCATCCTGGGGGCGCTGCGTCAGATGCTGTTCGATATTCGTCAATCGCTGGGCGACAGCCTCGAAGGATCGCGCCGTCTGCTTCTGGCTTTTAGCGATACTATGTTCGAAAGCGCCGATGGCGGCCTCGAGCAGAGCTTCGGCCTCCTGGGCGCGCAGACGCTCCATCAAGGACCGCTCATTTTTGGCCCGTTCTTGCGTGGGGCGTTCTTGCATGAGCTGCTCGCGAATCGGCCGCTCGCGGGCGGGCTCCGACGAGACCGGCTCGTAGCCCTCATCAGCGTGACCGCGCCATCTGTCGTCGCGCGGAGCGCGGGAGTGCGTGCGCGTGGATGGGGTTTGGCGCTCGTCGCGCTCATCGAGCTGATGAAGACGCGCGGCGACAGCCTCCAGCCGCTCGTCGGAATCCATCTCGTCGGCGTCGATCCCGAGTTCGGCAGCTTGGGTGATGATGATGTCGTTCAGCCAGGCGCTGAGGCTTAACCCCTGACGGCGGGCGGCTTCCCTGGCGGCTTCGCGAATATCAGGCTTGATGCCGTCAATACTCCAGGGTGCAGCTTTTCTCATGATCTCGTCCATGGCGGGATCGTGAGATCCCGAAGCAGCCTGCGTCAAAACCTCTTCCGGCTAAGTGGAACGGGTCCACTTGGTCTGAAGGCGCTCTGATGAGCCGCCGGCTCGCGAATCAACGCCGAAGATTGTCCCTCGGCTTGCTGATCCCGAACTTTCGGGGGAGACGGTAAACAACGGGTTAAGTCTGACCGGTTTTGGGACAGATCTTCTACTGACAAGCTTGAGCTGGGAGGTACAACTTTTGCGTGAGTGGTATCGAATTAGGTTTGAATCTCTTAAGATATCCGTCTAGATTCAATCTTAGGTTGTAGGCGTCGTCGCGCAGGGGATGCGCTTTATCGAGCGGCAACGACGATTGAAGGAGGTTCGGATGAGCCGGTTGGGGCTGAATCGCGATCAGAAATCAGACAATTCGGGGGGAAGGGGAATAGGCAGTCGCGCTTCGGCGCCGCATGACGAGCTTCTTTTTACCATAGGGGCGATGGCCCGGGACTTCAGTATCAGCCTGCGCGCGCTTCGATTTTACGAAGATCGCGGGCTTCTCCATCCGATCCGGCGCGGCTCGACGCGCCTCTATACCGCAGCCGATCGGCAGCACCTTGAACTGATCCTCCGAGGCAAACGATTGGGATTCACCTTGGCGGAAATCCACGAGATCATCGATGCGCGCCGGGACAAGATGGGGGATTTGGAGTCGACGCTGCAACCCGAGCAGATCATCGCGCAAATCCATCATCTCGAACGCCAGCGCGAAGAAATCGACGAAGCCATCAGCGCTTTGCGCAATGCGCAGCAAAGATTGACCGAAGGGTGGCCATTGCCACCTCTCGAAAATGGCTCTTCCTCCGGCGCGTCGGTTTTCGAGGCGTAAGGTTTTCAAGCTTTCAATCGATTTTTTATTTGGTTTGAACTCAGCAAATTCATTTTAAACCCGCTATCGCATATGAATCATGATCATCCTGGCCGGCGCTCGAAGCAGCGCGGACGATGCACGCGTGGGAAGCGCGCCTTGACGTCGGGCGCCGCTCCTCAAGGTGAAGCTTGCGCTGTTCCCTGAGCGTGCATCCGGCCTGCGGCTTTATCTCGGCCAAGCTCTTCACACAGCCTTAAACCGCGCAATATCTCATGGAAATAAAGGCTCCCATGTCTTGATTCGGGAGCATGATGCGCGCGGTCGGCCGCCGCGATGGAGACGTCCAAATGCCAAGCTATAGGGCACCCGTCGAGGACGTTCTGTTTCTCCTGACCGATGTCTTGTGCATCGAGCGTTTCAACAATCTGCCGGGTTTCAGCGAGGTGACGGAAGATCTGGCGGCGGCCATCGTTTCCGAAGCCGGGCGCTTTTGCGCGGATGTTCTCAATCCTTTGAATCAGATCGGCGACCGCGAAGGATGCGTGCGCCATCAAAATGGCGATGTGACGAGCCCAATGGGCTTCAAGGACGCCTATCGTGCCTTCGTCGAGGCCGGCTGGCTTGGGCTTTCCGCCGATCAGATGTACGGCGGCCAAGGGCTGCCTTATCTCTTCACCGTGATCGTCAATGAATTCGCCTCCGCCGCGAATATCGCATTCGCGATGTATTCGGGCCTCACCCAAGGCGCCTTCGCGGCCATTCTCACGCATGGTTCGGACGAGCAGAAGAAAACCTATCTGCCGAAAATGGTCAGCGGCGCCTGGTCCGGCACGATGAACCTCACCGAACCGCATTGCGGCACGGATCTTGGTCTGCTGAAGACGAAAGCCATTCCAAATGACGACGGGTCCTATGCCATTCACGGCCAAAAGATTTTTATCTCCGCCGGCGAGCATGACCTGACTGAAAATATCATCCATCTGGTGCTCGCCCGCATCCAGGGCGCGCCGGCTGGTGTCAAAGGCATTTCTCTGTTCATCGTACCGAAGTTGCTGGTCGGGCCGGATCAGACGCTCGGCTCCCGCAATGCCGTCTCTTGCGGCTCGATCGAACATAAGATGGGCATTCACGGCAATGCGACATGCGTCATGAATTATGACGGTGCGAAAGCCTTTCTGATCGGCGAGGCGAACAAGGGATTGAACGCCATGTTCGTCATGATGAACGAGGCGCGCCTCGGCGTCGCGGTCCAAGGGCTCGGCCAATCCGAAATCGCCTATCAGAACGCCGCAGCCTATGCCAAGGACCGCAAGCAGGGGCGATCGTTTTCAGCGCCGAAAGATCAGACCGAGCCCGAACCGATCATCGTTCACCCGGACATTCGCCGCATTCTTCTGACGATCCGCGGCTTCAACGAAGCCGCGCGGGCCTTGCTTCTCTCGGTCGCGCTCGACGCCGACGTGGCGCATCGCTCCGAAGATGCGGCTGCGCGGCAGGCGGCGTCCGATCGTCTTGGCCTGCTCACGCCGGTTTTGAAAGGCGTGCTCACCGACATCGGCTTTGACAATACGGTTTTGGCGCAGCAGGTCTTCGGCGGTCACGGCTATATCGGCGAATGGGGCATGGAGCAATTCGTGCGCGATGCGCGGATCGCTATGATCTATGAAGGCGCCAACGGCATTCAGGCGCTCGATCTCGTCGGCCGCAAATTGGCAAAGGACAACGGCCGCGCGACCACGGCTTTCTTCGCCGAGGTTAGCGGTTTCATCAAGGAGAACGCGGCGGAGCCGGATCTCAAGCCTTTCCTCACGCTGCTTGAACGCGCAGCCGAACATTTGCGCGACGCTACTCTATGGTTCATGAACAACGCCCTCGCAAAGCCCGAACAGGCGGCGGCGGGCGCTTATGATTACATGCACCTCTTCGGTCTTGTCGCGCTGGGTTACATGTGGGTGCGGATCGCCAAGGCGGCACTCGCGCGAAAGGCGCGTAACGATGCGGTGCAGGCCATGGATTTCAAATTGCTCACCGGCAGATTTTTCATGGAGCGCATGATCCCCGATTCCGCCACGCGTCTCGCGCGCATTCGCGCCGGGGCCGAAACCATGATGGCGCCATCCGCCGACATGTTCTGAGAGCAGATCAATGACGGCCCTCGGATTGCGCAAGTTCTGACCCTAAAAGCCTAAACGCCCTTATCCGGATGCAGCCATTCGCCGCTCTCTTGGAGAATGGCTCGCGTAAATGTGCTGCCGTCGCTCGTAGTCCGGCGCCGTATCGAACTTGTCAGGATGCCGGCCAAAAGGCCGGCGACGCTGGCCAGAAGAGCGCTGATCGCGTAGCGATCGAGGCCGGAGGCCAGAGGCTTCGGTCCGATCAGGATCTCGGCGCTGACAAGCCCAACCAGCAAAGTGACCGTCGCATCGACGCTTGTCGCACGCGGCCAGAGCGTCAGCATCAGCAAAGGTGCGATCCCTGACGCCGACAGGAGAATCGCAAGGGCAATCAATGTCTGCGGATAGATCGAGACAAGATTGACGCCCACGGCGCAGAGCACAATGATCGTGATGGCGAAGGCGCGTGTGACGGCGAGCCTGCGGCTCGTCAAAGCCGAATGGTCGCGCACCCGGTAAAACATGTCGTTGCCGAGCACGGTCGCGCTGGATTGGACGCCTATTGCTGCGAGCGTCAGGCCGATGACCATGATGGCAGCCGACACGAGCCCCGAAAACGCGCTTCCGAACCCGCCCAATTCGGCAAAGCCCGTCAGGAGATAAGTGCCTTTCGCTTTAATATCCTGGAGCCGCAGAGCGCTCGATAATCCCGTGCGCCCCGCGCAAACGCGCCGCGCCGCGAGGCGATCTGCGACAGAGGCGCCGCAGATCGATAGATCGCCTTGGGCGCTGGCCTGGTAAAGGCTCTGCGGCAGATCATCGGCCGCCTGTCCGACCATCAAGCGGTCGAGCGACAGGCTCGCTTGCGCCAAAGTCGCGGTCGCAAGCAGAATCAGAATGCCGCCCCAGCCCAAAGCGGACACGCCCGCGCGCTGCGCCGAGCGCCGGTTGCGGCAGGCGATCGAGGGTCCGAGCAATGGCGCAAGCACGCCGATGCCGAGCGCGATGGCGGCGATCAGAACGGGATCCATGTGATCCTTGGCCTGCGCCGCGCCGGTCCAGGCTTCGATGCGCACGAGCGCGTCGGTCCAGAGACTGGAATGGCCGATCAGCGGAAACGCGATCGGTGTGCCATGCAGCGCCATGATCGACAGAGGCAGACCGAAGACCGTCAAGGCAATGATGGTGGCCGCCGTCGCAATCCAAAGCGTGCTGGCAAGACCGCCAGGCAGAATGAAGAAGACGAGAAGGCTTGCGATGATGACTGAGGCCAATGGCTTGCTGAAACCGCTGAAGGCCACGAGAGAAGACAGCGATTCTTGAAGGCCTGCCAGCGCAATGAGGATTGTGACGGCGGCTGTCAGCAGAATGGCGCCGAGCCGCGCCACGAGGTTGGGAAAACGCGCGGCGATCAGGTCCGGTATCGAAAAGGCGCCCGTCTTGCGCAGGAGAGGACCGGTGATGAGGGCGGCGCAGCCCATGCCGCAGGCAAAGCCCGCGAATAGCTCAGTGAGCGAGGTCCCCTGCGGCACCGGCGGGATGAAAGGCAGAAAAAGCGCCGCTCCGAGGCTCGCCATGGCCAAGCCGGCATAGGGTGCCGGAACCGCGCGACCCGCCGCGTAAAACCACGAGACGCGCATGGTGCGCAAAAGCGCTGCGATGGTCACGAGACCGCTGAGTATAAAGATCGAGGCGAGCGCCCGCACGAGGCCTTCGGGGACGCCGATGCGGTCCATCAGCGCGAGAAGGCCGATCCCGCACAACAAAACCGCGAGGCCGAAGGCGACGCGCCCGTCGATCGCGATGCGATGGAGATGATCTTCCGTCGTCGCCTGCGGCGCCACTTTAATCCTCCACTATTGGTCCGGTTCGGATGGCCCCTCTCGGTTTGGACCGATTTCGCCTATATATAAAGTCTGTTTCGGCTGTGCCGGGGTGATTTGCCGGATTTTGCTCCGCTTTCGAGGTTTCCATGACGAACGAACAGGATCTTTATTCACGCGCGACGCCCAGATGGCTCGAAAATGGCGCCCAGCCGGAGGCCAAAATGCCGCAATGGACGCCGCCTTCGCCGATCGACCGTTTTCTCGGCGGTTCGCCGGGAGCGGTCGTTTTGAAGCTCATTTTCGTGTCATTGGTCGTCGGCGCCCTGATGATGTGGCTCGACCTCCATCCGGTCGATCTTTGGCGCGGCCTCGTGCGCTTCGCCAACCGCATTTGGTCGCTTGGTTTCGATGCCGTTCGCGAAGTCGGCGATTATATCCTGGCCGGTGCCATGGTCGTCTTGCCGGTCTGGCTCATCTTGCGGCTGCTGAATATGCGCCACGCGCGGTAAAAACCGCCCTCGTCGAAGTACGGGGGCTGCGAAGAGTTCCTTCAAGAACATGTCCGAACATAACAGGTCCGACACGCCGCCCATCGATCACGCGGCAGTGGTGCGTCTCGCTTTGCCGATGGTGCTTGCGCATCTGTCGACGCCGCTTTTGGGTTTTGTCGATGCGGCGGTGATCGGGCGGCTGGGCGAAGCCTATCTCCTTGGCGCCATCGCTGCCGCGGCGGTCGTCTTCGATTTCACCTTCTGGGGTTTCGGCTTTCTCCGAATGGGGACAGCGAGCCTCGCCGCGCAAGCGCTTGGCCGCGGCGACACCATGGAAGGCCATGCCGTTCTTATGCGCGCCATGATCATGGCTGTCGGGCTTGGCCTTTTGCTGATCGTTCTGCAAAGGCCCATCGCCTGGATCGGCTTTTCTCTGCTCTCTGCGAGCCCGGCCGTCACCGAGGCGGCACGATCCTATTTCGACATCAGGATCTGGTCGGCGCCCATCGCGCTCGCCAATTACGTGCTGCTTGGCGTCTTCATCGGCCGCGGCAAGACCGGCGTCGCGCTCGGCTTGCAGGTTCTCATCAACCTTTCCAACATCGTCTTCAATATCGTGCTGGTCTATGGACTGTCGCTTGGAGTGCGCGGCTCCGCGATCGGCACATTGCTCGCCGAAATTCTCGGCGTTTGCGGAGGCTTCTTCACGCTCACCTTCTTCGACCGTCACTGGTTCGTGGTCGAAGCTAAAATCCTCAAGGACCGCGCCCGCCTCGTCCAGATGATGGCGATCAACCGCGACCTGATGATCCGCACGGCGGCGCTTTTGTTCAGCTATGCCTTTTTCACCGCGCAAGGCGCGCGCGGCGGCGATGTCGTGCTGGCGGCCAATGCCGTTTTGATGAACCTTTATTTGATCGGCGCCTTTTTCCTCGACGGATTCGCCACTGCCGCGCAGCAGCTTTGCGGGCAGGCCTTTGGTGCGGGCGACGGCGCGCGCTTTCGCACCGCGGTGCGGCTCACGATGCTCTGGTGCCTTGGTTTTTCAGCTTGCCTGTCGGTGGCCGAGTTTTTGGGCGGCCATGCCTTCATCGGTTTCGTCACGACGAACGAGGCCGTCCGGGAAGCGGCCTGGAACTACATTCCCTATGCCGCGGCCGCGACCTTTGTCGGGGCTGCCTGCTTTGATTTCGACGGGGTTTTCATAGGCGCCGCCTGGACGCGCGATATGCGCAACATGATGCTCGTCTCGATGGCGCTCTATCTCTTGAGTTTCGTTCTGCTGAAGCCACTCGGCAATGCCGGCCTTTGGCTCGCGATTCTCGTCTTTCTCAGCACACGCGGCGCGACGCTCTATTGGCGCTATCGGCACCTGGTGAGAGAGGCCTTTCCGGCAGCCCAGTCCGCCGCGCCCGTGCCGATCGCCTCGGCGAGCAGCGGATAGTTTTTTTCGTCGAGGATGCGCAAAAGCCCGCGCTTGATGTCGCCGATCAGCGCCGGTCCGTGAAAGACCATCGCCGTATAAAGCTGCACCAGCGTCGCCCCAGCCTCGATCTTGGCGAAGGCTGTTTCCGCGCTGTCGATCCCGCCGACGCCGATCAGCGGAAATTGGTCTTCGACTCTCAGATAGGTCTCGGCGAGCATGCGCGTCGAGAGGTCGAACAGAGGCTTGCCGGAGAGGCCGCCGGTCTCGCTCTGCGCCGCGCCGCGAAGTGAAGGCGGGCGTGTCACCGTCGTGTTCGAGACGATCAGCCCATCGATCTTTTTTTGCCGCGCGGTCGAAACAATCGCATCCAATTCATTCAAGGTCAGATCGGGCGCGATCTTCAAAAGCACGGGCTTACGGCCATGATGTTCGCTCGCAACGTCTCGCGCGGCCAGCACGCGGGCCAAAAGATCGTCGAGCGCTTGCGCGCCCTGGAGATCGCGCAGGCCCGGCGTATTCGGCGACGAGACATTGATCGTGAAATAGGATGCGACATCGGCAAAGCGCCCGATGCCTTGCACATAGTCGCCGGCGCGATCTTCCGTATCTTTATTGGCGCCAAGATTGATGCCGAGCGGCACGGCGGTGCAAGGATGTGCGAGAAGCCGCTGATGGACGCTCGCGTGGCCCTCGTTGTTGAAGCCGAAACGATTGATCGCCGCTTCATCTTGGGCGAGGCGAAACAGACGCGGACGCGGATTGCCGGCTTGCGGGCGCGGCGTCACCGTGCCCACTTCGACGAAGCCGAAGCCGAGACGCGCCATGCGGTCCGGCACCTGCGCATTCTTATCGAAGCCCGCCGCGAGCCCGAGCGGATTGCTGAAGGAAAGGCCGAATGCCTCCACGCTAAGGCGCGGATCCTCGGGTACTGACTTGGGTAAGGGCGCGATCTGGAGCGCCGCGATCGTCAGATGATGCGCCGTCTCGGGATCGAGCCGGAAGAGCAGGGGCCTCGCCCATTTGGCTAAGCGGCTGATCATGAGCCCCTGTTCGCACCGCTAAATGAGCGCCCTCGTCCTTCGAGACGCGAGCTTCGCTCGCTCCTCAGGATGAGGGCTAATTGAGGCCAAGTCTTCAAACCCCTCATCCTGAGGAGCCGCGTTAGCGGCGTCTCGAAGGACGAGGGATCGAAGAAACTCCGTCTATTCCTCTGCCGCAGACTCTCGCGAAACGAACCAATCATAAATCGATGCCGGAAAAATCATGGCTGCCGTCGGCATTCATCGGCAATGGCTTGACCCAGATGACGGCCTTGATCGGCAAAGCGCCATAGAGATGCGGAAACAAAGAGCCGCCACGCGACGGCTCCCATTTCAGATTGTCTTTGAGCTTTTCCGCGTCGATGGCGGCGATGACGAGATCGTCCTGGCCTTTGAAATGCAGCGCCACGGTCTCGGGCGCTTGTTCGGCCGTCGAAAAATGGATGTAGCCATCTTTGAGATCGATCGGTGCGCCGTCAAAGCGGCCCTGGCTTTCGGCCTCGCGCCAGAGTTTCGCCGAGGCGATTTTATAGATGAGGGGCATGAAGTTTAAGCAATCTGCCAAGATGAACACAATTCCAAACGCGTGAACCTTCTCCCTGTGGGAGAAGGTGCCGAGCGAATGCGAGGCGGATGAGGGGTTACGATCTGAAATGTCGCGATTGTACCCCCTCACCCGGTCAGCTCCGCTGACCACCCTCTCCCTGTGGGAGAGGGTTGGCGATCCCTTAAGCCGCCGCGGCCGTCGTCAGCGCATCGCAAATATCATCGACGACCCGTTCGATGAGATCGGCATCGTCGCCTTCCGCCATGACGCGCACGACAGGCTCCGTCCCCGACAGCCGGATCACGAGGCGGCCGGCATTGGCGAGCCTTTGCTTGCCGTCTTCGATCACGCGCAAGACGCGTTCCTCGGAAAGCGGCTGCCCGGCCTTGAACCGGACATTCTTCAAAATCTGCGGCAGCGGCTCAAAGCGGTGGCAGACCTGGCTCACCGGTTTCATCTTGCGCTTGACCACGGCGAGAACCTGCAGAGCTGCGACGAGTCCGTCTCCGGTCGTGCCGTAATCGGACAGGATGATATGGCCCGATTGCTCGCCGCCGACATTATAGCCGTGCTCGCGCATATGTTCGAGCACGTAGCGGTCGCCGACAGCCGTCCGCGCCAAAGACAAATGGATGCTCGACAGGAAGCGTTCGAGGCCGAGATTCGACATGAGCGTCGCGACGATGCCCGGCTGGGAGAGACGTCCGTCTTCCTGCCAGCTTTCGGCGATTGCTGCCATCAACTGATCGCCATCGACGATCTTGCCGGTCTCGTCGACGATGAGCACGCGATCGGCATCACCGTCGAGCGCGATGCCGATATCGGCGCGCATCTCGCGGACTTTTTTGGCGAGCGCTTCGGGCGCTGTCGAGCCGACGCCGAGATTGATGTTCAAACCGTCGGGCTGAACGCCAATCGAAAATACCTCGGCGCCAAGCTCCCATAGAGCTTCGGGCGCGAGCTTATAGGCGGCGCCGTTGGCGCAATCGATGACGATGCGGAGGCCTTCGAGCGAAAGGTTGCGCGGCAAAGTATGTTTGGCGAATTCGATATAGCGGGCGCGGACGTCATCGACGCGCTTGGCGCGGCCGAGATCGGGGGCCTTCGACAATTTGCGGCTGAGATCCTCGTCCATCAAGGCTTCGATCTTGGCTTCGACCGCGTCGGAGAGCTTATAGCCGTCCGGCCCGAAGAGCTTGATCCCATTGTCCTCGAAAAGATTGTGCGAGGCCGAAATCATGACGCCGACATCGGCGCGCATCGAGCGCGTCAGCATGGCGACGGCCGGCGTCGGCATCGGCCCCAGCAACAGCACGTCCATGCCGACGGAGGTAAAACCCGCGACCATCGCATATTCGATCATATAGCCGGAGAGGCGGGTGTCCTTGCCGATCACTGCTCTGTGGCGGTGGTCGCCGTGCTGGAAGACGACGCCGGTCGCCTGCGCGACTTTCATCGCGAGTTCGGCGGTGATCGTGCCATTGGCGCGGCCCCTGATGCCGTCGGTTCCGAAATATTTGCGGCTCATGCGGTGAAACATTCTCCGGTAAGTTCGAAACGGGCTCGGCTCATGTTTACACGGTCGAGGTGAAGGAAACCACCCTGCCGGCAGGTCGGGCCGGGTCGCCGTTCCAAACGGTAAATGCGATGCGAATCGTCATTTATTGGCATAATAGAGCCAAAGACGATAAGAATTCGCTACGCCATACCTTCGGAAATGCCGCAGGCTTTTGGATAGATCGCATGTTGAAACAACTGCTTAGAATAGGCTACAGGAAAGCCCTGCGCTAGACCTGAGCAGGTGATCATCGCCTGGAATTCACGCTGCATTAAGGCAGTTTGTGACAGCGAACGAAATGCGCCGGGCAACCTAAATTTGGTCGAACTACGCGTCTAGATTCGAATCTCCCGCCGGCACAATAGGACCTTGCCGCATGTTCTTTCCCATTAAAGTCTTTTTGCCCGTGATCGGCGCGCCGCTCGCCGGTTTAGCCTTGCTTGGCACGGTGGCCGCAGCCGAAGACCCCCTGCCTACCTCGGGTCGCCTCGATCAGCTTCAAAGCCAGATCGAGGGATTGAAATCGAAACTCCAGAACCAATTCGCGCAGGGCTATGGTTATGGGCGTCCGCCCGGCAATGTCGGCGGCGGAGACGATTATGGCGGCCCATCTTATAACAGCCCTAACAGCCCGCCGGCCCAAGATGCCGCCGGCCTCGACGTGCGAGTGACCCATCTCGAAAACGAGATCCGGCAGATCAACGGGCAGATCGAGCAAATGCAATTCGCTGAGCGTAAGCTTGAGGATGCGCTGAAGAAATTCCAGCAGGATGTCGATTTCCGCTTTCAGGATATCGGCGGCCATGGCGGCGCGTCGCACCTGCAGAAACGGACCGATGCTTCGGACAGCGACGCCGTTTTGCCGCCGAGCTCGAGCCCAAGTGCTACGGCAAGCGCGGATCTCTCGCCTAATTCTTCGCCCAGTCCTCTGCGGGGCCATCGCGGCGATGCTTTCGATCCGGCCTCCGATCCCAATGCGCCGGGCGCACCGCGCCAGCTCGGCAGCATTGCCTCGACCGCAACGGCTTTGCCGCCTCCCGAACCGCAGCGAAGCGCCTCCCGCAGTGGGACACCGAGCATCATCGCCGAGGATGAAGGTGATCCGAATGCGCCGCTCGATCTTTCCTCAGGCCGGCGGTCGTCCATGTCCTCGTCTACGCCGGCCAGTACCACTCCGGGCGCCGGAACAGCCGCGGCGCCGCGGCAAATTCCCTTGACGCCTCAGGCGCCGAGCGCGACGCCGGGGACGCAAGTGGCGACCATCCCGGCCGCCGCCTCGCCGAAAGACGAGTTCGATTCGGCGCTCGGCTATTTCAAGCAGAAGGAATATGAAAACGCCGAAAAGAGCTTTTCGGCTTTCCTGCAGAAAAATCCGAAAAGCCGGATGACGCCCGATGCGATCTATTATCTCGGTGAGACCTATTATCAGCGTGGCCGTCAGCGCGAAGCTGCCGAGCAATATCTGAAGATCTCGACCGATTATTCGACGTCCGGCCATGCGCCCGAGGCCATGCTGCGCCTTGGCCAATCCTTGAAGGCGCTCGGCGCCAAGGAGCAGGCCTGCGCGACCTTCATCGAAGTGACGAAGAAATATCCAAACGCCGCGAGCTGGGTGAAAAACAGCGCCGAGAAGGGCGCCCAAGAAGCCAAATGCTAGAGCCTCTCCTTACGCCGGGCGAAGAGCGCCGGCAGGCTCCCGAACGGGAGGCCTTGCGGCAAAGTCCGGCGGTGGAGACGATCTTCTCAAGCTTGCGGCCGGCCAAAGCGGTTGTGCTCGCGGTGTCCGGCGGACCGGATTCCGTCGCCTTGATGCTCATGGCGGCGGACTGGGCAAAATCGGGCGATACGCCGCCCGTCCTCGTGGCGACGGTCGATCATGGATTGCGGCCCGAATCGCGTCATGAAGCAGAGCAGGTCGGCCTTTGGGCGAAGGCGCTCGGCTTGCCGCATCGTGTTCTTTCATGGGACGGCGAGAAGCCGAAAACCCGCGTTCAGGAACGTGCCCGCGACGCCCGCTATGGGCTCTTATGCGCCTATGCCGCCGAGATCGGCGCCGATTGTCTCGTCACCGCGCATCACGCCGATGATCAGGCGGAGACGATTTTGTTTCGCCTGTTGCGTGGCAGCGGACTTAAAGGTCTTGCCGGAATGGCCTTTGCGACGCCGCGCGGCGGCCTCACCCATGTGCGGCCTCTGCTCGATTGGACGAAGGACGATCTTGTCGCTTTATGCGGCGACCGTGGACATACATTCTTCGACGATCCGTCGAACCGCAATCAGGCCTATGCGCGCGCGCGATTGCGGCGCCTTTCCGGCGTTCTCGCCGAAAATGGGCTCGATCGCGACGCCTTGCTGAGGCTCGGTGCCCGCGCTGCGCGCGCTGATGTTGCATTGCAAGCCCGGGCCGTGGCTTTGGCCGCCGGATTGCAGAATCTCGCCGCCGAACCCGGCTTCGAAGCCGATATTTCGCCGCTTCGCGCGGAATCGGAAGAGATTCTGGGGCGGATTTTGGAGATTGTCATTCGGGCGGTGGCCGGCAAAGACGTCCTTTTGCGGCTCGACCGGCTCGAATCCGCGAGCGCCGCTCTGCAAGCCGCTCTCGACCGGCGCGAGTGCTTCTCAGCAACTCTTGGCGGTACGTCTTTACATCTCGATTTAAAGACCTACCTCTCCATTCGTCCGGAAGGCCCGCGCCGGCGCGGCCGGACAAAGAGCCTGTGAGCTTTCGAAGCAACCGAGAAATGGCATAAATCGTTCACGCTGATCCGCGATTTGTGCATCTCCCCCTTGGCGTGGAACCAGGTCCCTTGGCAAGGCGGCTTGTGAAGCTTACATTGGATTAAATGCGCGGATTTAAGCGCTTCTTTCATCAAGCCTCGATAATCCTTGGATCGGTCCGGCTTGTTATGGGATCAAGATGAATCCGAATTTCAGGAATTTCGCCCTCTGGGTCATCGTTTTTCTGCTGGTCGTCGCCTTGGTGATGCTGTTCCAGAATCCTGGCCAGCGCGTCGCCTCGACTGACATCACCTTCAGCCAGCTCCTGAACGAAGTTGATCAAGGCAGGGTGCGCGAGGTCACGATCTCTGGAAATGAGATCAATGGCCATTACACCGACAATCGCGCCTTTGCCACTTATGCGCCGAACGATCCGACGCTGGTGCAGACCCTCTACAAGAAAAACGTCGCGATCTCGGCGAAGCCGCCGTCCGACGGCAATAGCTGGCTCGTCACGCTTCTCGTCAACGGCCTTCCGCTGATCGCCTTCCTCGGCGTTTGGATCTTCCTGTCCCGGCAAATGCAGGGGGCCGGCGGGAAAGCCATGGGCTTCGGCAAATCGAAGGCCAAGCTTTTGACGGAGGCACATGGCCGCGTGACATTCGAGGATGTCGCGGGTGTCGACGAGGCCAAGGAAGATCTGCAGGAGATCGTCGAATTTCTGCGCGATCCGCAAAAATTCCAAAGGCTCGGCGGCCGCATACCGCGCGGCGTTCTGCTGGTCGGACCACCCGGTACGGGTAAGACATTACTCGCCCGCGCGATCGCTGGCGAAGCCAATGTGCCCTTCTTCACGATTTCGGGTTCGGATTTCGTCGAAATGTTCGTCGGCGTCGGTGCAAGCCGCGTGCGCGACATGTTCGAGCAGGCCAAGAAGAATGCGCCGTGCATCATCTTCATCGATGAAATCGATGCCGTCGGCCGGCATCGTGGCGCAGGCCTCGGCGGCGGCAATGACGAACGCGAGCAGACCTTGAACCAGTTGCTCGTCGAGATGGACGGCTTCGAAGCGAACGAGGGGATCATCCTGATCGCCGCGACGAACAGGCCGGACGTGCTCGATCCCGCGTTGCTGCGTCCCGGCCGTTTCGACCGGCAGATCGTTGTGCCGAATCCCGATATCGTCGGCCGCGAACGCATCCTGAAGGTCCATGTCCGCAAGGTGCCTCTCGCGCCGGACGTCGACCTGCGCACCGTTGCGCGCGGCACGCCGGGCTTCTCGGGCGCCGACTTGATGAACCTCGTCAATGAAGCGGCCTTGATGGCGGCGCGGCGCGGCAAGCGCATCGTGACCATGGTCGAGTTCGAAGACGCCAAGGACAAGATCATGATGGGCGCCGAACGGCGCACACTCGTCATGACCGAAAAGGAAAAGGAACTGACGGCCTATCACGAAGGCGGTCATGCCATCGTCGCGCTCAATGTGATCGCGACGGACCCGGTGCATAAGGCGACGATCATTCCGCGCGGCCGCGCGATGGGCATGGTCATGCAGCTCCCCGAACGCGACAAGCTTTCGATGAGCTACGAACAGATGACCTCGCGGCTCGCCGTCTTGATGGCAGGCCGTGTCTCGGAAGAGATCGTGTTCGGCTGGGAGAAGGTGACGTCCGGGGCGCAATCCGACATCGAGCAGGCGACGAAATTGGCCCGCGCGATGGTGACGCGCTGGGGCTTTTCGGAAGAGCTCGGCACCGTGATGTATGGCGAGAACCAGGAAGAGGTTTTCCTCGGCTATTCCATGGGCCGCCAGCAAAATATCTCGGAAGCCACCTCGCAGAAGATCGACGCCGAAGTGCGCCGTCTCGTCGAGGCCGGTCACGCCGAGGCGACGCGCATCATCACCGAAAAGCGCGCCGATCTCGAAGTGCTCGCCAAGGGCCTCCTCGAATATGAGACCTTGTCCGGCGACGAAATCATCGGACTTCTGCAAGGCCGCCGACCGGTTCGCGAAGTCGCGGAAGAACCCGCGCCTGTACGTGCGCCGACCTCGCCGGTTCCGACAACCGGGACGAGCCGGCCGCGGCCCGGTCCCGAGCCCGGCTTGGAGCCGCAGCCGCAGGTGTGAAAGCGCCCTGATCAATCAAAAGCCCGGCTCGCTGCCGGGCTTTTTTATGCCTGAGAATTGAAATGGACCAATCAATGGTCTAAATTCCATTTATGCGTATTTCCGTAACAGACGCCAAAGGCCAATTGACCGAATTGGTGCGGCGCGCCGAAGCTGGCGATGAGATCGTCCTTACGCGCCACGGCCAACCGGCTGTGCGGCTCGTGCCGGTCAATTCCGAGCAGATCCGTGCATCGCGCCGAGCGATTATCGCAGAGGTTCAAGCCGCCGCCGCGAAAAAGGCGACGCCGGGGCCAGATGCGGCGCAAAGCCAGGATTTTCTTTATGGCGAGGACGGCCTGCCCGAATGATCGCGGTCGATACGTCGGCGCTTGTGTCCATCGTCTTGAGGGAAGCTGCCTCCTCGGCCTGTGCGGAGGCTCTGGAAGCGGAAACGGAGGTGATCGTCTCGGCCGCGACAGTTGCCGAAGCGCTTATCGTCGCTGGATTCCGAAACGTGGCCGATGAGATGGCAAGCCTGATCGAGAGGCTCAATCTCGTTATTGTTCCCGTCACCCCAGAAGCAGCCCATCGCGTCGCACAAGTCTACGCGACATGGGGCAAAGGCATACATCCAGCACGTCTGAATTTTGGCGACTGTTTCTCATATGCGGTGGCCAAGGAATATGCTTGCCCGCTTCTTTTCGTGGGCGATGACTTCGCGAAGACCGATGTCGAGCGTGTTCTTTAAACGCGCTCAAACAGCATCAGCGCACCATCGACCGGGCGATTGGCTTCAAGGCGGATCATGGTCGGTTCCTGGCGCAGCAGTCCGAAACTGCCGCGTCCCAGATCCTCGATATAGGCGGGGCGATGTGCGAAACGGCCGGAGGGCAGCAGCCTGTAGGTCCCGTCGGTCGTGGTTTCGATGGTAAGCGCAAGCAGGCCGCCCGGCGCCAGCAATCGTGCGGCGTGACGCAACAAAGGCGCAAGATCGCCGACATAAACCAGAAAATCGGCCGCGAAGATGAGATCGAATCCATGCTCTTGCTGCGCAAGATAGGCTATGGCCTCGGATGCGATGAGATGGTCATAGGCCTGCCGGGCGGCGGCCTTTTCGAGCATGCGCGGCGAGAGATCGACGCCCGTCAAAACCCGGCCGGGTGCCTTCAGCAGCGGCCCTGCGAGGCCGGTCCCGCATCCGAGATCGAGCATGCGTGCGAGCGGCCTGCCTTGCGACGCCACGAGCGCATGAAGCTTTTCGGGCCCATGATAGTCGAGCACCTCGACGAGCTGCTGATCGAATGTCTCCGCGAATTTATCGAAATAGGTGGTCACATATTCATCGGGCGCGCGATCCATCGGCTTTTGCTTTAAGGCCGCGAGAAGATAGGCCTGAATGGGATCGCCGGGCTTTCGGGCCTGCAGCGCTTCGCCGAGGCGGATCGCGGCCTCCAGATGGCCGTAACCGCTTAAAATATGAAAGCTGTCGCGGGTCAGCTTGTCGAAGTCTTCGGGAGCGCCGCCCGCGGCCTCTTGATAGGCTGCGAGCCCGTCTTCAAGGGTGCAGTCAAGTATGGTTTCGAGAAAGCGTGCCTGTCCGAATTTCTGCCGCAGTGGCGGATCGTCGGGCTGCCGCCGCACAGCCTCGCCGAAGGACCGTGCCGCGCCCGGAAAATCGCCGAGATTGAACAAAGTCTGCGCCAGACATGTGTGAACGGCTGGACTTTCGGCGCCGGCCGCGACCGCATCTTTTAGACAGCGTGCGGCCTCGGCGTAGCGTTTGGTCCGTGTATAGAGCAAACCGAGGCTGATCACCGCGTCGGGCGAATTCGGATCGCATTGCAAGGCGTTCAGAAACGCTTCTTCCGCAACGCTCGTGTCGGGCTCCGTGCTGTGGATCGTGCCGAGCATCAGCCAATCGGTGGCCTGTGTCGGGTCGCGGCTGAGCGCGCTTTTGATGCAGCTCGCTGCCTCCGCCCGGTGACCGGCGGCAAAGAGAACGCCGCCGAGGCCGCTCCATAAAGGCGCTTCCGCCGGCGAAAGGCTGACGGCGCCCGCCAGCATTTGCGTCGCCGGGCCGAGATCGCCTTGCTGCCAGAGTAGAAGCCCCATATGGCGCAGGGCTTTGACCGGCTCGCCATAGCGCTCGAGCATGGCATCTAGCCGTGGGTGCTCGGCGCGCCATTTGGGCAAAATCGCCGCGACCTGCTCGGGTGACGGCAGCTCCATGTCCATGCTGATCCCCCTCGTCAGCGAGGTGCAATGCGCATCCTCTCAAAACGGTTTCGCGCCGAACGGGATAAATGTTTCGTGCCGATTCGAAATCTACCAGAAAGCACCAGAGTCGCGGTAGAAATGCAAATCGGCAAACTGCGGAATCTAGCGTGCGGCCTGCGTCAGGCCTATGACCCCGTTGAGAAAGTCAAAGCGCGAACTCTTTACCGCCTCGGATCGGTAATGGATCGTATCGGCGAAGAGCGAGACGCCTTCGCCGTCGATCGTCGCGCAGCGGCGGGCATCGCAGAGATAAGGCAGCGGATCCACGAAGGTCGCCCCCACCGCCTCGGCCATCGTTTTCAAGAGGCTCTTCATCACCCCGATTCGAACCTCGAACGCGCTTCGGTCGACGAATTCCACATCATCGGTTTTGCGCCCGAAAAACCGCCGCTTTGCGAGTTCGATCGGCACGTCGAAACGGCCGAAAGGCGTCGAGCTGATGATGACCAAATCCAGGCCGCGTTTTTTCAAGGCGGCCAGACGGCTGGTCGTGCGCGCAAAGGCCGCCGCGAGATGCTCCGAATTCGCGGATGGAGTTAAATTCATCACGCAGCTTCCATCTGCGGTGAAGCAAAAGGGGCTGTCGAAGGGATAAAAATATTCGGACCAGTTCGATATCAGCACGACGCGGCGATAGCCGCCGCTTTCAGCGAGCTCGAAGGCCTTTTCCACAAACGGAGCGCAATTGAAGGGTCCGTCATTGCGCTCGACGCCGAGGAGCGCGGGACAGCCGGCGGCCGTCAGGAACGTAAATGACCGGCCGTCGTGAAGAGCCGCCGCGTCCTTGAAGCGCGGGTATAATTGCATGGCGAAGGAATCGCCGATGAATAAAACATCAGGTTTGTCCGCGCCGGCGTGGCAAGGTCTTAGCGCCCCGTCCGGTCCCGCTCCCGCGCAACGCGCCGGATAAGTCCAATCGGATATGGCCTTGTTATAGGCTTCGAACGCGTGCAGGCCGTCAGGGAGCCGTTGGGCAAGACCATGGCTGACGGTAATGACGGCGGCGAACAGAAGAGTGAGTGCGAATGCGCCGATAGCGCTGCCGGTTTCAAGCCTGCGCCGGAGGCTCGCGGATAATTTCGGGTAGAGTGTCCAAAGATAATATCCAAGACCGATCAGCGCGGCCACGATTGAAGCCTCGCCAATGATTTTGAAAACGGGAAGGGCTCCGAAATCGATAAGCGGAGTTCCATCGAAGCCGAGGTAATGCCAGGCGACGATGAGAGGCCAATGCCAGAGATAGATCGAATAGGACCACGCGCCTAGAAACGAGGACACTGGATTTGCAAATAAGACCGTCTCGGTCTGCCGCGCGACGATGACGAGGCAGGTGCCCGTCACGGGAATGATGGCCCAATAATAGGGCCACGGCCTATGCGCATCGAGGGTCAAACATGCAATGACAATGAGGGCGAGCCCCACGATCAAAAGAACGAGGCCCAGTCTTTTATCGTTTGGGGCCTTGTCGAATTGCAGGGCGACGAGGCCGCCGGCCAGCATCTCCCATGCCCGGAACGGCAACAGATAAAATGTCGATGCCGGGTGCGCCGTCGAACAGGCGATGCATGCGGCAAGCGACAAAATCGTAAGCGACCATAGGATGATCAAGCGCCATCGTTGCGCGGTCACGAAGCGATTGAGCGCCATGAGTATGATTGGATAGATCAGATAGAATTGCCATTCGACGGAAAGGCTCCAAGTGTGCAGAAGCCATTTGGTGGCGCTCGTCGTGTCGAAATAGCCGGTCGCTTCCCAGAAGCGGAAATTTGAAAAAAACAAAAGCGCCGAAATGCCTGTCGAGCCGAGCTTTTGATAGTCGTAAAGATCGATGAAAAAATAGCCGAAGACGAACAGGCCGAAGATCATCCCGTAGAGCGGCGGCACGATGCGCCTGGCGCGGTCGCGGTAGAAACCGATGAGGCTGAAGCTGCCCTTCGCCATTCTGCGGGTGATGATGAGAGTCATCAAATAGCCGGAGATGACGAAGAAAACATCGACTCCGGCGAACCCGCCGTGAACGAAGCCCAGCTTCAAATGGAAGAGAACGACGGCCGTTACCGCAAGGGCGCGGAGCCCGTTGATGTCGGATCTAAATCGGACTTCAGCCATTGCGCGGGGCCTGCTGCGGCAAGTTCATTGCGGTCTCTGGCATGACTTTATGGTGTCTCGCTCGCATGCCGCTGCGCGGTCTCTTCCAGGCCTGCGACACCGTCGAGAAATTTAAAGAGCGGCCCCTTTACCGATCGGCCCCGGTAATGCGATTGGTCCGAATAGAGCGACTCCTGGTTTGCATCGAGCAACGGGCAGTGATGTTCGTCGCAAAGATAGTCGAATGGGTCGACGAGGTCGGCGCCGGTCGTCTCAGCCAGCCATTTCAGCCGGGGTTTGATTCTGAGGAGTTCCTTTTCGAAGGTGGCGCGATCTTCATATTCGATATCCCCGGTCGAATACCCGAAAAACTTCCGGCGCAGAAGCTCTTGAGGCAGGTCAAGTTCAGGCACAGGCGTCGACGAAAGGATGACGACCTTCACGCCGCGCTTCGTCAAGGCAATCAGGCGGCCGCTTAAAGAAGCGAGAGTCGAATCGAGATTTGAAACGTTCTGGATATAGCTCCAGCGCGAGACCAGCACGATGCGGCTATAATTGCCGGCCTCGGCGAAGTTGAACGCTTTCGTCATGAAGTCCCCGCAGGGCAATTCGCTGGCGAAAGTTTGTCCGATGCCCGGCACTGGCGCGCATCCATGCGCGGCGAGGAATGTGAAGGAGGTCTTGTATTTCTGCGCCATCGCTGCGGTGAAATGCGCGTAGATCTGCATGGTTTGCGAGTCGCCGATGAATAGAACACCGCCGTCGCCATTGCCTTGACCGACGCGGCACGGTCTCACCGTTCCGTCACCACCCGGCCCATCGCAATTGCCGGGAAAGACGAAATCGGTTGTAGCCTGCGTAAAGGCATTGATGGAACGGCTTCCTCCCGCCATCCGGTTGACCAATCCGTCATCCGCGGAAACCGTGATATTGGCTCCAAGCGCGAGCAAGAAGACGCCGACAGCTGTGAGCGCCCGTGCCGGGGCGGGCCAACCTGCTGCCCAGCTTTTCCAAAGATTTTGAAGCATCGTCACGAGATAGCCGCCGAACCCGATGAGCCCCGCGAGTATGACAAGTTCGCAAATGACCTTGAGCGGCGTCGTATGGATGTAGCCGGAATAATAGGCGGCGACCGCGATCGGCCAATGCCAGAGATAGATCGAGTAGGACCATTCTCCCAAGAGGTTGCAGGCCGGATTCTTGAAGAGCCTTATTTCGGTTTGCCGCGCGGCGATGACGAGGCATGTTCCCAGAACCGGAATCGCGGCCCAGTAATAGGGCCAAGGCGTGGCCTCGTTGAAGCTGAAGATCGCATAAAGGATCATCGCCAGGCCGACGGCCAAGAGCGCGTAGGACAGCCTCTTGTCGCGGGTGCCTTCGTCGTTGAATTGCAAGGCGACAATGCCGCCGGCCAGCAGTTCCCAGCCTCTAAAGGGCAGCAGATAGAATGTCGATGTCGGGAAGCTTTTCGAAAAGCAGACCGAGGCCGCGAATGATGCGAGCGTGAGACCCCACAGCATAAGCACCATCCACCGCCGCGCCGTCACGACGCGATACAAGGCGAGCATGATGATGGGGTAGATGATGTAAAACTGCCATTCGACGGAAAGGCTCCATGTGTGCAGAAGCCATTTCGTGTAGGCCGAGGGCAAGAAATATCCCGTGCCTTGCCAGAACTGGATATTCGAATAGAAGAGAAGCGCCGAGACCCCCGAAGACGCGAGCTTTTCGTAATTATAGGGGTCGATGAAAAAATAACCGAAAACCAGCAGAGCCAAAATCAGGCCGACGAGCGGTGGAACGATGCGTCTCGCGCGGTCTCCGTAGAAGCCGAAGACGCTGAAGGCGCCTTTCTCCAATCTGCGGGTGATGATCGCGGTCATCAGATAGCCGGAGATGACGAAGAAAATATCGACGCCGACAAAACCGCCGCGGAAAATACCGACCTTGTAGTGAAACAGAACGACCGCGAGAACGGCAACAGCGCGAAGCGCATTGATGTCGTGTCGAAATTGAAGTGAACGCATAAAGGACGATCCAGACGAATAGGCCGCGGCGGGCCACCGCTATTCTAAACGGCTTTATGGCGCAACCGGGCCCGCCAAGGCGCGGCCATTCAAATGAATCGGCGCCGGAGTTATTTCTGCTTGCTGCTTTTCGAGGATTTCGCTGCGGGCAGGATGTCTTCGACGCGTTCCGGCGGGCGGCCCAGCACGGCCTTGCCGTCGGTCTCCACGATCGGCCGCTCGATCAGAACCGGATGGGCGAGCATCGCCTCGATTGCTTGCGCATCGGTGACATCCGGCGCATCGAGGCCGAGTTCCTTGTAGAGCTTTTCCTTTTTGCGCAGCAGCGCGCGGGGTTTGAGGCCGGCCAACCGCGCGAGCTCGGTGAGCTTCGTCTTGGACGGCGGGTCCTTCAGATATTCGATGATCTTCGGCTCGATCCCGGCATCGCGGAGAAGGCCCAAGGCCTTGCGCGAGGTGACGCATTTCGGATTGTGATAGATCGTGACGCTCATGCGTGGATGTTAGCGCATCATCCCAAAAAGTTGCAGACTTTTTGGATAAAGATGATGCGCAGGCCGAGAGCCATCCCAAAAAGTTGCAGACTTTTTGGATAAAGATGGCGCGCAAAGGGAGCGCTAGCGAAAAGAGCGCCGCTTTGGGGCGGCGCTCAAATCAAAGGGGGAGCATGTCGGAAAAAGGCGAATAGCTTTCCGGGACATGCTCCAGGTCTATCCTGGCCTGGGAGGAAAGCGGGACGTTACCCGCTTGTGTCAGGATTGGTTGCCGCCGAGCACCGTCACGGCGCGGCGGTTTTGCGACCAGCAGGAAATATCGTTGCAGACCGCGACCGGGCGTTCTTTTCCGTAGCTGATCGTGCGGATGCGCGAGGCCGGGATGCCGCGTGCGATCAGATAGCTCTTGGTGGCCTCGGCGCGGCGGGCGCCCAGCGCGAAATTATATTCGCGCGTGCCGCGTTCGTCGGCATGGCCTTCGATCGTGAAGCTATAACGGGCATATTGCGTCAGCCAGCGGGCCTGCTTGTCGAGCGTGGCCTGAGCCGTGGAGCTCAGCTCGGTGGAATCGCTCTCGAAGAAGACGCGGTCACCGACATTGGTGGCGAAATCCTGCGGGCTGCCGGGGGAGGCCGCGCCATAGGCGGCATTGGGATCTTCGGCATTCTTGGCGCAAGCGCCCATCGCCAGAGCAATAACCAATGCGGCGACAAGCTTGAAGCCACCTGTCTGGCTGGAAAGCCTCATACCCTTACTCCTTCACACATGACAGCGGACGTGTCCTAGTCCTAAGGGACCGATGGTTAAGCGAGGGTTCCGTCAACCTTGATCGAAACTTCACAACAAGCGTTGTATTTGAGGCAATCGCTCTCATGGTTAACCGTTGCTTGATGGCGGGAATGCGGCGAGTCCCCGTTTTACCCTCATGTTCAAGCTTTATCTGACCCATAATGCGACACTGCTGCAAGACGTCCTATTTTACGTCGCTATTCTGTTAAATAGCCGGCAGCTTTCGGTCCCGACCCAAGTGCGGTGCATGTTAGCCGGGTTAGGCAATAATCGTATCACGGCGAAGCGGGCTCCAGGAACGTGCCTAAGTCGAAGAGTCCACTTCTGGCGCGTTTTTCTGGGTCCCTGTGGCTGAGATGTTTCGCGCGCCTGGATTGCCTGGATTCGGCAGGATGTGTCCGCCGGCGTCCCGCGCAGAATGCAATCTCGAGACGTAGCTTATTTGCGCGATCGTCGATCGCACGACATTTGTTTCGTGTGGCGCCATTTTGCAGGCTGCCAATGCGAAGCTGCCGAAGTCATGCGCAACGGTCTTTGAGTTCGGCTTATTCCTGCACGGGCTTTAGGCGATCCCATGCCTTTTTCGTGGAGGCTGGCGCGGCTTCGGGCACGATTGAATCGGTTTGCATGAAAGAGGCGACGCGCGCCGCGTTCGAAATGCGCGCCATGCTGCCGCGCCGGTTGAGCTTAGGGTTGCGCACGAAAATGTCATATGTTAGGGGACCCTCGCCTTTGGGAGGATGTGTTTGGATACGTCTCTCCCGTTTTCACGACAGCCTGGGCTTCGAGGTTTTGCGGCAAAAGCCGTAGGAATTTGGATCCTTTGAGCCGGGCGTGAAGGCGCAAGGTCGGGGGTTCACGCGTTGGCACAAGAACAAACACTCGTTTCGGGCATGACAGGACGTTATGCGCAGGCGCTCTTTGAGCTGGCGCAGGAGTCCTCGCTCACCGATCAAGTCGCAGCCGACCTCCATAATTTCACCTATCTGGTCAATACCAGCGAAGATCTGCAGCGCTTCATCAAAAGCCCGGCTTTTACGGCCGACGAACAGGTCAAGGCGCTGGGTGCCATCGCGCTTCAGGCGGGCATCGCAGGGGTTGCCGCGAATTTCTTGAAGCTTGTCGCCGCAAAGCGCAGGCTCTTCGCCGTCCAGGATATGATCCGCGACTTCAACATCCTCGCCGACGCCAAGAAAGGCGTGATCCGTGCCGAGGTGACGGTCGCTGAGCCCTTGAAGGACGAGTATGTCGCCGCGCTCAAGGAAGCCTTGGGCCAGGCCTCCGGCGGCAAGACCGTTGAAATCGAAGTCAAAGTCGATCCTGCGATCCTCGGCGGCATTGTCGTCAAACTGGGCTCGCGGATGGTCGATGGCTCGCTCAAAACCAAACTCAATTCGATCCGCACACGTATGAAAGAGGTCGGCTGATGGATATCCGCGCCGCTGAAATTTCCGCGATTCTCAAAAACGAGATCGCGAGCTTCGGCAACGAAGCCCAAGTAACAGAAGTAGGGCAGGTCTTGTCCGTCGGCGACGGCATTGCCCGCGTCTACGGTCTCGACAATGTTCAGGCCGGCGAAATGGTCGAATTCGAAAGCGGCGTGCGCGGCATGGCGCTCAACCTCGAAAGCGACAATGTCGGTATCGTTATTTTCGGCACCGACCGCGAAATTAAAGAAGGCCAGACCGTCAAGCGTACCGGCTCCATCGTCGACGTGCCGGTCGGCAAGGAACTTCTGGGCCGCGTCGTCGACGCGCTTGGCAATCCGATCGACGGCAAAGGCCCGATCAATGCCACGCAGCGTGCCCGCGTCGACGTCAAGGCGCCCGGCATCATCCCGCGCAAATCGGTGCATGAGCCGATGGCGACCGGCATCAAATCGATCGATGCTCTGATCCCGATCGGTCGCGGCCAGCGCGAGCTGATCATCGGCGACCGCCAGACCGGCAAGACGGCCATTGCGCTCGACGCCATCTTGAACCAGAAGGCGATCAACAAAGGCACAGACGAATTCGCCAAGCTCTATTGCATCTATGTCGCCATTGGCCAGAAGCGCTCTACTGTTGCGCAATTCGTGAAGACGCTCGAAGAGCACGGCGCGATGGAATATTCGATCGTGGTCGCCGCGACGGCGTCGGATCCCGCGCCCATGCAGTTCCTGGCGCCCTTCGCCGGCTGCGCCATGGGCGAATATTTCCGTGACAATGCCATGCACGGCCTGATGATTTATGACGATCTTTCGAAGCAGGCTGTCGCTTATCGTCAGATGTCGCTTCTGTTGCGCCGCCCGCCGGGCCGCGAAGCCTACCCGGGCGACGTTTTCTATCTGCATTCGCGTCTGCTGGAGCGCGCTGCGAAGCTCTCCGACGCCAAGGGCGCCGGTTCGCTGACCGCTCTGCCGATCATCGAAACGCAGGCCAACGACGTTTCGGCCTATATTCCGACCAACGTGATTTCGATCACCGACGGCCAGATCTTCCTCGAGACCGATCTTTTCTATCAAGGCATCCGTCCGGCGGTGAACGTCGGTCTGTCGGTGTCGCGCGTCGGTTCCTCGGCGCAGACGAAGTCGATGAAGAAGGTCGCCGGCAAGATCAAGGGCGAGCTCGCGCAATATCGCGAAATGGCCGCCTTCGCGCAGTTTGGTTCCGACCTCGATGCGACGACGCAACGCCTTCTCGCTCGCGGTGCGCGTTTGACCGAGCTTCTGAAACAGCCGCAATTCGCGCCGCTCAAGATCGAAGAACAGGTTTGCGTGATCTATGCCGGCGTCAACGGCTATCTCGATGCGCTGCCGGTCGGCAAGATCCGGGCTTTCGAGGATGGGCTCTTGAGCCTGCTGCGCACCACGCATGCCGATCTCCTTGAGACGATCCGGACCTCCAAGGATCTGTCCGACGATTCGGCTGCGAAGCTGAAAGCGATCGTCGAAGCCCACCTGAAGACATTTGCATGAGCCATTCAACCGCAGCGACGATCGATCCGATTGGATAAGCCATGCCCTCGCTAAAGGACCTGCGAAACCGCATCGCCTCCGTCAAGGCGACGCAGAAAATCACCAAGGCCATGCAAATGGTCGCGGCGGCAAAACTGCGCCGCGCGCAGCTCGCGGCCGAGGCCGCGCGGCCCTATGCGGAGCGCATGGAAAAGGTTTTGGCGAGCCTTTCCTCCGGACTCAGCGGCAGCAAGCCGTTGCTGCTCGGTGGCACTGGCCGCGACAATGTTCAATTGCTCGTGGTCTGCACGGCCGAACGTGGTCTGTGCGGCGCCTTCAATTCCTCCATCGTGCGGCTTGCGCGCGACAAAGCTCTCGCTTTGATGGCGCAGGGCAAGACGGTCAAGATCCTGTGCGTCGGTAAGAAGGGTCACGATCAGCTCAAGCGTCAATTCGAAAAGCAGATCATCGACCTGATCGACTTGCGCGGCGTCCGCTATCTCGGCTTTAGCGACGCGGACGTGATCGGGCGCAAGATTATCGCCATGTTCAATGAGGGCGAATTCGACGTCTGCACGCTGTTCTTCTCACGCTTCCGTTCGGTGATATTGCAGATCCCGACGGCGTTGCAGCTCATTCCGGCGGAATTCGAGACGGCCAAGGGCACGCATGGACCACATGCCGTCTATGAATATGAGCCCGACGAAGAAGCGATCCTGTCGACGCTTCTGCCGCGCAATATTTCGGTGCAGGTGTTTCGCGCCTTGCTTGAAAATGCCGCGTCTGAGCAAGGTGCCCGCATGGCCGCGATGGACAATGCGACGCGCAATGCCGGCGAAATGATCAAGAAGCAGACATTGAAATATAACCGCTCCCGTCAGGCGATGATTACCAAGGAACTGATCGAAATCATCTCCGGCGCGGAAGCGCTGTAATTAAAGTCCCCTCACCCTGAGCAGCCGCCGAAGGCGGCGTCTCGAAGGGCGAGGGATCGTGATGCAGGAATGACGCGGCGTGCCGCCTTCGTCCTTCGAGACGCTTGCTTTCGCAAGCTCCTCAGGATGCGGGCTCCGGTGGGCCACTAACCGAGTTGTAAGAGGAGCCGAATCCATGGCTGATGCCGCTGCCGCAACCAACAAGCCCGTAGGCCACATCACCCAGGTGATCGGTCCGGTCATCGACGTGAAATTCGAAGGCCACCTGCCGCAAATCCTGAATGCGCTCGAAACCAAGAATTCGGGCAATCGCCTGGTTCTCGAAGTGGCGCAGCATCTCGGCGAACATTCGGTTCGCTGCATTGCCATGGACGTCTCGGAAGGCCTTATGCGCGGCCAGGAAGTCATCGACACCGGGGCGCCGATCATGGTGCCTGTCGGCGAGGAATGCCTTGGCCGCATTCTGAACGTCATCGGCGAGCCGGTCGACGAACTGGGCCCGGTCGATACGACCGCGCGCCGTGCCATCCATCAGCCGGCACCTGCCTATGCGGACCAATCGACAGAGGGCGCGATCCTCGTCACCGGCATCAAGGTCGTCGATCTTCTGGCGCCTTACGCCAAGGGCGGTAAAGTCGGTCTCTTCGGCGGCGCCGGCGTCGGCAAGACCGTGCTCATCATGGAGCTCATCAACAACATCGCCAAGGCGCACGGCGGCTATTCCGTCTTCGCAGGCGTCGGCGAGCGCACGCGCGAAGGCAACGATCTCTATCACGAGATGATCGAGTCCAAAGTGAACGTCGATCCGCATGAACATGGCGGCTCGGCCAAGGGCTCGAAATGCGCGCTGGTCTATGGCCAGATGAACGAGTCGCCCGGCGCCCGCGCCCGGGTTGCTCTGTCCGGCCTCACCATCGCCGAGGATTTCCGCGACAAGGGGCAGGACGTGCTCTTCTTCGTCGACAACATCTTCCGCTTCACGCAGGCGGGTTCGGAAGTGTCGGCGCTCTTGGGTCGTATTCCTTCGGCGGTCGGCTATCAGCCGACGCTCGCAACCGACATGGGCGCGCTGCAAGAGCGCATCACCACCACGACCAAGGGTTCGATCACCTCGGTGCAGGCGATCTATGTGCCGGCCGACGACTTGACCGATCCGGCGCCGGCCACCTCCTTCACCCACTTGGACGCGACGACTGTGTTGTCGCGCTCGATCGCGGAAAAGGGCATTTATCCGGCGGTCGATCCGCTCGACTCGACCTCGCGCATGCTGTCGCCGCTGATCCTCGGCGAGGAGCATTATAATGTCGCGCGTCAGGTGCAGCAGACCTTGCAGCGCTATAAGTCCTTGCAGGACATCATCGCGATCTTGGGCATGGACGAGCTTTCCGAAGAAGATAAGCTTACGGTCGCGCGCGCGCGGAAAATCGAGCGCTTCCTGTCGCAGCCCTTCCATGTCGCGGAAATCTTCACCGGTTCGCCGGGGAAGCTCGTCGCGCTCGCCGATACGATCAAAGGCTTCAAGGGCCTGATCGAGGGCAAATATGATCACCTGCCGGAGGCGGCTTTCTACATGGTCGGTTCGATCGAAGAAGCGATCGCGAAGGCCGAGAAGCTTGCCGCCGAAGTGAAGTAATCGCGGTTAACCTTCTCCCTGTGGGAGAAGGTGGCCCAACGTAGTTGGGCCGGATGAGGGGTTACGATCTCTCATTGGCCGAGTAACCCCTCACCCGGCTGGCTTTGCCAGCCACCCTCTCCCTATGGGAGAGGGTTGTTCCAGAGAGCGCATTATGCCGGCATTTCATTTCGAACTCGTCTCGCCTGAAAAATTGATTTTTGCGGGCGACGTCGAAGCCGTCACCGTGCCCGGCCTCGAAGGCGAGTTCACGGTCTTGAAGAGCCATGCGCCTTTGATGTCGACCTTGAAGCCCGGCGTCGTTTCGGTTGAAGGCGTGCCGGGGTCGAAGACGAAGCTTTTCGTGCGCGGCGGCTTCGCCGACGTCGCTCCGCATGGTCTCACGATTCTTGCCGAATATGCAGTGCCGCTCGAAGAACTCGACGCTGCGGAGTTCAGCGCCGATATCAAGGCGGCGGAAGGCGAAGTCGCCGCGGCCCAAACCGATGAGACGCGCCGGCTCGCGGTCGAGAAGCGCGATCATCTGCTCGAATTGAAGGCTGCGCTCGGCATCTAAGCGCCGCGCTTTCCGCCTCTTCTATTCCGAGGCTCTAGTTCGTCGTTCCCGCTGAGACCAATTTGGCTTTCGGCGTGTAAAGTGCCGGAAACAGCCGGCTCAAATTATCGACCTTCGGCAGATCATTAAAGGCGATATAGGGATTCTCGGGATGCCGCGTGGCGTAATCCTGATGATAATCCTCGGCCGGATAGAAGGCTGTGAGCGGACTGATCTTCGTCACGATCGGATGCGCGAAGACTCCTGCCTTATCGAGCTGCGCGACATAGGCTTCGGCGACCTCTTTCTGCGCGTCATTCGCCGCGAAGACTGCCGAGCGATATTGGGTTCCGGTATCCGGCCCCTGTCGATTGAGTTCGGTCGGATTATGCGCCACCGAAAAATAAACCTGCAGGATCGTGCCATAGCTGACGAGGCGCGGGTCGAAGGTGACTTCGACCGATTCCGCATGACCGGTGCGGCCCGTGCTGACCTGCTGATAGGACGCCGTATCCTTCGCGCCGCCCGAATAGCCGGAGACGACGCGGTGGACACCCTTCACGTGTTGGAATACGGCCTGGACGCCCCAGAAACATCCGCCGGACAAGACAGCCGTCTCAGAGGTCGCGCCGGATGGCGCGGGCTCATCCATGGCGGGGGCAGGGATCGCAACCGCCGTCTCGGCGGTGCCATGCGCCACCAGCGCGAAGGTTGCGCCGAGCGCAAGCAAGCTTCCGCTCACCCAACCGGCAAGACGATGAGTGGATATGATCTGACGAAGGCTCATGGGGATCTCCTTTGCGACAGCCGTTGAAGAGGATTCATCCAAACGTAAATGCGAATGCCTGCACGCCCGGATCGAGAAACTCGATCTTGAAGACGTGATCCGCGATTGGCCCGCTCTGTCTGACCAATTGGTAGAGACGCTGCCCGGTCACCGTGCCATTACCCTCTGCATCGACATCGACGCCTTGCGCGCCGTCGGGTGCATGGCCATCGATCGAGATGCGAAACCGTACGGGCTTGCCATCGGCGGCCGGGCCCAGCACGAGATGAAGATCGCGGGCGTGGAAATCATAGGCGATCGATCCCGGCGCTGCGTTGAGAACGGCGCGCTCGCCTTCGATCGTCCAGTCGCCCGCGAGGCCCCAATGGTTCAATGCGAGCTTTTCGGGCAGAGCATAGACATGCGACGCGTCTCGCACGTCGCCGCCGGGCGATGCGAAATTCTCGGCGCGCTCGTAGCCGACATAGGTTTCGGGCGATTTCACATCGGCCATATCGGCGGCGGCTTCGGCGCCGCTTGCATGCACCGTTACAATGCCGCTCGGCACCGCGGCGCTGCCCGCCTCGGCGAGAAGCTGCTGAATGATCTTCTCCGACTCGTCATAGTCGCCTTCGCCAAAATGATGATGGCGGATGCGGCCTTGCGCATCGATGAAATAATGCGCCGGCCAATATTGGTTATGGAAGGCGCGCCAGATCGCATAATCATTGTCGATTGCGACCGGATAGGTGATCTTCAGGTCCTGCACGGCGTGCCGGACATTGTCGATATTCTTCTCGAAGGCGAATTCCGGCGCATGAACGCCGATGACGACGAGACCTTGATCCTTATATTTTTCGGCCCAGGCCTCGACGTAAGGAATCGCGCGCAGGCAATTGATGCAGGAATAAGTCCAGAAATCGATCAGCACGACCTTGCCGCGCAAGCCTTCCACCGTGAGCGGCGGCGAATTCAGCCATTCGACTGCGCCCGCGAGCGAAGGGAATTGCCCTTCGACGGGAAGGCTCGATGCGGCCGTCATTTCGGGCTTCGCGGCCATCATCATGCCGGGGCCGCCGGTCATGACATTGCCGCCGGTCATCTTGCCATCGTGATCGCCGCTCATCACGACAGACGAGGATGGTGCATCAGGTGTCTTCGGCTGTGCTTTATCGACCAAAGCCTGTTCGAGCGACGCTGTTTGCGTCTGCGAAATCCGGGTCAGCAGGCCGGTGTCGAAGCCGAGCGCTATGGCCGCGACGCCGATAAGAACGGCGGCCCCGAGACCGCGCCTGATCCATTCGCCGGCGCCAAGCGATCGCTTCATCGCGGCGAAGACCCGTCCGCCGATGAGAAGCGCGAGGCCGAGGGAGGTCGCCGCTCCGGCGGCATAAGCAAGAAGCAGAAGCGACGTCTGCACGCTCGCGCCCTGGAGCGCCGCGCCGGTCAGAACGAGGCCGAGAATAGGTCCGGCGCAAGGCGCCCAAAGCAGGCCCGTCGCAATGCCGAGCAAAAACGACGAGGCGAAGGACGAACCCGTCTGCGCCTGGTCATCGGCGGATTGAGAGAGCTTTGCGCCGATCGCGACCAGCGGGCGCGTCAGCCGGTCTGCAAGTTCGGGAAAGAGCAGCGTGATGCCGAAAAAAGCCAGAAGCGCGAGTGCTGCGAAGCGTCCGTATTGATTGGCTTGCACCGCCCATCCGCCGCCGATGGCGGCGAGCGTTGCGACACCCGCGAAAGTGATGGCCATTCCGATGAGGAGCGGCAGACCATTCTTCACGAATGGCTGATCGGCGCGCGCGAAAATGAAGGGCAGCACCGGCAGGATGCAGGGGCTGAGGATGGTCAGCACCCCGCCGAGATAGGAGATGATAAACAGGATCATCGTGTGCCCCTCATCCCCGCGCTAGGCGGCCTCGGGGACGAATTTCATGGCGACGCCATTCATGCAGTAGCGAAGCCCGGTCGGCTTCGGTCCGTCGTTGAAAACATGGCCAAGATGGCCGCCGCAACGCCGGCATGAGACGGCGGTCCGTGCCATGCCGTAGGAATTGTCCTGCGTCTCGTCTACCGCCTTATCGAGAGGCGTCCAAAAGCTCGGCCAGCCGGTGCCGCTGTCATATTTCGTCTTCGACGAAAAGAGCGGCAGGTCGCAGCCGGCGCAGGCGAAGTTCCCGGCGCGTTTTTCATGCAGAAGCGGGCTTGTGAAGGGCCGTTCGGTCCCCTCGTGCCGGAGAACCGTATATTGATCGGGCGAGAGCAACGTCTGCCACTCCGCATCGGTGTGCGTGACCTCATAGGTCTTAGCCGCCTCGGCGGCACGGGCAAGGCCTAGCCGGCCGATTATAATCGTGGCAAATCCGCCAATAAGGCCGGCATGAAGAAGATGTCTGCGATTTAGCATATGTCGTCTCCTTAGGGTCGGCCCGGTCCTTGGGATTGATCCGGCTCGACGTCACTCCCGCATGAAGACATACGCAGGCCTGTGCCGTTTCGTTACCGCCATTACGAAGATTACATGAAGTTGACCTGCTTCTGCGGGAAAGCCCCAGGCCAAGTTCAGGGCGCGACATCGCGGCGTGAGGGGCGCCGCCGGAAATGCTATGAATTTGCCCGATTATGACCCATATCGAAGGCCATGGCCCCACCGCTTCTTTCCCTTCAAGGCATTACGCTCACGCTCGGCGGAAAGCCTTTGCTCGAAGGCGCCGATCTTTCGGTCGGCCCGGGCGAGCGCCTGTGCCTTGTCGGGCGCAACGGCTCCGGCAAATCGACACTTTTGAAGATCGCGGCCGGTCAAATCGAGGCCGATGGCGGCGTGCGTTTTTTGCAGCCCGATGCGCATTTGCGGTATCTGCCGCAGGAGCCGGATTTTTCGGGCTTTTCCACGGCGCTCGCCTATGTCGAAGCCGGCCTTGGGCCCAATGACGATCATTATCGCGCGCTGCGTCTTCTGAACGATTTGGGTCTTTCAGGCGATGAGGATCCGGCGCGTCTGTCGGGCGGCGAAGGGCGGCGCATCGCGCTCGCGCGGGTTCTTGCACCGGAACCGGACATCTTGCTGCTCGACGAGCCGACCAACCATCTCGATCTGCCGGCGATCGAATGGCTCGAAGGCGAGCTGAAGGGCCTGCGTTCGGCGCTTGTCATCATCAGCCATGACCGGCGTTTTTTACAAAATCTGTCGCGCAAGACCGTGTGGCTCGATCGCGGGCAGACGCGCCAGCTCGATCGCGGCTTTGCCGAATTCGAGGCTTGGCGCGATATGCTTCTCGAAGAAGAAGAGGCGCAACAGCATAAGCTTGAACGCCGCATCGCCATGGAAGAGGATTGGCTGCGCTATGGCGTTACGGCAAGGCGCAAGCGCAATCAAAAACGCCTCGCGCGGCTGCACACCTTGCGCAAGGAACATCGCGAGCATCTGGGTCCGGCGGGCGATGTGAAACTCGTCGCAGTCGAGGGCAAGCAGTCGGGCACGCTCGTCATCGAAGCCAAGGGCTTGAGCAAGAGTTTTGGCGAGCGTGCCATCGTCAAGGATTTTTCGACGCGCGTGCTGCGCGGCGACCGCCTCGCCGTTGTCGGCGCCAATGGCACCGGCAAGACGACCTTGATCTCGCTTTTGACCGGAAGCCTCGCGCCCGATTCGGGATCTCTGCGGCTTGGCGCTAATCTCGAAATGGCGACGCTCGATCAAAAGCGCACGTCTCTTTCGCCGCAGACCACCTTGAAGGATGCGCTGACCGGCGGCGGCAGCGATTATGTCGAGGTCAATGGCGAGCGTAAGCACGTCATCGGCTATATGAAGGATTTTCTGTTCGGGCCGGAGCAGGCGCGCACGCCGATCGAGCGCCTGTCCGGCGGCGAACGCGGACGGTTGATGCTCGCGCGGGCCTTGTCGCGCACCTCCAATCTTCTGGTGCTCGACGAACCGACGAATGATCTCGATCTCGAGACGCTGGATCTCTTGCAGGAAATGCTGTCGGATTATCCCGGCACTTTGATCCTCGTCAGTCACGATCGCGATTTTCTCGACCGCGTGGCGTCGTCCGTTCTTGTCTCGGAAGGGCAGGGACGCTGGGTCGAATATGCCGGCGGCTATTCGGATATGGTGCGCCAGCGCGGCGCCGGGGTTGAGGCGGCAGGTTCATCCGCGCCCACTGAGAAGAAAAAGCGCGAGGTCGCGGCGGTGCCGGCTGGCGCGCCAGAAGCCAAGAAGAAATTGTCGTTCAAGGAAAAGCACGCGCTCGAAACCTTGCCGAAGCGTATGGAGGAATTGCGCGTATTGCAGGCACGGCTGCAAACAGTTCTCGCAGATCATGAGCTTTATAATCGCGATCCGGCGAAGTTTGCGGCAGCTTCCGCCGCTTTTGCCAAAGCCGAAGCCGATCTCGCGCAAGCTGAAGAGGAATGGCTTGCGCTTGAAATCTTGCGGGAAGAAATCGAAGGCTGAAAATTTGCGCAGCGCGTGGCTAAGGTTCATGCGCTCATCTTGGCATTTACATTGCTCTTCTTTCGTATGAGTGCGATCATAAGCACTCTGGCGAATGCGGAGAAGCATCATGGGATCGGCTGAAGCCTTTCGAACGGCGCTTGCTATCGACGATGACGCGCTGCGGGCAACCGATAAAGTCGCCGACGATCTGATGGCGCAGGGCAGCGGCGGCTCGCTCGGTTTCGTCTATGTGACCGACCGGCTGAAGTCCGATCTCGCCAGCGTCGTCGATAAGTTGCGTGCCAAAACCGGAGTCGAACATTGGGTCGGCACCGTCGGCTTCGGCGTGATCGCCGGACGCAGCGCCACCTATAACGAGCCGGCTGTCGCGGCGATGATCTCCACGTGGCCGGAAACCGCCTATCAGCTTTACAGCGGCGTGCCGTCGAAGCCTTTTGCTGAGGATGTGTTCGGGATGGCGACGGCGATCGTACATGTCGATCCGCGCAACCGCCAATTCGACGAGCTCTTGAAATCCTTAGGCTCCGCCTCGCAGGCCTATCTGCTTGGTGGCCTCACGGCCTCGCGCACGAAGCTCTACGATCAGGTCGCGGACCAGATTACGACCGGCGGTATTTCCGGGCTTCTCTTGAGCCCGGCGATTCCCGTGTCGATCGGCATTTCGCAAGGCTGCAGCGCGATCGGACCAATCCGCACAATCACCGAGACTTACGAAGGCCTGGTCGCGACGATCGACGGCGAACCGGCCTTGCAGGCGCTGCTCAACGATCTTTCCGCCGCGCAGGACGCCGATTTGCGCGTGCTTTTGCAGGCCTTACATGTCGGGCTTCCGGTGCCGCAAAGCGACACCGGCGATTATGTCGTGCGCAATATCGCGGGCATCGATACGGAGCGCGGCTATGTCGCCGTCGCCGATAATGTCGAAGTCGGGCAGAAGCTCTTCTTCTGCCGCCGCAATCGCGATGCGGCAACGAAAGATCTGACGGCCATGGTGCAGAAGCTTCATGCACGAACAAGCACGCCGCGCGGCGCGCTTTACGTTTCCTGCTGCGCGCGCGGGCCGAACATGTTCGAGTCGGCGGCCGAGGAAGTCGAACTCGTGCAGTCTATCCTGGGCGATATTCCGATGATCGGCTTTTATGCCAATGGCGAGATCGCCGGCGATCGCATCTATGGCTATACCGGCGTGCTCGCGCTGTTTTAGGGTACGGCCTCAATTATTTAATCGTCATTGCGAGCGTAGCGAAGCAATCCAGAGACATAGTTTCAGCCTCGCCTGGATTGCTTCGTCACTCTGTTTCTCGCAATGACGGCTTATTGATTGAGCGCTGGTCTCAGCGATCGTAATAGGGATAGTGAAACGGGTAGGGCCCGAAGGAATCCGCCAAAAGTCCGCGCGACATGCAGACGATGGTCGGTCTGAAGCGCGCCGTATTGCCGTAGAAATCCAACTCCGGCTGTGGAATGACCCGGCAGCGCGGATCGAGCACGAAGGGCCGTCCGGCCAGGCGCGGCGGCGGGGCGGCATAGGTTTGGTCGTAATCGGCCGCCTGCACAGGCCATGCGGCGAGCAGAAAACCGATGGCCGCAAGGCTCAAACCGCTTTTCCTGGTCAGGCTCATCGTCATCTCCAAACCGCAGGCGGGACAGCCTGATTCGGCAAAGACTAGGCGATGAGCCTTGAGCGAAGATTTACACGCAGATAAGCCTGCGCAATCTGCGTAAACTTGATTGCGCGAGCTTACTCGTCCGACTCATGCACCTTGAGGTCTTTCAGCTTGGCAAAGACCGAATCGACGGTGAGATCGGCACCTTCCTCGGGTTCATGTGCCGGCGACGGGCTGAACACATCGGCGTCGTTGATCGGCGCATCGGGATGCCGGGTCGTGACATCGGCGGGCAGAAGCGTCTGGCCGTGGTCTTCCGGCACATGCGTCCGGTCTTTGGCGGCGCGGTTCACTTCGAAATCGAGATCGATCTGCGAACAGAGGCCGAGCGTGACAGGATCCATCGGCGTCAGCGCCACCGAATTCCAATGGGTGCGGTTGCGGATGGACTGCAGCGTCGTTTTCGTCGTCCCGACGAGGCGCATGATCTGCGCATCCTTCAGCTCCGGATGATTGCGCACCAGCCATAAAATGGCGTTTGGCCGGTCCTGGCGGCGCGACAGCGGCGTATAGCGCGGGCCCCGCTTGCGGGCGAGCTCCGGCAATTTCACCTTGGTCGGCGCAAGGTGAAGCTCGTGCTCGGGGTCTTTCTCCGCCGCCGCGATTTCCTCGCGGGTGAGCTGGCCGGACGTGATCGGATCATGACCCTTGATCCCTGCCGCGACTTCGCCGTCGGCGATGCCTTTAACTTCGAGCGGATGAAGTTTGCAGAAATTCGCGATCTGATCGAAGGTCAAGGAGGTGTTTTCGACGAGCCAAACGGCCGTTGCTTTCGGCATCAGCGGTGCGTTGCTCATGATCTTCTCCTTCGGTTCGATGAAAGGCTGTGAAACATCAACCGTCGCCGCCCAGCGCGGCGTGCCCCGCTGGGAATAGGGCTCAAATCAACATTCATGACGGGAATAGCCTAAGATATAGGCATGAAGGGGTTGGATGCAATGATATTCTGACCCAATTCACCATTGAAAAGAGACGAGATCGTGTCTTGTCGCTCGATGCTGTCTCTTGATCTTGGCGCGTGGCAATCTCGGATCTGATCTTTCGGGAGGGATTTCATGATTGAGGATGACGAAAAAACCTTCGGGGCGCCGCCCAAACGGCCCATGACCCACGAAATCGGCCAGGTCCTCGATACATTATCCGTGGCCGAACTCGACGAGCGCATTTTGCTGCTTAAGGCCGAGATCACCCGCCTCGAAGAGACGAAGCGTTTCAAGCAGGACTCGCAGGCCGCCGCGGCCGCCCTCTTCAAATTGTGAGATGGCTTCTTCCGGCACTGTCGCGGTCGTTTCGGGACGCGGCCTGTGCCGCAATGGACGAAGCGCTGCCGAATCGAAGCCGCTTCGAGCCCGCAGAATATGATAAAGAATTCTTAATCTTTGCAGGTTACTTCTGAAAACTCATCGAGATTTTGGATTGGTTTTTTCCTCTGTCTCACACCTCCCAGACATAGACTTCAGGAGCCGCTCTCGCGGCTCCTTTTTTAGGCCTGCCACGCTCGCGCCTCCGAGGCGTTCATAGCTGTGGGCCTATCAGGCGCTTCGCTAAAAATTCACAATTTAGACAATGCCCCGACGCATAAGTGCGACCCCATCCGGTTGCATTTTCCGGCGCGCGCACCGGGCCGAAATCGTGCCTATTTTATTAAAAAAGTTAACCCTAATAGAAACTGAACAAGCAGGGTTACTCACTTGGCGCTACTATTGCTGCGGTTGAAGGGCGCCCTCGTCCGGGTGTTGATGAAGGTAGAGCGTATCATGGTGAGAGAATTGAATTCCGTCGGAGACGGCACGGTGTCATTCGCCGCGAAACTCGCGTCGTCGGATTCATTCAAGGCTCTGTTTCGGGAAGGCATGGTCCTTGTCGAAGATGCCGCATCCTACCTCGACGGCGAAGGCCGCGAGGAGGCTAAGCGCCTGCCGCGCATGGCAGCTCTTGCCTATGCCGCCGAAAGCATGCGCCTGACGACGCGGCTCATGCAGCTTGCCTCCTGGCTCCTCCTGCAGCGCGCGGTCAATGAAGGCGAGCTGACGACAAACGAGGCCATGACCGAAAAGCGCAAGGTCCGCCTCGTCGAGCAGGACATAGCCTCGGGCTCCGATGTTTTGGCGAGATTGCCCGCCCGTCTCCTCGAGCTCGTCGAATTGTCCATCCGCCTGCAAGCCCGGATCATTCACATCGACCGTTTGCTCTATCAGCCGCAGGACAAGAAAGAGCCGGTCGTGGCCGCCCCGCGCCACCTCGAAACGCAGCTCCAACTGCTTCGGACAGTCTTCGAGACGGCATAATCCGCCAGGCAGCTCCCTGCCGCCGGCCGGTTGAAAAGAAGCGCCTTCCTGCCCATCTCATGCACCCGTCCCCGGCGCAGCCGGGCGGCGGCCAAGCCACGTTGAGCTTGTCACAACAAAAATGTAGGAAGGGCAGGTCTCACCTGGACCCGAGAGTATGAACGAAACACACAAGGCAAGCCCGCAGGAAACCGCCGAGATCCTGATGCAGGCTTTGCCGCATATGCTGCGCTATGACGAGGCGATCGTCGTGGTGAAATATGGCGGTCATGCCATGGGCGATAATGGCGCCGAACGGGATTTCGCCCGCGATGTGGTTTTGCTCGAACAATCGGGCGTCAATCCGGTGGTCGTCCACGGCGGCGGTCCACAAATCGGCCTTATGCTCGAAAAGCTTGGCATCAAGACCGAATTCGCCGGCGGCCTGCGCATCACCGACCGCGCGACGATCGAAATCGTCGAAATGGTGCTGGCGGGATCGATCAACAAGCAGATCGTCGGCGCCATCAATGCCGAAGGCGGCCATGCGATCGGATTGTGCGGCAAGGACGGCAATATGGTCATCGCCAGCAAAATGCCGCCGGCCATGGTGATGACATCACCGGGCCATGAAGAAAAGATCGACTTCGGCTTTGTCGGCGAACCGGCGAAAGTCGATACGACGGTGCTCGATCAGGTGCTGGGGCGCGATCTGATCCCGGTGCTTGCGCCGGTCGCGCAAGGCTTCGACGGCGAGACCTATAATGTGAATGCGGATACGTTCGCTGGCGCGATAGCCGGCGCTTTGAAAGCCAAGCGGCTTTTGCTTTTGACCGATGTGCCGGGTGTGCTCGACAAGGATAAGAACCTGATCAAGGCCTTGCGCGTCGAGGAAATTCGCGGCCTCATCGCCGACGGTACGATCACCGGCGGCATGATTCCGAAGGTCGAGACCTGCATCTACGCGCTGGAGCAGGGGGTAGAAGGCGTCGTCATCCTCGACGGCAAGATACCGCATGCGGTGCTCGTCGAGCTTTTGACGGATCATGGCGCGGGTACGCTGATCACACGTTGAACGATAAAGGTTGGAGCGGCAAAAATCGGAGTGACGAAGACCGCATGCTGGATTTTTCGGACTCGAATCCAAACGATGAAATGCCCGACAGCGATGCTGTGCTGATCCGGGAGAGTTTTGCGCGGACCGACACGTGGATCTTCGACCTCGACAATACGCTTTACCCGCCGGACTGCGATCTTTGGCCGAAGATCGATCAGCGCATCACTCTTTTCCTCGGCCATCTCTTCGGGCTCGACGGCATCTCGGCCCGCGCGCTGCAAAAATATTATTATCTGCGCTATGGCACGACTTTGCGCGGACTGATGGTCGATCACGATGTGAGCGCCGAGCAGTTCCTCGCCTTCGTGCATGATATCGACCGTTCATCGCTCGAGCCGAACCACTCGCTTGCCGCGGCCATCCAGGCTCTGCCGGGCCGCAAATTGATTTTGACCAATGGGTCGCGCGATCATGCCATGCGGACGACGGTGGCGCTCGGCCTCGACTTCATGCTGGATGATATATTCGACATTGCCGCTGCCGATTTTCTGCCGAAGCCGGCGGCTGCGACCTATGAGCGGTTTTTCGACAAACATGCGGTCGATCCGGCGTCCGCCTGCATGTTTGAGGATCTCCCGCAAAATCTGCTCGTGCCGCATGCCCATGGCATGAAAACCGTGCTCGTGATGCCGAAGCCGGGCCTTATGGATCATCGCGAGGCCTGCGAGATCACCAGCGAAGCCGTGCCGGATCATGTCGATTTCGCTACGACCGACCTCGTTGAGTTTCTTGTCAAGACCATCCTCAAAGGCGCCTGAGCGTCGCCTATCGGTCATCCTCATCCTGAGGGCCCTTTTGCCCAATAGCCTTGTTTGGCGTCAAAATTCATTGACAGATGGACCGCCTGCGACGAAACCTCCGGTCGAATATCAGACCAGAGAGCTTTCCATCATGTCGCTCGATCTTGAAAAGATCATCGAGGCCGCCTTCGAAGACCGCGCCAATATTAACGCATCGACCCAGGGCGATATTCGCGAGGCTGTGAATGCGGCGCTTCTGGCGCTCGATTCCGGCAAGCTGCGCGTCGCCGAAAAAATTGCGGGCGCAGTCGGGCCGCAGTCCTGGAAGGTCAATCAATGGCTGAAGAAGGCCGTGCTTTTGTCCTTCCGGCTGAATGATATGGCGCCGATCGCGGGCGGTCCCGGCGGTGCCACATGGTGGGACAAGGTGCCGTCCAAATTCGATGGCTGGACCGCGACTGAGCATGCGGCGGCCGGCTTCCGCTCGGTACCCAATTGCGTGGTGCGGCGCTCGGCCTTTATCGCGCCGGGCGTGGTCTTGATGCCCTCCTTCGTCAATCTCGGCGCCTATGTCGATACGGGCACCATGGTCGATACCTGGGCGACCGTCGGCTCCTGCGCGCAGATCGGCAAGAATGTGCATTTGTCTGGCGGCGTCGGCATAGGCGGCGTGCTCGAACCTTTGCAGGCCAATCCGACGATCATTGAGGATGATTGCTTCATCGGCGCGCGCTCCGAGATCGTCGAAGGCGTGGTTGTGGGACAAGGCGCTGTCGTATCCATGGGCACGTTCATCTCAGCCTCGACCAAGATTATCGACAGGGCGACGGGCCAGATCCACATCGGCCACGTGCCGCCTTACTCCGTGGTCGTTTCCGGCAATCTGCCCGGCAAGCCTTTGCCCGACGGTACGCCCGGCCCGTCGCTTTATTGCGCGGTAATCGTCAAGACCGTGGATGCGCAAACGCGCTCTAAGACGGCGATCAACGACCTGCTGCGGGATTAGGCGCGTGGCAGACTCTATGCCCGCCTCGACAAGCTTTCTCTTTCGCACCGATCAGGGACGGATCGATCGGAAGACGTGGTTGCATGGCGGCCTCCGGCTCGGAGCGATTCTGGCGGTCTTGACGGCGGTCGGCCTTTTGCTCGTGCCTTATATGCGCCACGACCTCGCAAAAACGCCGCTTCTCGATTGGCATGTCATCGCGGCCTATGTCTATTTGACGCTCTATATTTTCGCGCTCATCCTTATCGCCATCTCCTTTTATAATCTCAGCGCCAAGCGCTGGCGCGACCGGGCAAAGCCCGCCGCTTTTGCCGGCCTCGTGCCGTTTTTCGCGCTTCTGGCCGGCGCCGCGCATTGGCTCTATCCGCAGATGGATGGCGAGGTTCCCGGCTGGTCGGTTGCCGCCATCGACATTGCCTTTGTTGGGCTTCTGATCTGGACCATTATCGAATTGGGTGTCTTGCCATCGAAGCCAGCGCGAGATTGATGCCTCATGAGCCCTGACATGCCGTCGCCCGCGACATCTCCCGATCTTTGCCAGGCTCTCATCCGCTGTCCTTCGGTGACGCCACAGGATGGCGGTTCGCTGGCTTTGCTCGAAAGCGTCTTGAAAGGCGCGGGCTTTACGGCCGAGCGCATCACCTTTAGCGAGCCCGGTCAGCCTGACATTGAAAATCTCTACGCCCGCATCGGCACGGCCGCGCCTTATCTGATTTTTGCCGGCCATACGGATGTCGTGCCGATCGGCGATCGGACGCAATGGCGCTTCGATCCCTTTTCCGGCGAGATCACGGAAGGTGCGATTTGGGGCCGCGGCGCCAGCGACATGAAGGGCGCGGTCGCGGCCTTCGCGATGGCGGCCTCTGCCTATGTCGCCAAGCACGGTGTCCCCAAAGGATCGATCGGCTTTTTGATCACCGGCGATGAAGAAGGCCCAGCGATCAACGGCACCGTGAAATTGCTCGATTGGGCCACAAGCAAAGGCGAACATTTCGATCATTGTATCGTCGGCGAGCCGACCAATCCCGATGCGCTCGGCGATATGATCAAGATCGGCCGGCGCGGATCGCTCAACGGGACTTTGAGCGTGTATGGCAAGCAAGGCCATGTCGCCTATCCGCACCGCGCCGAAAATCCGATCCCCTGGCTCGCCCGCTTTATCGAAGTTTTGAACGGCATGCCGCTTGATGACGGGACGCCGCATTTCGATGCGTCCAATCTCGAGATCGTCAATGTCGACGTTGGCAATCCGGCCTGGAATGTGATTCCGGCCGAGGCCAAGGCGCGCTTCAATATCCGCTTCAACGATCTTTGGACGCCCGAGACCTTGGCGGAAGAGTTGCAGCGCCGATGCGGCCTCCTGCAGGCGCCTCTGCGCTTCGATCTGCACTTCGAGCCCTGCAATGCGCTGGCCTTCGTCACGATGCCCGATCGCTTCACAGAGCTTGTCGCGCAGGCCATCGAAACGCATACAGGCCGCAAGCCGGCACTGTCCACGACGGGCGGCACGTCGGACGCGCGTTTCATTCGCGCCTTTTGCCCCGTGCTCGAATTTGGCCTGGTGGGAGCGACCATGCATGCCGTCAACGAGCATGTCGCCGTGGCCGATGTCGAGATGCTGACGAAGATCTACGAATCCATCCTTGAAGCCTATTTCGGCTGAGGGGTTATGGCCTGCGCGGACAAGGGCTCGAAGCCGAAATAATGACGAGACTTTGACGTGAGCCACACAACAAATGTCGCGCATTTCGATCTGTTCGTGATTCTTCTCGCGACCGTCGTCGGTCTGGAGCTCGCGGCGCGCCGGTTGAAGATGCCGCCTGCGGCGGCTTTGATTTTGGGAGGCATCGGGTTTGCCTTCATTCCGGGACTGCCGGATTTCGAACTCGATCCCGACCTTGTTCTCGTCCTTTTCCTTCCGCCATTGCTTCTTTCGAGTTCCTATTTCACGCCATGGCGGGAGTTTCGCAAAAATCTTTGGATCATCCTTCAACTCGCCGTGGGCGCCGTCGGCTTCACCACCTTGATTGTTGGCCTGGTTGCCCATTGGGTTGAGCCGTCCCTGCCGTGGGCTGCCTGTTTCGCGCTTGGCGCCATTGTTTCGCCGCCCGACGCGGTCGCTGCGAAGGCCGTCCTTCAGCGGCTATCATTGCCGCCGCGCATGGTCTTGCTTTTGGAAGGCGAGAGCCTGGTCAATGATGCGTCCGGACTCGTTCTTTTTCGGCTGGCGGTCGCTGCCGCGCTGACCGGGACGTTCAGCGTGGGTCAGGCTGCCGTAAGTTTCGGCCTGCTGTCCGTCGGCGGCATCGTAGCCGGACTTTTCTTCGCATTCGTCACCGACTTCATGCTGCGGCGTTTGACCGATGCGCATATGGCAATCATCGGGACGTTTCTGGCCGCGTGGATTTCCTATATCGGCGCGGAGGCCGCGGGCTTCTCGGGGGTCCTGTCCACGGTCGCCTGCGGACTTGTTCTGGGATGGCGTCAGCACGAGGTTTTCTCCGCGAATATTCGCCGGGAGGCCGTCGCGGTCTGGGGCTTTGTCGTCTTTATTCTCGAGTCATTGATTTTCATTCTCATCGGTCTGTCGTTGCGAAGCATTGTCGCCCGCTTCGGCTGGCATGCCATGCTCGAGCTTCTTCCAGCCGCGGCGGCGATTGTCGTCACCGTGATCATCGCGCGTTTCGTTTGGATTTTTGCGTCGATCTATATACCGCGGGCGCTTATCCCGCCGCTGCGCCGGCTCAGTCCCTATCCGCCTTTCGCAGCGCCTATCATCATGAGCTGGGCTGGAATGCGCGGCGTTGTCAGCTTGGCGGCGGCGCTTTCATTGCCGGTCGGTTTTGCCGGCCGCGATTTCATCATGGCGATGACCTTTGTCGTCATACTCGTGACCATCTTGCTCCAGGGATCTACACTTGGTGTTTTGATCCGCCGCCTGGGCGTGATCAAGCTCAAGCCAAATTCGGCGAACGGCGCTTTGACGATTGAACAGGCACGCGCCCAGATGGCGACTGTGCAGTTGCAGGCGGTCAAAAAAATATCTTCACAAAAAGACGGCTCGGAGCTGCATCCGCGTCTCGTTGAACAATATGGCTATCGTGCCAAGGCCTCTTTGCATTTCAGCAAGGCGGAAGACGAATTGCGTCCGCGTCGGGACGAACATTTTTCGACTGTCTTGGCGGCCATCGCCGCAGGCCGCGTCGAGATCATCAGAATGCATCGTGCGCAAGAAATTGACGATGCGGCTTTGCACGCGCTTGAACGCCAGCTCGACCTTGAAGAGATGAATGCTGCCGAGTTTCTGGAAGGACCCTGAGATGGTCCTGAACCGAAGCTTATTACCCGTGAAGTGCCAGGCTAACGGTCGGCAATGAAATCGATGTTCAGCTCACGCATTGATGGAATTCAATCTTAAAAATTTCGCAGCCTTTGCAACGGGCCTGCAACAGTTTGGTTGAAACATGTTCGGCCGGTGAACGCGGCCGCAAAATTCGCCATTGAAATGCCGTTTGAAAATCGAAATGTGCAAACATGTTCCGGAAGAGGGAGCGTCGTGTCATGGCGCCAGTTTTTCTTCTTCAACGGCAGGATGACGGCCGCCGCCAGCTTCGCGCTCTGCGCCCTTTGCTATCGGTTGGTTCCCCAATCAGCGCTGTCGCGAAAAAGGCCCGCCAGAGCCCGGGAGAACGGACCATGGCGGGAGGATCACTGATGCCTTTTGGAGATGGTGCTGCATGGTGAGATGTCAAATATAAAATAGACGTAATACTTATAGATTTAAATCAAGCGACGACGCTATAGCGTTTTCGCTACGCATGTTGTTTGCTGTATTTTGTAATACACATTTATTTTTCCAAAAAATACTTGAAATATACCTCTCCAACTCCAACTAACGCCTAGCGCTTACAGGCAGAAATCTGCCATGCGCAAGACGTTCTAAAGGGAGGAGTTGATGAGTAGACACTTGCTATTCTCCTGTGTCGGCGTAGCTGCGCTCATGGCGGCCAGTCCGGTCTTCGCCAATGACGAGCTCGTAAAGATGTCGCAAAACCCGAAGGACTGGGTGATTCCCGCGGGCAATTATGCGTCGCAGCGCTATAGCGCGCTGAAGCAGATCAATGCGGAAAACGTCAAAAACCTCACGCCGGCCTGGACATTCTCGACCGGTGTATTGCGCGGACATGAAGGTGGCCCGCTCATCATCGGCGACATCATGTATGTCCACACGCCTTTTCCAAACATTGTCTATGCCCTCGATCTCAATCATGAAGGCAAGATCATCTGGAAATATGAGCCGAAGCAGGATCCGAATGTCATTCCGGTGATGTGTTGCGATACGGTCAATCGCGGCGTGGCTTATGGCAATGGCATGATCTTCTTGCATCAGGCCGATACGACACTTGTCGCGCTCGACGCCAAGACGGGCGCGGTCAAGTGGCAGACGAAGGATGGCGATCCTTCCAAGGGTGCGACCGGGACCTCGGCGCCGCTCGTCGTGAAGAACGAAGTTCTGGTCGGCGTCTCGGGCGGCGAGTTCGGCGTGCGCGGCTATGTGACGGCTTATGATATCGCCACGGGCAAACAGAAATGGCGCGGTTATTCGATGGGCCCGGACAGCGACACGCTGATCGATCCCGAGAAAACCACTGCGCTGGGCAAGCCGGTCGGCAAGGACTCAAGCCTTGCGACTTGGCAAGGCGATCAATGGAAGATCGGCGGCGGCGACACCTGGGGTTGGTTCTCCTATGATCCGGAATTGAATCTCATCTATTACGGATCGGGCAATCCCTCGACCTGGAATCCGGTGCAACGGCCTGGCGACAATAAATGGTCCATGACCATTTGGGCGCGCGACGCCGATACCGGCATGGCCAAGTGGGTCTATCAGATGACGCCGCACGACCAATGGGACTATGACGGCGTCAATGAAATGATCCTCTCGGATCAGAAGTTCGACGGCAAGGACCGCAAGCTCCTCACCCACTTCGACCGTAACGGCTTCGGCTACACTCTCGATCGGACCAATGGCGAGCTTTTGGTTGCACAGAAATACGATCCGGCGGTGAATTGGGCGACCAAGGTAGATATGGACAAGTCGTCCAAGACCTACGGCCGGCCGGAAGTCGTCGCCAAATACGCACCTGGATCCGCCGGCGAAGACGTAAACTACAAGGGCGTTTGCCCGGCGGCCCTTGGCTCGAAGGACGAGCAGCCGGCGGCCTATTCGCCGCTGACACAGCTCTTCTATGTGCCGACGAACCATGTCTGCATGGATTACGAACCGTTCCGCGTAACCTACACCGCCGGCCAGCCTTATGTCGGTGCGACATTGTCTATGTTCCCGCCGGCGGGCCAATCCAACATGGGCAATTTCATCGCCTGGAACAATGAGAAGGGCAAGATCGTCTGGTCCGATCCGGAGCAGTTCTCGGTCTGGTCCGGTGCGCTTGCGACGGCCGGAGATGTCGTCTTTTACGGCACGCTTGAGGGCTATCTCAAAGCTGTCGACGCGAAGACGGGCAAGGAACTTTACAAGTTCAAAACTCCGTCGGGTATCATCGGCAATGTCACGGCTTACGAGCATGACGGCAAAGAATATATCGCCGTGCTCTCTGGTGTCGGCGGCTGGGCCGGCATCGGCCTCGCGGCCGGTCTGACGAAGCCGACCGACGGCCTTGGCGCGGTCGGCGGCTATGCGGCCTTGTCGAGCTATACCTCGCTCGGCGGCACGCTCACGGTGTTCGCTCTGCCGCATTGATGAGCCGAAGCAACACGAAATGATCTGAAGCGAAAATACGATCCCGGAAAGCCAGCTTTCCGGGATCTGTTTTTTCGATATCGGCCTGCGTTCTTATTGCCGTGCGTTCGCTTCGGCGACCGTGTGGTCCTTGTCGCGCAGGATGGCGACCACGGCCACGGCTCTCGCGGCATCGCCGAGGCCCGAGCCGAAGTCCTGATTGGAACCGGGCGTGCCGAGTTCATGCGCCGTGTCCTTCAACACCCGGCGGATCGTGTCGGCTCCGAGGTCGGGTTTCTCGGCGAGGAGAAGCGCGATCATGCCGCTGACGTGAGCGGCCGCGATCGAAGTCCCCGAGCTGAATTGATAGCTGTTAGACGGAGCGACCGAGATAATATCCACACCCGGGGCGGCGACCGAGATGTAGGAGCCATGGTTCGCGGCGCTGAGCAATTTGTCGTCGCGATCCGTCGCCGTCACTGCGATGACATTCGGGTCGGCCGCGGGATAGGCCGGCGCAGCCGTCGGACCTTCATTGCCGGCCGCGGCCACGAGGATCATGTCCTTGCGATGCGCCGAGCTGATCGCCAGCGCAAGCAGCGGATCGTAAGCGCCCGCGAAGCTCATATTGACGATTCGCGCATGATGCTCATAGGCCCAGTTCAGGCCATTGATGATATTTACGGTCGTGCCGCCAGGGCTGCTATTGCCGCTGAAAGCGCGGATGGCGAGAATTTTGGCCTGAGGGGCCGCCCCGACGAGCGCGCCATGGGCGCTGATCGCGCCTGCCATCGCGGTTCCATGCGCACTGGCTTGCATGTCGCCGCCGATCGCGTCGTATTGATCGACAACTGAGCCTGCAAGGTCGGGGTGATTTTCGTCGATGCCGGTGTCGATGACGGCGACAAGCGCCTGATCGCCTTCGGTCACGTGATGCGCTTCCGTCAGATGCATCTTCGTCAGCGCATATTGTGCGCTGGCAAGGCCCTGCGAACCTGTCTCCATGCCATCCAGCTTGAAGACGTAGTTCGGCTGAGCCCAGGTGATCTGCTGTTCGGTTTCAAGATCGTGGATCACGTCTGCGACCGGGCGATGATCGGAAATCCGATAACAGTTCATGGTACCGCCGCCGATCAAGGCGGTCGGTTTCGAGAATAGCGGAACGAGATTGTGCCGCCGCCCGATCGCTTCCGCGAGTTCGGGAGATCCGCTGACGGTGAACATGACCTCATCCCGCACGAAGCGCTTTTCGCTCGCGTTCGGAACGCCGCTTCGCGCCCGCAGGATGGTGGGTTGCGGCTGATTTTGTGGCTGCTGCTGACCGCCGTTTTGGCGCGGCAGATTCACCGTTTGCGCATCGGCGTAAGTGGTTGGATGCGACGGCGTATAAATCGGCGTCTGCGGCTGGCTATAGATGGGCGCATCATTACCGCCGCCGTAGACCGGGTGGTGCCACGGTGGGCGATGTGTGCCACGGCCCGGATCTTCGCCGCGTGGAGGATGACCGCCCCAGGTCACGGGCTGCGATGGCCGCTGGTGAACCGGCGCGCGTTCTGCCGGACGGTAGGATGAAGATGGGTGGTCCCATCCCGAAGAATGACCTGAATAGTTGGCGTTGCGGCTGGAATTGCCATAGCCACCGTGGCCAAAACCACCACCATGACTATAGTAGCTGCCGCCATGACCAAAACCTCCGCCATGACCGTACCCGCCGCCGCCACCGAAACCGCCGCCGCCGAAGCCGCGCGCAGAAGCATCGGAAAAAGGCGCGGCGGTCATCAGAGCCGCGCAGACCAGGGCCAAGGCGGTACGGGCTGATGCGTGGCGCTTGCCGGTTCGGCCATCTCCCGGCCGGACACTTGGCAGAATTGGGTCTTGGCTCATAACGCGCTCCCCATCGATCATAGGGCCTGTCTCGCCCGTCTCCCGATAGGAGGATCATGCGGCGCCGGCAGGTCTGACGATGTGTCGAACGGCACAAGCGGAAGGTTTCAACGGCCCGAAAAAATCTCAAATGCGATTGAACCGGATCAAGCGAAGCCGCGACCCATGGATGTCCGGGCCGCGATCATGCCGACCCGATTAATCCACGGAGATTTACCATGTTCAATCGTTCGTTTCGCAATGTCGCGGCTGCTGTCCTTCTCAGCGCCACGGCCGCCGGTGCTGCTCTCGCGCCGACATCGGCCTCGGCCCATATGGGCGGGTTCGGCGGAGGCCATTTCGGTGGCGGCCACTTCGGCGGTGGCCATTGGGGTGGAGGCTTCGGCCACTGGGGCCACTGGGGTGGCGGCTGGGGCCATGGTTGGGGTCGCGGCTATTACGGCGCCGGCTATGGCGGCTGCTGGAAGCACTTCAATTCCTACGGCGAACTCGTCATTTCCTGCTACTGACATGACGTGACGCCCGGGAGAGGCGGGCGAAGCCATCAGACCCCCAGGCTTCGCCCGTCCTTGCTCCGCGCCGAGTCGCCAAAACCTTGCTTCGGCATCATGATGGCCTTGGCCGGTGGACATGCTGACGGAAGGGGTTTGGGAAGACGATGGCTGAAGGCAGCGACGATGCTTCGGATGAAGGGCTCATCAGGCGGATAGCCTCTGGCGACCGCCGCGCGATGCAAGTCCTGTATACGCGGCACAGCACAAGGGTTTTTCGGTTTCTCCAAAGGCTCGTCCACAACGAGACCAAGGCTGAGGATCTCATGAGCGACGTCTTCTTCGATGTCTGGCAGCAAGCCGGCCGTTTTGAAGGACGCTCGTCGGTCTCGACCTGGCTCTTATCGATCGCACGCTTCAAAGCTTTGTCGAGCTTTCGTCAAAAGCAGCATGAAGCGCTCGAACCCGAGACAGAGGACGCGCTTGAGGATGCAGCAGATAATCCGGAAGTCGTGCTGCAAAAAGCTTCAAAGGCCGATGCCTTGAAACTTTGCATCACGGCGCTTTCCGCGGCGCATCGTGAGGTGATCGATCTTGTCTATTACCACGAGCGCACCGTTGAAGAAGCAAGCGTGATTTTAGGAATTCCGGAAAACACCGTGAAGACCCGAATGTTTCACGCCCGCAAACGCCTTTCCGAACTTTTGAAACAAGCTGGCATTGATAGAGGTTGGCCATGAATGACGCGAAAAACGGGCAGCCGGACGATGCCGAGCTCTCGCCGCCCGAAGCTCTCCTGCCCTGGTATGCGACCGGGCGTCTTTCGGCGGAAGATCAAGCGCAGGTCGAAAGCGCGCTTGCGGCTGATGGTGAGTTGCGCCGGCGTCTTGCGCTTGTCCGCGACGAAGAAGCCGATACGATTGCCGTGAACGAAAGCCTCGGGCTGCCGTCGGGCGCCACGATGGACCGGCTCATGGCACGGATCGACGCCTACGAGGCCGAGCACCCGCGCCATGTGTCCATCGGTGAACGGGCGCTTAGCTGGGTGTCACGCATTCTATCGGGGCTGTCGCCGCGCGTTCTCGCCATGTCGGCCATGGCGGCCGCCGTCGTGATCTGCTTGCAAGCTGGTTTGCTCACGGGTCTTGTCGTCGACCGGCATGCCGGTGCGCATTACACGACCGCCTCTCTCGAAGAGAAGACCGAGAGCAACGGCACTTATGCCTTGATCTCTTTTGCAGGCTCCGTCTCGATGCAGGATGCGACGGCCTTTCTGGAGGCGCACCATGCGAGTCTGGTCGAAGGCCCAAAGCCCGGCGGCATTTATCGAATCAAGATCGCCGATGAAAAGCTCTCGGGCGACGCGTTGAATGCGAGGCTCGCTGCATTCCGGGCGGAGACCAAAGTGGTCGGCTTTATCCTGCCGGAGGCGGCAGCGCGGTAAAACAAAATCGGCGCGCTCGAATGCGCGCCGATAGCTCTTGCGAAACCACACTGGCCTCGTCTTATGGGCTTATTTCCAACCGCCGCCGGGCAGACGGCCGTGATAAGTGGTGTGGCGGCAATGGCCCCAAGGACCGCGCCACCAGCCGGGCGGGCAGCCCCAATGCGATCCCCAGCCCCAGCGTCCGCCTGGAGCGTAATTGCAGCCGCCATAGGGGCCGCGCCATCCGCCAGGACCGCAGCCCTGCGCGACATGCTCGATGTCGCTTGGCAGACCGAGGCCCGGATCAAAAGGAAGCGCATTGGCGGATATGGGCGCCACCAGCGCCGAAGCCAGAAAGACCGCGGCAATCGCGGTCCGTGATATAGACATTTGAAATCTCCCCAATCACCGATGGCGCTTTGCAACGCTATTGAAACCGGAGAACCGCCATTCTCGTCGGACCCGGGACGCCACGCCAATTTTTTTAAGTCTCGCTCCCATTCTTTGCCAGAGCGTTGTCGCAGCAGTACGGACATTCCGTTGAAAATGGTGCATCAAAACTAAAGGCTTTGAATATGAATCTCTGCTCTCATGTCATGATGCATCAAGCACAGGAGAAACAGCATGACGTTCGACGCTGAATCGGAAAAGCCAAAGAGCGCGATCAGTCGCCGCGCGGCAATGGCAGGTCTTGCGGCTGTTGCCGCCTCGGCCGCTTCGGAGGCCGATGCTGAAGCGGTCCAGACGCCCGTGATGCCCGACGACGAAAGGCTCATGCGCGAGGCGATCGCGCTCGCGGCGAAGGCCGATTTTCCTTTCGGTGCGGTGATTACGCGCGACGGTGTGGTCCTGGCGCGTGGAGAGAATATGGGCAAGCGGACGCATGATCCGACGGCGCATGGCGAGATGGTGGCGATCCGACGCTTTCTCGCCGAGCGCGGGCCCGAGGCGCTGAAAGGCACCACGCTTTACACATCGGGCGAGCCTTGCGTGATGTGCATGGGCGCGATCGTCTGGTGCGGGATTGGGCGCGTGGTTTACGCGGCCTCAGTGCCGCAGATCGGAAAATATCTGGGGCAGATCGACATTTCCTGCACGGAGATCGCGCAGCAGACGCCGTTTGAAAAGGTCGAGATCACCGGCGGCGTGCTCGCCGAGGAGGCGTTGAAGCTGTTCAAGTCGTAGTGTGCATCCCTTCTCCCTGTGGGAGAAGGTGGCCGGCCATAGGGCGCTGCGAAGCGACGCCCGTTGCAAGCAACGGGCTATGGCCGGCCGGATGGGGGGTACGATTTCCCTTACGTTTTGGCACATTGTAACCCCTTATCCGCCGCCTCCGGCGGCACCCTCTCCCACAGGGAGAGGATTGGCTCGCACCGTTGAAACCTTATGCTCATCCGCCTTTGCAAAATTGCTCTCGTCGCTACGGTCGCCGTCTTCTTCTGTCTCGTTGCGATCGAGAACGTCACCGATTACGGGGCCAACTGGGTCTTCGTGCAGCATGTGCTCGCGATGGACACCGTCTTTCCCGGCAACACGCTCAAATGGCGCGCGATCACGGATGAGCGGATCGCCGCTGCGGCCTATTGGCTGATCATCGGCTGGGAGATTTTGACGGCTGTGACTCTTACGCTGGCGAGCGTGGTTCTGCTCGCCGCCTGCCGCGACGCTGGGCGTTTCGCGCAAGCCAAGCCCTTGGCCGTCCTTGGCCTCACCTTCGGGCTTTTGCTCTACGGCCTCGGCTTCACCACGATCGGCGGCGAATGGTTCATGATGTGGCAGTCGACGACCTGGAATAGTCTCGACAGCAGTGCCCGCTTCACGCTGCTCAACGGCCTCGTGCTCTTGGTGCTGCTGCTGCCGGAGGGATAAATAGATGGGTGAAGTGGAGCCCAGTGAGGCGGAACAAGCGGGATCCTTGGATGATCCCGCATTTCAAAAGGCCGTTTTCGAGCAGGCCTATCGTCAAACATGCCTGCAGTTGGACGGCGGCGGAGGCATCGCAACGCTCAGCCAAATCACCAAAGGCAGGAGCGAAGCGATCGACGAAGTCGTGGCGGATTTCGCATCGGAGAAGGGGGCCGAATGCGCATCCGGATGCAGCTTTTGCTGCCACCAAATGGTTCTCTCTACGCCATTGGAGATTTTCGGCATCGCGCGCTACATTCTCGATGCGAAGTCAGAGACCGAGATCGCGAGACTTAAAGAGCGGCTTGCGACGCGCGCAATGCTCCCTCTCGACGTGCAAAGCCGCCATGGAGCCGACAAGCCTTGCCCGCTGCTCGAAGACAATCGCTGTTCGGTTTACGAGCACCGCCCTTCGCTCTGCCGCACGATGCTTTCGACCTCGCGCAGCGCTTGCGAAACAAGCCTGACCTCCCAGGAGCAAAGAGTACCCTTTATCGCCGAGCCCGTCGTCATCTCATTCCTGATGCAATTGGGAATCGATTACGCCCTGATCAAACTGAAAGGCCTTTCGACAGAGAAGGTCGAACTGAGCCGCGCCTTGCTCATCGCGCTTGCGGATTTCGAGCCCGCGTTTCAAACCTGGATCGATGGAAGGGAAGCCTTCCCGGACTGTCATGTCGAAACGGGCAGCGGACCCTCCAACAGCGATTTGGCCGAGAGCGCGGCGGCGCAATGCGGCGTCACCTAGAGCGGGATAGGCACAATCACGTTACGCAATCTGCGTAATGTGATTGTGCTTGATGGAATCGGATTAAGCGCCATTCACCGAACGATCTTGCGGTAGAGATGCCATGTGGCATGGCCAAGCACGGGCATGACCACGATAAGCCCAACCAAGGCCGGAATCGTTCCCAGCACCAAAGCGCTCATGACGATGAGTCCCCAGATGAGCATGGGCACCGGATTGATGAGCACCGCGCGAATCGAGGTCTCGATCGCGGTCGATATGCTCACATGCCGATCAAGCAGCAGAGGAAAGGACACGGCGCCGATCGCGAGCACGACCAAGGCAAACACGGCGCCGATCCCAACGCCTATGCCGATGAATGTCCATCCAGCGCTTGTCGTAAAGACCTCCGTCGCAAAGGCCGGGATCGAGGTCGGTATGGCCGGACCGAGAGTCGCCTGGTAGATCACCAATGCCGCTGCCAGCCAGAGAACGAAGATGCCGCTCAGGAGCAGACCGAGTTTGATGATCGAGGCGATGGACGGGGAACTGAACACGCCAAACGCGTCCGTCCACGAGACGGGTTTCCCTTGCTCCTGGCCCCGGCTCATCTCATAGAGGCCGGCCGCCGCGAATGGACCGACGAGCGCGAAGCCGAATATGAGCGGCAGCAACAGGGGCAACGCGCCGAAGCTCAACGTCAGGTTTGCGAGAACGAGGCCGATCAAGGGAAAGATCAGGCAAATGAAAATGACGTCGGTCCGATAACTCGCAAAGTCGTGGAAACCGCTGAGCAAGGCGTCTTTGACATCGGATATCGCTATGCGCCGGACTTGCGGTTGCGCGCGGTCGAAGCTCTCGTCTGTGGGATGAAGCGCATAGCCGACCGATTTCAAGGCATGAGCCGTCAGCTCAATGTGATCAACGCTCCATTCGATAGGATTTCGGATCGTCATGTCGATTCCTCCGAAGCTCTGAATTAAAAGAGGTCGCCGTCACCACGGGACAACGCATTATCGCCGACCGAAAGCGTGACGCGACCAGCATCATAATAATGTAGGCTCATTACCCGTCGTGTCATCTGTCATGTGATGCTTGCCGGCTGTTTTGATCTCACATCCAAAGCTTCACCGCTGCTCATGTTCAAGGAAGTGCAGGCGGAATTCATCGGGCACATATTCGGCACCATCACCGTCGGTGATCGTCACGACAGTCGCGTCGGTCATGAGCAAGGCTGAAGCTTGCTCGAAAGCAGCTTCTGACGTGTCGCATGTTTTAACGACGTCTCCATTTTCGCCCGTGGCTGTTACGATGAACTTCATGATGTTCGCTCCACTGTCACACGAAAGAGCCCTTGATAGATGTGTGCGTGCGAACCAGATGATTCAATTGGGGCGGTGAAGTTCAGGAGTAGCATTTGCGTTGCATCGCACCCAGCCGGAGGCGGGCTGTTCTTTTGCTAGCTTTTGGAGTGTCTTCAAATGACAACCGTAAAGCAGTTGCTCGATCACAAGGGACGTGACGTTTTCTCGATATCTCCCGATGCCACCGTCTATGACGCGATCAAGAAGATGGCCGAAAAAAATGTCGGATCCTTGGTTGTGATCGACAATGGCGAGCTGGTCGGCATCGTAACCGAGCGGCATTATGCCCGAAACGTCGTGCTCAAGGGCCGGGCATCTCCGGCCACTCCAGTTCAAGCCATTATGGAAACGGATCTCGTCTATGCCGGGCCTGAGCAATCCGTCGAAGACTGCATGGCCATCATGACCGATAAAAAAGTGAGACATCTTCCGGTCATCGAAAACGATAGCTTGATCGGAATCATATCAATTGGGGATCTCGTTCAAGCGATCATCAGCCAGCAGAAATTCACGATCGAACAGCTTGAATATTATATCCATCGCTAAAACCCAGGAGGTTCCAGTGCATTTTATGGTTGGACTTAAGCTAGAAGGAAAGGCGGACCACATCGTCGTGGACGCCGAGGATGCACTTGTCGCCGCGCTCAAGGTGAAGACGGACCATCCGAAAGTTGTCATCATGTACGTCCGTCCGGAAAACCGGCGCGGCGATGCGCGGCATCCGCCGCATGCGCTCGCGGGAGCAATTCTTTAGACGCAGGAGTGCGGGACATCTTTTAGCGTCTTTGAACGTCCGAGAGCAAAGACCGCGCGGAATGCTGGCCTAACCGGATCGGTCAAACCGTTGCCAAGCGCCAAAGCAACAGAGGAGACTGAAATGGGTGCATTGAAGATCGATCGCGTTCTCATCGGGGAAGCACTCGTAGGCGACGGAAACGAGGTGGCCCATATCGACCTGATCATGGGTCCCAGAGGCAGCGCCGCCGAGACCGCGTTTTGCAACACGCTCACCAATCAAAAGCGGGGCGATAACGCGCTTCTTGCGCTGGTCGCGCCCAACTTGATGGCCAAACCGAATACGGTGATGTTCAACAAAGTCGAGATCAAGAATGCAAAGCAGGCGACGCAGATGTTCGGTCCTGCGCAGCGCGGCGTGGCAAAGGCGGTGGTGGACTCCGTCAAAGACGGAATTATTCCTTCCAAGGAAGCCGCGAATATATTCGTTTGTGTCGGGGTCTTCATCCATTGGGACGCCACGGACGATGCGAAAATCCAGGATTGGAATTACGCGGCCACTAAATTGGCAATTGTTCGCGCCGTGGCGGATGAGCCTAAAGTGGCGGATGTCATGAAGCAAGAGGATGTGATGCAGCATCCCTTGGCAGCCCACGTTTAAACGCATATTACACGGCGGGACGGCAGATAAGCTGACGTTGCCCGCGCATCGTCGCCATGCAGCGCCAACGAAACTTTGCAGCGCCAACAAAACTTTCTCAAATCCGACATGAATTGCAAAGGCGATTGGAAGGCTGTGGGGCAATACTCCCGCGCGATATTTTCCCATCCTCAGGAGCCAAGCCATGATGCCGCATGTATCGAAGCTCACCGCCTTGCTCCTCTCCACCGCATTGATCGCAGTTCCGGTGGCCGATACGGCCATCGCCTGCACGCGCACGCTGTTCGTCGGCGCCGACAATCTCGTTCTCACCGGACGCAACATGGATTGGGAAGAGGATATGTCTTCCAATCTCTGGGCCTTTCCGGCCGGCATGAAACGCGATGGCGCGGCCGGCGCCAAATCCATTCATTGGACGTCGAAATATGGAAGCATCACCACATCGAGCTATGAGATCGGTACCGGCGACGGCATGAACGAAAAGGGTCTCGTCGCCAATCTGCTTTATCTTGCGGAATCGGATTATGGAAAACCCGACCAGAGCAAACCCTTCCTCTCCATCGCCGCCTGGGGCCAATATGCCTTGGACAATTACGCCAATGTGAACGAGGCGGTCGAGGCGCTTGCGAAAGAGCCCTTCAACATATTGGCGCCGAGCATGCCCAATGGCGCGCAAGCCGTGTTGCATCTCGCTCTATCGGATTCCTCCGGCGATTCCGCCATTTTCGAATATGTGAAGGGCAAGCTGGTCATCCATCACGGCAAGGAATTTACCGTGATGACGAATTCGCCGGTCTATGATCAGCAATTGGCGCTGAACGCCTATTGGAAAGATATTGGCGGCGAGGTCTTCCTGCCGGGCACCAGCCGCGCCGCCGACCGCTTTGTGCGTGCCTCGTACTTTCTGGGCGCCATCCCCAAACAGGCCGATCCGCATTTCATCAAAAGCGTGCCGGACCGATCCTTCACTTATCAAGCCGTGGCGGAAGTCATGAGCCTGCAACGCGCCGTCAGCGTGCCGCTCGGCACGACCACGCCCGGCCATCCGAACATTGCGTCGACGCTGTGGCGCACAGTGTCGGATCAGAAGAACCTGATCTATTATTTCGACTCGGCGACACGGCCGAACACGTTTTGGGTCGAGATGGCGAAGCTCGATCTGAAACAAGGCGCGCCGGTGAAGAAACTCACTTTGGCGAACGGCGAGGTTTTTTCGGGCGAGGTCTCGGCCGACTTCAAACCCGCCGAGCCGTTCAAGTTTCTGCCAGCGTCAGAGAAGGGGAGTTATTGAAAATACGGAGCCCGGTCGATGCTAAGCCTCTACCCGCCGTTGGTTTCGCGTTCGGTCCAATCTCGGTTCGTTCGCACGCTAGAACCTAACTGGTTTAGCTGCGAATGGACTCCACTTCAGGACGATCCCTCGGCATTTCGCTTGAGATCTTCGACGGCAATGGCCTCCTGATAGATGTTCATGATATCCGACTCTGTGGCCCCGAAGAGTAGCAGGAAAGCTGACGATTCTTCACCGTCCTCAAGTGCGTATTGAATGTATGCACGCAGCGCTTGAAGTACGTTTTGACAAACGTACATAAATTGATTGATATGCGTGGCACAGTCGTGGTCTCTTATCCGGAAGGTCAAGGGGTTGGCATTTTCTTCCTCAAGATAGTGAAAGAGCAGGCTCGACCAAGTTCCATGAACATGATGAGATCCGATTTTTTGTGAGACGACATAGTGAATTCGATCTAGATTGAGTTCGCGCATTATAGCATCTACGGGAGGCATCTTTTTGGATTGACGAATCTGCTCTTCGGAAAGCTCTGACGAGACAATTTTGCCCTCTATTGAGTGGATCATTCGCCTTTCGATCGGTAGAATCTCGCCGCGGGTTTTGATATTGCTCTCGATCTGGTCACGGAACTCAATGTCAACCTTCAAAGAAGTCGCAAAATATTGTTTGAATTTCTCATCACGGGAATTCGTGCATAGCCACGACACGTTGAGAGCCGATTCAAATATGCACCTATCAATGATAGCGGTAGTCTCTCCAAAACGGCCCTCATGAGACAGCGCAATATTCGCGAGCATCAGGCGCGCGCACCGACTCAAAAGTCCTATCAATACATGATATTGGTTCGGCGCTATGGGGCGTAGGGCGGGTGAGTTGCGCTGGATGTTGGCGCAAAGAACGACAAGCAAGCCGACAAATTTATACCATTCGAAAAGAATGGGCATAAAATCCCCACTCCTGCGTGCTTCACTCCATTCTTCATCGGTAAACTTTGGCGCTTCCGGTATTATTGCAGGGGCCGTTTCGATAGGCTCAATCATTTTGTGGTCACCAACAAACATTGCGCATCTAACTATGCCATAGGGTATCGCCCTAACGCCATAGCAACGGTGACAGCCGCGCTGGGCGGAGCGCCAACGAAACCTCCTAAATCCGTATCAAAATTATCGAGCGAGCTAAATCCTCGCCAGCGCCTCATAAAGCGTCTCGCGGCCATAGCGGTGTTTGAGATCCGCCGTCGATCCCTGTTCGATGATTGCGCCGAAGCGCATCACGACGACAAGATCGCAGAGCCGTTCCACCTCCGCCATGTTGTGCGAGGTCATGAGGATCGTCGCATTGTGTTTCTTGCGATGCGCTTCCAGCTTTTGATGGATGAAACCGGCGCGCTCGGGATCGAGCGAGGCCGTCGGCTCGTCGAGCAGCAGAATGTCCGGCTCGTTCAACAGAGCCTTGGCGAGCGACACGCGGGTTTTCTGGCCGGCCGACAGGCTGCCGGTGACGCGGTCCATGATGTCGCAGAGATCGAATTCATGCGCGAGCTGCGCCAGCTTGGCTTTGACGTTCGGCACGCCATAGAGCTTGGCGAAGATCAGAAGGTTTTGCTTCACGCTGAGGCGTGCCGGCATATTCATATAAGGGCTCGCGAAATTCATCCGGCTCAGGACGCTATAGGGGTCGCGCGTCATGTCATGGCCGAAGACCATGACGCGGCCGGACGTGGGCGCGATCAGTCCCATGATGGTGAAGATCGTCGTCGTCTTGCCGGCGCCGTTGCAGCCGACGAAGCCGACCGTCGCGCCTTGCGGAATTTCGAGGCTGATGTCATCGAGCGCGCGGCAGGCCTTGTAATCCTTCACGACATGTTCGAGCACGACGGCCGGTTCGCGCGATGTGATATGTTCGGACGCGGTGCCCTCCGCGACGCGCCAGAAGGCGCCTCTCATTTCGAGGATCGTGGCTGTATTCACCGTGGTTTGCATTGTCGTGTACCTCCGACGTTTGACTTTTCATCACCCTCGCCCTTCGAGACATGCGCTGCGCGCATTCCTCAGGGTGAGGGTTCTCGGGTCTTGACCCCTCATCCTGAGGAGGCTGCGAAGCAGCCGTCTCGAAGGACGAGGGGTTCATTCGCTTATTCTCCGATCGAGACGAGCGCGCCTCTGCGGCGGGCACTGCGCAAGATCAAGATAAAAGTCGCGAGGCCGGCGCCGAGATAGATGATGTTCAGAGCGAAGGCCTTCAGCATCAGATCGCCACGAAAAGTCTGATCGATGATCGCGGCGCGCAGCCCTTCGAACACATAGGTCGGCGAAAGTGCCCAAGAGATCGGCTGCAGCCAATCCGGCAGAATCCATACCGGGTAATAGACGCAGCAGAAAGGCAGGAGCAGCATGACGAGCGACCAGGCGAGGCTTTCGGCGCCCATGCCGTAGCGCAGGACGAAACCGCAGACCGCGAGCCCGATCGCCCAGGCCGTCAGCACGAGATTGACGAAGAAGATCAGGAGCGCCAGACCGAGGCTGTAAATATTGAAATGGAAGAGCACGAGCGCAAAGAGCGAGACGGGCACCATGCCGATCAACAGACGCAGCACCGAGACGAGCATCAAGGAAGCGGCGAGTTCGATCGGGCGCAGTGGGCTCATCATGAGGTTTGCGATATTGCGCGACCAGATCTCTTCCATGAAGGAGACCGAGAAGCCGAGCTGGCCGCGAAACAGCACGTCCCAGAGAAGCACCGCGCCGACGAATGTGCCGGAGATCATCGCGAGCGAGGAATGATCTTCGCTGAGAAAAAGCTGGAGAAAGCCCCAGACCAGCATTTGCATCGCCGGCCAATAGACGAGTTCGAGAAGCCGCGGCCATGACGAGCGCAAGAGATAGCAATAGCGCAAGGTCATGGCGCCGATACGATTGAGCGAGCCGCTCATTTTCCTTCTCCCGTTGTACCAAACAGGGCGATGAATTCTTCCGCCGCCTTTGAATCATTGCTCTTTGAGTGTCTCATTCTTGGCCGTCATGGCCGGGCATAGCCCGTCGAAGGACGGGCGTTCTTCCGAACACCCTATGTCCCGGCCATCCAGGCACCGCCGATTGTTGTGCCTGGATGCGCGGATCAAGTCCGCGCATGACGGCGCCGCTTTATATCTCGCGGCGGATCGGGCGGCGCTTGCCGGTCTTGGCCGGGAAAGAGGCCATGACCTTGGCTTGCACTTTCACCTTGTGTTCGAGGCAGAGGCCGAGCAGATCTTCGAGATGCCCGACTGAGCCAACGATGACGTTTTCATCGACGCCTGCGCCCGGAATGAAGCGGGCTTCGACCACATCATGCGCCTTCTGGATGATTTCGAATTGCGCCAGGTTGATGCCGCAATCGAACATCCAGCGATAGGTGATGTCGAGCACGCTGCCCGCCGGGATCATGCGCCCATAGGCATTGATAAAGGCGTCGTTCATGCGCCCGTCGATGCTTTCAAGCTGCTTCCAGCTAATGCCGCAGGCATCGGGCCGTGCCGGCTCCGTGATGCAATCGCCCTGCATATAGCGGATGAAGGGCATGGCCTCGTTGAGGAGATTGGTGATCACCGCAAGTCCGGACTGGCCTTTGACCTGCGGGGCAAGCGTCACCGGATCGACGATGTCGAGCCGGACCGAATCCTCGCAGACATGATAATGGCCGCAGGGCAATTCGAGCGCGATGCGCGTCGCTTCTTCCGAGCTATATTCGTCGAGCACCGGGACGCCGAGCTTTTTCGCGGCTGCCTTGCGGGCGGCCGGCGCCGAATATTCCGAATGCGTTACCGCCAGCATGAGCGACGATTTGAATTCGTCGGCATAAGGCAAAAGCGACTCGAGGTTCGACGGATAGCAGGACAGAATCTTGGGCGCGAGATCCTTCAGATGTTTGGCCACGCGCTCCGGCGGAATGACGCTGGAGATGAAGGCGCCGGGATAGGCGCCGCCGATCGACGGGAACCACCAGGGGACCGTATAGACATGCGTCAGCAGGTCGGCCGGCCCGTATTTGAGTCCGCTCTGCAAAGCGAATTGGCGCACGCCCTGGATCGTGTCGGTGACGATCGCATCGGGATCGACGCGGATGAGAAGCGTCTGTCCCGAGGAACCCGACGAACGGGTGGGGAAGAGATCTTCCATCGCATAGCGCGGATTGATGCAGCGTCCCGGGAAAGCCGCGACGAGTTCGGGTTTGGTGATGATCGGGATGAGGTCGATGTCCGCCTCGCATGTGAGGTCGGACGGATGAAAGCCGGCGGCGATATATTTGTCGCGATAGACGGGAATATCCGCATAGGCCATCTCGACCAGATATTTGATGCGGGCGAATTGCTTGGCCTTAATGTCTGCCTGCGGCAGAAACGGATGCTGCATGCAAGGCCCGATGTAATGATCGAACGAATCCGAAAGGCTCGTCGTCATCTCGCCGGAGACGGAGAAATAGGCCGGGCGTGTCTGCTCGGACTCCCAGATTTCCAAGGGGTCGGCAAAACTCATCGCGGCATCATTGGATACGACGTCGGCGTGTTCGAAAGAGGTTCCGGCGGTTTGGATCTCTTCGAACATCGCGATGTCGGAGTCGGAAGAGAATTTATCCATCATGGTCATTGTCGTTCTCCCAAAAAACTGCGGCTCCGGCATCAGCACGAAAGAGCCTTCAATTCTTGGTCGTCGCTCATGCGTTCAAGGTTCACCCGCTGTATTCTTTCGGTTGGGCTATGCGTGCGAATTCACACACGCAGACATGACAAAGGCGGGCATCACGCCCGTCTTTATCTTTACGTCTCGTCTTATTCAGTGCCTGCGATCAGTATCCTTGTGCAACCGGCCTTTGCACAGGCACGGCGGCAGCTTCATTCGTGCATATGTCCTTGAACACGACATTGCCATCTTGGGTATATTCTTTCGTCAGGCAGTTGCAGTTGGGCGCAGCAGATGCGACCGCTTGTGTCGCAACGGCTTGTGTCGCGATCGCCGGTGCCGGCGCGCTGGCAACAACGGCCGCGGGAGCTGGCTGCTCGACGACCACCTGCTGCCGCGGAACATAGACCGGTGCCGGAGGCTGCTCGACAACCACTTGCTGTCGCGGGACATAGACAGGCGGGGGCGGAGCGACGACCACCTGCTGCCGCGGAACGTAAACCGGCGGCGGAGGAGTGACGACCACCTGCGGGCGTGGAATATAGACCGGCGTCTGCTGCACGACCGGCGGATAGGGCCGAATATAGGGGCGGCAGACATAGGCTGGGCAATTGCCGTTTGCGTAATGACCGCCATAGCCGCCCATTCCGTAATGGCCGCCATAGCCGCCGCTCCAACCGTGACCGCCCATTCCGATCATG